>DATHBF010000039.1:0-6472 GCA_035296285.1 Pyrinomonadaceae bacterium | reverse complement strand
TGGCCCAGAGGGCTCTCGCCCGGCCAGACTTTACGCGCCAGCGACTGGCTGATGACGGCGACGTGCGTCGAGTCGGGCCGGTCCTCCTCGGAGAAGGGGCGGCCCTGAAGCAGAGGGATGCCCATCGCCTCGAAGTAGCCGCGCGACGCGATGCGGTACTCGGCGTATCCCGTACGCGAGGGGTCGTTGTCTATCAGGAAAGTGCCGCTGCTTCCGCCCCCCGAGATGGGCAGGCTGTTGACGCCGCCCGCCGCGACCGTGCCCGGAATCTGCCGGAGACGTTCGAGCAGTTGCTCGTGGAAGAGCAGTTGTCGTCTCCGCTGTTCGTCGTTCTGGGCCGTGGGCAGAGACGTGCTCATCGCCACCGCGCTCTCGGGGCGGAAGCCCGGGTCGACGCTGAGCAGTTGTAGAAAACTCTTGCCGAGGAGCGCGGCGCCCGCCGTGAGCACGAGCGTCAGCGCCACCTGTGAGACGACGAGCGCGCCGCGCAGCCGCGAGCCGGCGAGACCCGAGGTCTGCCCGCGCCCCGAATCCCTGAGGCCATGTTGGAGCCCCGCGTCGGAGCCTCGCATGGCCGAGGTAAGCCCGAGCGCGAGTGCGGTCAGCAACGCGAGGCCCAGCGCGACCGCCAGCGCCCGCACGTCCACCGCAACCTCTTCGGCGCGGGGCAGGCCGCCCGCGTTCAGACTGAGGATGGCGTCCACCCCCCAGTAGGCGAGCAGCACCCCCAGCGCGCCCGAGATAAACGTCAGCAGCACGCACTCCGTCACGAACTGCCTGAGGAGCCGGAGCCTCGTCGCGCCCAGCGCGGCGCGCACCGCAACCTCCTTCCGCCGCGCCGTGGCCTGCGCGAGCATAAGGTTGGCGACGTTCGCGCACGCGATGAGGAGCAGCAGGCCGACCGCACCCAGGAGGGTCAGGAGGAGACTGCGAACGTCGCCAACCATGTAGTCCTGGAGGGGGACGGCCGTGACGCCCGCCGCGTCCACGCCGCCGCCGTGCTCAGCCTTCAGGCGAGCCCCGAACGCCGTCAGGTCGGCGCGCGCATCCTCGACTCCCACGCCGGGGCGCAGGCGCGCGACGACGCTCCAGTTGTGCGCGGTCCGCGAAGTCTGTTCGGGGAACACCTCGCGGGGTATCCAGACTTCGGTGCCGCGCGGGTAGTCGAAGCCGGGCGGCATGACCCCGACCACGGTAAAGCTCCAGTCGTAGATGTTCAGCGCGACGGAGTCGAAATCGCGCCTGCCGCCCATGAGTCTTTGCCAGAAGCCGTGGCTGACCACGGCCACGTGGCCGCCGCCGACGCCGACCTCACCGGCGAGGAACGTGCGACCTGCGGCCGGGCGGACGCCCATCACGCCGAAGAAATCGCCCGAGGCCGCGGTCACGCGCGCGCGCGCCGGCTCGCTCCCGCCTACCACGCTCGTTGTGCTGGGCCTGTACTGTGCCAGCGCCTCAAGGCTGCGGCCGCTCGCCCGGAGGTCGAGATAGTTCGGCTCGGCGAACGGCATCGCCGCGCCCTTCTCGTTCACCTCCCGGAGTTCGAGGATGCGGCCGGGTTCGGGGTACGGGAGGGGGCGCAGCAGCACGCCGTCCACGACACTGAAGACGGCGGTGCAGGCGCCGATGCCCAAAGAGAGCGAAGCCACCGCCGCCAGCGTAAACCCCCTGCGCCTGGCGAGCGTCCGCAGCCCGTAACGCAGGTCCTGCCACAGGTCTTCGAGCATCGGCAAACCACTCCTTCTACGGCAATCTTCTCTGGCCTGGGTCAGGCCGCCCAGCTTGATGAGCGCCTGCCGGCGCGCCTCCCGCGGGCTCATCCCGGCGCGCAGGTTGTCCTCCACCTGCATCTGGAGATGGGCCTCAAGCTCCTCCGCCAGCTCGCGGTCCCGCTCCGCCCGCCTGACCAGACTGGCCGCGCGCGCCAGCCAGGCACGCAGACGCCTGATGCGCATCAGGACTCCTCCGCCGGGTCGAAGAATCTCGCCAGGATTGCGGTGGTCCGCTCCCACTCGCGGGCCTCTTTAGCGAGCTGCCTGCGCCCCGCGCGAGTCAGCTTGTAATACTTGGCCCGGCGGTTGTTATCCGAGACCCCCCACTCCGACGACACGTAGCCCTCCTGCTCCAGCTTGAGCAACGACGGGTAGAGCGTGCCGTAGTTGATCGAGAACGCGTCCCCGCTGGTCTGCTCGATACGCCGCGCGAGGCCGTAGCCGTGCTGAGGGCCCATGGCCTCCAAGGTCTTTAGAATCATCAGGGCCAACGTGCCCTGCCAGATGTCGGTCTTGTCGCCCACCTTCGCCGTCTCCTATGGGATTCCTACAGGAGTATACCGCCCGCCGTATGGGAAAGCAATAGGGAGGCGACACAGGTCGCCTCCCTATTGCTTTCCCGCGCCGGTAATTACTATTCGCCGCTTCCGCGCGCACCCATGCCGGCGTCGAGGGTTCTGGTGAGCCACGCCGTCACGGCCCTCAGACTCTCGGCGCTCACCTCGTGCGCCATCGGGTACTCGCGGTAGGTGAGTTCGAGCGGCAGCCCGCTCAGGTAGTCGCGCGCCTCCCGGCCCTGCTCGACCGGCAGCATGGTGTCGTAGAGGCCGTGCGTGACCAGTACCGGCTTACCCGTTAAGGCCGCGCGGTCGGGCTCCCACTCCAGCACTTGCCTCGGCAGCCGGCCGCTCATTGCGACCACGCCCGCGACCTTCTCCGGGCTCGTGAGCAGCAATGCGAGGCTCATCATCGCCCCCTGGCTGAACCCGCAGAGGTAGACCCGGCGTACGTCGGCGCCGTAAGTATCGGCCAACCCGTCTATGAAGCCCGGGAGCATCCCGAGGCTCCTCTTCGCCTGCTCCACATCGGCCACCATCCCGCGCGGCGTGAAGTCGATTCGGAACCAGCCGTAGCCGCCGAACTCAAGCGCGACGGGCGCGCGGGCGCTCACGACCAGAAACCTTCTGTCCAGATACGGGGCGAGGCCGAAGAGGTCCTCCTCGTTGCTGCCCACCCCGTGCAGAAGCAGAAGCAGCGGGGGAGGCGTCGGCCCCCCGTCTACGGGCTCCCGGACCAAGTGCTTTAAGGCGAGTTTACTTTCGTTCACGACTGTTATGAGTCCCCTTCCTCATTAACGGTTTTGTCGGAAATACCGCGGCGTGATTATAAACCTTTCCTCGCGTTCTTCCGGCAGACTCTGTGTGGACTCTTGCCTGGCGGTTGCCGGTTTGGCAACATCTGCCAGGTGTTCAATCACGAGGGGGGTTAAGGGCGATGGCTTCGGAGTGGGCGGAGGAAGCGGACCGGCAGGCGCGCGCCATCACGCGCGATTTGGGTGAAGTCGGGCGGAAGAAAGGCTTCCGCGTCGAGTACCAGAAGAGGGAGGCGAGGTTCGCCCTGAGGGCCGGGAACGGCGTGTACTACTTCGCGGCGCATGACTACCAGGGGCCGAAGGGCGTGGACTGGCTGCGGCTCAGGATAGATGTCCTCACGCGAGTCAGGGACGGCGCCTCGCAGGGCGACGCTGGCGAGAGCGAGGAGTGACGTGTCGGTACGCGCCATGACCCACGCGCGCGACGCCGCGAAGGAGCGGCAGTAGTCAGTCTCATAGTGCTTGTGAAAGGATTTGGTCGCGATGCCTCTACTTCCGGTGTTACGGCTGCTCGGCGTGAGTCTTCTTGCCGCCTCATGTCTCGCCAACGCGGCTTTCGCGCAAGGGGCGAGTGAGGCGCAGACTCAGGCCCTCGTTCGGCGCCTGCAAGAGGGGGACAGGCGGGACCGCCTCGCCGCCGCCGAGGAGATAAAGGGGCTCGGGGTCGGGGCGAAAGCCGCGGTGCCCGCCCTGGCGGCGGCGCTCAGGGATTCGGACGAGGACTTACGAAAGACTGCGGCCGAGGCACTCGGCAGGATGGGGCCGGAGGCGAGGTCCGCCGTGCCCGCCCTCACGGGGGCTCTCAGAGACGGCAACCGCTCGGTGCGAGGCAACGCCGCCTTCGCGTTAGGGCAGGTCGGCGCGGAGGCGGGACCGGCCGTCCCGGCGTTGACCGAACTGCTGAAAGACGAGAGCCCATGGGCGCGGGCCAGTGCGGCTCGCGCACTGGGTCGAATCGGGGGTCAGGCGAAAGCATCCGCCCCGGCGTTGACCGAGTTGCTTAAAGATGAGAACGAAGGCGTCCGCAGGGACGCGGCCGAGGCGCTCGGGCGGTTCGGCGTCGAGGCGAAGGCGGCTGTCCCCGCGTTGGTTCTGTTGTTGAAGGACAGGAGTGTGTCCGCGCGCAAAGCCGCGGCGGAGGCTCTGGGCGGAATCGGCCCGGAGGCCAGGGGCGCGGCGCCCGCCCTGATAGAGTTGATGAAGGACCAGGAGTTCGTCGTCCGGATGAACGCGGCCCAGGCGCTCAAGCGCATCGGGCTGGAGCCGGGGGAGGCCGTGCCGGTCTGGACGGGGGCGTTGAGCGACGCCAGTGAGCACGTCCGCAGGTACGGCGCGGAGGCCCTGGCCGAGATCGGCCCCGGGGCGAAGGCGGCGGTGCCGGCGTTGACCGAGGCGTTGAAGGACCGGGACAGGTTCGTACGCCTCAGCGCCGCGAAGGGGTTGGGCAACATCGGGGGCGAGGCCAGAGCGGCGGTCGCCGCGCTGGTCGGGCTGTTGAAGGACGAAGAGCCGCTGGTCCGCGCGGCGGCCGCCACGGCTTTAGGCAAGCTGGGAAGTGACGCGAGGGTGGCACTGCCGGCGTTGAATGAACTGCAAAAGGATCAGGCGACGGTCGTGAGGCTCGCCGTGTCGGAAGCCATCAACAAGATCACGTCTCACGGAACGAAGGCGCAGTGAGGGGCGCGGCCACAGTTAATGCACATTCTATCCGTCGAAGCGGTCAGCAAAGACTACGGCCTGCGGCCGATTCTTGAGAACGTCAGCCTCGGCCTAGACAGCCACGACCGCGTCGGCGTGGTCGGCGTCAACGGTTCGGGCAAGACGACGTTCCTCCGCCTCATCTCCGGCGACGAAAGTCCGGACGCCGGGCGCATCACTTTCGCCGACGGCGTCACCGTCGGGTACCTGCCGCAGAACCCGCCATACGAGCCGGAAGCGACCGTGCTGGAAGCCGTGTTCGCCGCCAGCGACGCGCGGATGAGATTGCTGTTGGATTACGAGCGCGCCTGCGGCGAGCTTGCCGCCAAAGGCGGGGACGACCGGCGGGCGTTAGACCGCGTGTCGGAACTGGGGCGTCTTCTGGAGGCGTCAGGCGCGTGGGAGTTGGAGACGAACGCGCGGACGGTCCTCGGCCGCTTAGGCATCACCGACACGAACGCGAGGATGGGCACGCTCTCCGGCGGGCAGCGCAAGCGCGTCGCGCTCGCGCACGCGCTCATCGAACGCCCGGGACTCCTCATTCTCGACGAGCCGACCAACCACCTCGACGCCGAGACCATCTCCTGGCTCGAAGACTATCTGAACGGCTACGGCGGCGCGCTCCTGCTCGTCACGCACGACCGCTACTTCCTCGACCGCGTCACGACGCGCATCCTCGAAGTCGAGAGGGGCGCGGTGCAGGCGTTCGACGGGAACTACGCCTACTACCTCGAAAAGAAAGAGGAGCAGGAGGCCGCGCGCGCCGTCGAAGGGCAGAAGCGGGAGATGCTGATTCGCCGCGAGCTGGCGTGGCTGCGGCGGGGCGCGAAGGCCCGCACGCGGAAGTCTAAGGCCCGCGTGGAACGCGCCGAAAATCTCATCGCACAGCCGAAAGAGGCGGCGAGGGCTGCGCTCGACATGTCGGTCGGCTCGACGCGGCTGGGTAAGAAGGTGCTGGAGCTGCGCGACGTTGCGAAGTCGTACGACGGCCGCGCGCTCGTCGGCGGCTTCAGCCGCATCCTGAAGCCGGGCGAGCGCATCGGCGTCATCGGCCCGAACGGCGCGGGCAAGACGACGCTGCTTGAGATCATCGCCGGCCGGGTCGCGCCCGACGCCGGCTCCCTCGAAGTGGGCCAGACCGTCCGCATCGGTTACTACGACCAGGAGAGCCGCGCCCTGGAGGAGCAGGAGCGGGTGATAGATTACGTCCGCGCGGTCGCCGAACGGGTCGAGACGGCCGACGGCTCATTCATCACCGCGGGGCAGATGCTCGAAAGGTTCCTCTTCACAGGGGCCATGCAGTACGCGCCGATAGCAAAGCTCTCGGGCGGCGAGCGCCGTCGGCTCTACCTGCTGCGCGTGCTGATGGGAGCGCCGAACCTCCTGCTGCTGGACGAGCCGACGAACGACCTCGACATTCAAACCCTCATCACGCTGGAAGACTATCTGGACGGCTTCCCCGGCAACCTCATCGTCGTCAGTCACGACCGATACTTCCTCGACCGCACGGTGGAGCACGTCATCCGCTTCGAGGGCGAGGGCCGCCTGCGCGAGTATCCCGGCAACTATTCCGCGTTTCTCGAAGCACGGCGGGAGGAAGAGGACAAAATCGTCCCCGCCAGGCCCGCGG
>DATHBF010000038.1:0-6144 GCA_035296285.1 Pyrinomonadaceae bacterium | reverse complement strand
GGCTACAGCCTCCGACGCGCGCGGCCGCGCCGGACGACGGGGCCGCCGCGCCGTCCGAAGTCGCCGGGTCCGAGCCGCGACCCGCCGAGGGCACGCCCGCCGAGGGCACGCCCGCCGAGGCCGGGCCGGGGCGCGTCGCGCGCGCGCGCGACAACACGCGGGCGCGCGTCGGGCGGATGCGCGAGGAGGCGCTCGTCGTTCTGGAAGAGGCGCCCGACGACTCGGGGATGCGCTTCGTCCTGCTCGCCGTCGCGGCCTTCCTTCTCTTCGTCGTCGTGCTCCTGCTCAGCACGAAGGTCCTGCGCTGAAACCGGATGGAATACACACAGGACGAAATCCTTCAGACCGTGCGCATGACGGAGATGGAGAACTTGGACGTGCGCACCGTCACGCTCGGCCTCTCTTTGCGCGACTGCGTCCGCTCCTCGGTCGAGGAGACGGCGGCGGCCGTGCGCGAGAAGATAGAGGCGACCGCCGCGCGGCTCGTCCCCACGGTCAACGAGATCGGCGACGAGCTGGGCCTGCGCGTCGCCAACAAGCGCATCTCCATCACGCCCGCGTCGCTCGTCTCCGGCAACGCGCGCACGACGCGCGAGCTTCTGACGCTGGCGCGCGCCATCGACGAGGCGGCCGGCTCCGTCGGCGTGGACTTCGTCGGCGGCTACTCGGCGCTCGTCCACAAGGGCGCGACGCGCGCCGAAGAGTTGTTCCTCGACTCGATGCCCGAGGCGCTGGCCTCGACCGCGCGCCTGTGCGCCTCGCTGAACGTGGCGACGACGCGCGCCGGCATCAACATGGACGCCGTGCGCCGCACGGGCGAGCTGATTAAGGAGATGGCCGAGCGGACGCGCGAGCGTGGGGGCCTGGCCTGCGCCAAGTTCGTCTGCTTCGCCAACGCCGTCGAGGACAACCCGTTCATGGCGGGCGCCTTCCACGGCGTCGGCGAGCCGGAGGCGGTCCTCAACGTCGGCGTCTCCGGCCCCGGCGTCGTCAACCACGCCGTGCGCCACGCGCCGACCGACACGCCGCTCGAAGAGATGGCCGAACTCATCAAGAAGCTCTCCTTCAAGCTCGCGCGCGCCGGGGAGCTGGTCGGCCGCGAGGCCGCGCGCCGCCTGGGTATTCGCTTCGGCATCATTGACCTCAGCCTCGCGCCGACGCCGGTGCCCGGCGACTCGGTGGCCGAGATCATCGAGGGCCTGGGCTTCGAGCGCGCGGGCGCGCACGGGACGACGGCCGCGCTCGCGCTCCTGACGGACGCCGTCAAGAAGGGCGGCGCGATGGCCTCGTCCTCGGTCGGCGGGATGAGCGGCGCCTTCATCCCCGTCTCGGAGGACGACGCGATGATCAAGGCGGCGCAGGCCGGCGCGCTCTCGCTCGAAAAGCTCGAAGCGTGGACGAGCGTCTGCTCGGTCGGCCTCGACATGATCGCCGTCCCCGGCTCGACCACGGCCGAAACGCTCGCCGCCATCATCGCCGACGAGATGGCCGTCGGCGTCATGAACAACAAGACGACGGCGGTGCGCATCATCCCCGCGCCGGGCCGCGACGTGGGCGACCTTGTAGAGTTCGGCGGCCTCCTGGGCAGCGCCCCCGTCATGCCCGTCAACAAGTTCTCCTCCGACATCTTCATCAGGCGCGGCGGCCGCATACCGGCCCCGATTCACTCTCTAAGGAACTGAGCAGGTGGAAAACTATGGATGCACTCGGGATGGTGGAATGCCGCGGGCTGGTGGCGATGATCGAGGCGGCCGACGCGATGGTGAAGTCCGCCAACGTGACGCTCGTCGGCTACGAGAAGATTGACGCGGGGCTGGTGACGGCCATCGTGAGGGGCGAGGTCGGGGCGGTGCGCGCGGCCGTGGACGCGGGCGCGGCCGCGGGGCGCCGCGTCGGCGAGGTCGTCGCCACGCACGTCATCCCGCGCCCGCACGCCGAGGTGGACCAGGGGCTCCCCGTGCTCAGGACGGGCGAGACGACGCGCAAGAAAATCTCCGGGTCCGTCAGGGCCAAGGGCGACGCCGGCTGACTCGTCGCCCGCCCCGCCCGCCAAAAAAGTTGACAGCCCCACGGCCCGAGTGTAAAAGAGCCGTCGGGTCATTCAGACTGCGTTCTGCCGGGCGTTTGCCCCGCCCGCTTTACCCGTCCCCGTCCGGGCCTTCGCAAAGTTTTCCCGACTGAAACTATCGTCCCGCCGACGCCCTGAGTCGGCGGCATTCTTCACCGCCCCCGCCGGCGGACTTCCCCTTGAAGGAGAAACGATGATGAGAGAAACGAGACGCGCCTGGGCGTGCGCGCTGTTGAGCGCCGCGCTACTGGCGGGCTGGTTTGCCCCCCCGGCCCCGGCTCAGGAGAGGAAGCGCAAGCCCGTCGTCGTCAGCTTCGGCCAGCCGAGCATCTGGTCGCTTGAGCAGGCCCACTACCTGCTCGCGCGGATGCACCAGGAGAACCTGGAGCTGAGGGCCAGGAGCCTGGCCGCCCTCGACCCCAACGAGACGCACGCCACGCGCATCGAAATCCTCAAGCAAATGCTCGGCGTCGGCGCCGAGTTCGACCAGTCCATCGCCGTCAACAACTCCCGCATCCAGCGCAACAACGAGTTCAACGACTCGCGGCGCCAGCAGTTGGTCACGCGCCGCGACTCGCTACAGGGCGAATCGCTCGCCCTCGCGCGCGAAATCTCCCGGCTCGAAATCGAGCGGGCGCGGATGGAGGCCGACCCGTCCGCGACCGCCGGAGCCAAGACCGCGAAGGAGACCGAGGTCGCGAAGAAGAAGGACGAGCTGGCGGCCGTCAACCAGCAGATCACCTTCCACACCGGCGAGATTGACAAGATCACGGCGCCCTCCGGCTCGCTGGCGTCCCCGACCGTCACGGCCCCGACCCCCAGCACGGCGGGCCTCCCCACGGGCGTCCTCGACGGGGTCGCCAAGGCGCAGATAGAGAAGATCATCACGGGGACAAAGGACGCGCGGCTCAACGCCGCGACGATGCTCGACAACCACGTCCAGATGCAGTACGAGATAATCGCCAAGCAGTTGACGCTGCTCAGGGACGAGGTCGGCCCCGGCGAGCGGCTCGTCTTTCTCGAAATGCCGCAGTCGGTCTACACCACGCCCGGCTCCGGCGACGAGAAGATGGCGCAGGCGTGGTGGCACGTCAACGGCTACACCCGCACCGACCCGCTGCTGCGCCTGCTGCTCGAACTCTACGAGGTCGAGCGGAAGTGGTACGACATCCAGCGGGTCCCGCTCTTCAGGCTGTACGAAGACACGATGAGGAGCGCGGAAGGCAGGGCGTGTGACGTGTACGCCGCCACCGCGACGGCGCGCTCGGAGGCGGAGAGGGGGAAGAAGGTCTGGCGGGAGGAGCTGGAGAGGTGGGAGCGCGCGCAATATCGGTTGCAGAAGCCGCGGCCGACCACTTCCGACTCTCAGACCCCCGAGCCGCAGCCGACCCCGCTCGCCATACCCCCGAAGTTCACGGCCCTGACCGTCGATACGGACGGCAAAGACCCGGTCGCGTTCGAGACGCTGCTGGAGTTCCAGTGCGAGTACGAGAGCGCGCGCGCCCGGCTCATCCGGGAACTGTTCCGCGAGGCCAGAAAGGAGTTCGCCCGCGCGCAGCAGGGCGGCGCGCGCGACACGAGCGAGATGGTCGAGGCGATTCGAGAGCTGCTCGGCGTCAAATCCGTGACGGCCGACCCCGAACACGCTAAGAAGCGCGAAGCCGAGCACGCAAAGGGCGTTAAAAGGGAGCTGAGCCGGCATGCCGAGTTGGACCTCACCAGCATGACCGCCGAGGAGAGGCTGTGGCGGGGAAACGACGAGAACAGGAAGGCCCTGCGGTTGAAGCTGTATGAAATCCTGAGCGACCCGAAAACCAAAATCGGCCCCAAGGATGAGTTCACATTCAAGAACGGGATCGAGCTGGTCCGCATGGACGACCGGGAGGACCGCGCCGCCGACGGCGCCTTCGAGACTCCTAAGAAGATCGAACTGCGCACCGTGCGCACCGTGGACATCATCCCGCGGCAGAGCTCGCTCAACGTCAACGACATCCAGAACACGGTCAAGGCGACGGGCATCCTCGCGGCCTTCAAGTTCCTCTTCGGCTTCGCGGGGCAGGTCAACTACCAGCGCCAGCGCGAGCAGTTCGAGCAGTTCATCCACCAGGAGCTTTACGCCTCCGGCTTCGGCAAGGGCAACCGCGACTTCGGCTGGACGTTCGGCGCCCTGCCCGGCACCAAGCGCGTCGCGCCCGGCGTGCGCACGACCTACGCCGTCCTCGTCGTCCCCGACGACGCCGAGTCGCTGGTGCTCTCGGCGCGCGGCTGCTACTTCCCGCGGAAGAGTTACAGCCCCCTCGACTTCGAGGACACGACGCACAAGGACTGGGACCGCGAGGGCAAGTTCCGCAGCTACAACTGCGGCGACGAGCAGACCTACATCATCCCCATCCCCGGCGGCGGCGACCGCAGCAACTTCTGGGTGACGAACGTCGATTACATCGCGGCCGGCGACGGCCAACGCGCCACCGTCTCCATCCGCGGCAAGAACTTCTCGACGCAGATGGGCGTGCTCGTCAACGGCGTCCCGCTCTGGCCGACGGTCGGGCTGGCGCAGCCCCTGCTCGCGCGCAGGGGGCGGACGGACGGCAACGCCAACGCCAACACCGCCGACGGCAGTAACCTCGCGCTGCCCCAACAGGACTGCGCGACCGCGGAGAACGCCGGCCAGAACGCGGGCCAGAAAGCCGCCCCGAAGGTCTGCGGCAACTACGAGCGCATCGACCCCGAGCAGATAGTCGTCTCCTTCACCGTGGCGGACAAGTTCCAGGGCATCCCGACCATCACGCTGGTCGCGCCGGGCAAGGCCGTGGATGTCAACACGCTCCCCAACGTGACGGTCAACGGCGTGCGCAACACGCGGCTCGCGGACTCCGACTTCGTCTTCGGCTCGCGCCCGCGCCCGCACATCGCGGACTTCCAGGTCTTCAAGGTGAGTGCCGACGGCGACCGCACCCTGGCCCTGCTCACGGGCGCGGAATTCGACGCGGCGGACGAGGTGTTCGTTAACGGCAAGCCGCTCGACGAGTGGGCGCCCGGGACCCCGGAGCCGGCCGAGTACAAGCAGTTCAAGTCCCAGAAGCTCTACCGGCTCATGTTCAACAAGCCGCCCGGCGACAAGGTGGTCGTGACGGTGCGCAAGGGCGACTCCGCGCCCGTGACGAAAGAGTTCCCGGTCCCGAAGGAAGGGACTCCGCCCGGCAATTAGGCCGGGTTGACTTGGCAGGTTAAGGGAAGTATAAGCCTGACCCGAGGCTAAGGTGGGCGCGCCTCGCGCGGCGGGGCGCGCCCCGCTTTCTGCTCCTCACTTGGGGGAGGGACGAGAGGCTTGGCGGAAGTCTTACAGACGGCGGCGAGGGAGGGCGCGGCGGCCGAAGCGCGCGGGGCCGACGTGCCGGAGCGGCCGCCCGACGCCGCGCCCGGCGCGTGCCCGAGCTGCGGGGAGACTCTGGCCGGCGACTACTGCCACGCCTGCGGCGAGAAGCGGCCGGAGGGCCGCGACCTGTCGGTGCGCCGCTTCTTCGGCGAGGCGGCGCAGGAGCTGACGAGCGTCGAGCACTCGAAGCTCTTTAACACGCTGCGCTCTCTCATGCTCCGCCCCGGCCTGCTCACGAACGAGTGGGCGGCCGGGCGGCGCCGCCTCTACCTGAAGCCGCTCAACCTCTGCCTCGGCCTGCTGGCCCTGAGCCTCTTCGCCTACTCGGTCTACAAGCCGGTCTCGATGTACGACCTGGAGAAGTTCGTCAGGCAGGACAGGCGCGAGGAGACCATGCAACTCCTCGACCGCTTCGCGGCGCGCAAGAACATCAGCAGGGAAGAGCTCTTCAACCGCCTGAGCGAGAAGTGGCAGCGGTACATGTCGCTCTCGTCGCTCCTCTTCGTCGGCGGGTTCGCGCTCGTCCTTCAGCTCGTCTTCCTCTCCGCGCGCCGCTACTTCGTCGAGCACCTCGTCTTCTCGATGCACTTCGTCTCGTTCTCGACGCTGTCGGTCCTGCTGCTCTGGCCGGTCTACTTCGCCGTCGGCATCAAGACGGGCGGCGTCAACTCACTCATCGCCGTCTTCAAGTGGCTGCTCG
>DATHBF010000037.1:0-6106 GCA_035296285.1 Pyrinomonadaceae bacterium | reverse complement strand
GCCTGGCGCGCATCGCCTCGGCCTCGCGCTTGATTCTCTGCCCGCGCTCCTGCCCGGCCGAGCCGGTGAGGGTGGCGAACATGGCGAGCAGAAATGCGGCGAGGAGGAAGACAGGTATGTGCTTCATCGAAGGGCTCCGGTGTGCGGGTTACTAGTGCGCGTACTCGCGCTGGGTGCGGCGGTAGAGCGTGAGGCCGAACCACAGCTCCCAGAAGAGGGCGAGGGCGGCCAGGGCGAAGACGATGGCGACGAGCTGCGACTCCGTCACCTTCTGCGCGACGACGTACACGTCCCCGCAGACGCCGAGCGCCAGGGGGACGAGCGCGGCCACCACCATCTTCGACGCGAAGCGGTGGAAGTGCTCCGTCTCCTCGCCGCGCTCGACGATGCGGTGGTACGCGGCCGGCGTCATCAGCAGCACGATGGTCAGCGCGATCAGGCCGAGGCTCGCCAGGTGGACATACTTCGAGATTTGCGGCAGCTTCTCGAACCCGTCCGTCAGGACCGCGACGAACTGAAAGCCCAGCAAAGCCTGCGCGCCCGGCAGCACCACGCGGGCCTCCGTCAGGACGTGCTTGATCTTGTCGCTCAACTGCGTCATCGGCTCCCCCTTCTCCTCTTTCTCCCGCCTCTCGCGCTCCTCTTCCTCGTCCGACTTGCGCTTCTCCTCGGCAATCTCCCCGGCGCGTTCGCGCTTTCTGTAGAACTCAAGCCCGTACCAGAAGGAGACGGCCACGACCACGGCGAGCAGCGCGGCCGCCGCGCCGAGCCACCTGCTAAAGACCTTCTCCGTCGCCACGAATACGTCTACGCCGAGCCCGAGCGCGAAGGGCAGCATCGCCCACATCAGGACCTTCGAGGCGTAGCGGTGCAGGTCGTGCGTGTCCTCGCCGCGCTCGACGATGCGGTGATAGGAGGAGGGCGAGATGAGCAGGCCGACGGCGATGATGAGGAGGCCGAGCCCGCCGAGCTTGAGCAGTTGCGTCGGGAACGGCAGTTTATCGAAGCCGGGTTCGAGGAAGGAGCGGAACTGGAGCCCGAAGACGACCTGCGCGCCGAGCACGAGCATCCGGGACTCGTTGAGAACGTGCGTGATCTTATTGTTGAGCTTCGCCATCCGTCCCCCCTCGAACGTCCCGCGACTGTTCCGCGCCCTCCCCGAAGCGCCGCGTCAGCTCCCGCTTCAAGACCTTGCCCGTCGGCCCCTTCGGCAGCGCGTCGAGGAAGAGCACGCGCTTCGGGCACTTGAACTCGGCCAGGTGCTCGCGGCAGTAGGCCAGCAGCTCGCCTTCGGAAGCCGCGCCCCCGTCTTTCAGCGTGACGAAGGCCGCGACCTCCTCGCCGTACAGCTCGTCGGGGACGCCGATGACCGCCGCCTCGGCCACGGCCGGGTGGCTGTACAGCAGCTCGTCTATTTCGCGTGGGTAGATGTTTTCGCCGCCGCGGATAATCATATCCGATTTGCGGTCGATGATGTAAAAGAAGCCGTCGGGGTCGCGGTAGCCCACGTCGCCGGTGTGGAACCAGCCGCCGCGGAAGGCGCGTCGCGTCGCCTCGTCGTTGCGGAAGTAGCCTTTGAAGATGTTCTCGCCGCGGAGGACTATCTCGCCCGCCTCGCCGAAGGGCACCTCGCTGTCGTCCTCGTCGAAGACCTTCATCTCGTTGCCGATGGGCAGGCCGCAGGAGCCGGGCCGGCGGCGCTCGTCCGGCGGGTTGAAGGTCGAGCGGCAGGTTGACTCCGACAGCCCGTAGCCTTCGACGACGAGGACGCCGAACGCCTCCTCGAAGCGCCGCAGGACTTCCGAAGGCACCGGTGCGCTGCCGCACATGGCGAAGCGCAGCCGGCCCGTGTCCAACCCCTCCGGCACCCCCCGGGGGTAGTTCGCCAGCAGCATCGAAAGCATCGTCGCCACCGAGCCGAAGGAGGTGACGCCGTAGTCCGAGACGATTCTCCAGAAGCGCGACGCCGAGAAGCGCGGGCTGACGACGGTCGAGCCGCCCGCGTGGAGCGCGCTCACGGTCGTCACCGTGACGGCGTTCATGTGGAAGAGCGGCATGACCGAGAGCAGCCTGTCTTCGCGGCCGAACCCGAGCCAGTCAACTATCTGGCGCGCGTTGGCGAGCAGGTTGCCGTGCGTCAGCAGGCACCCCTTCGGCTTCCCCGTCGTGCCCGAGGTGTAGATGATGATGGCCTCGTCTTCCGGGCCGAGCGGGCTGTCGTCAAAGGCGTCGGTCCCGCTGGAGAAGTCGGCCGCGGCCGACACGTCATCGAACTTCAAAAAGGAAGGCGTCGCGCGCCCTTCGCCCGCGAGCGAGGCGGCCACCTCCGCCGCGTGCGCTTCGAAGTCGGAGTGGTAGAGCACCGTCCTCGCCTCGGAGTTCCCGACGACGTAGGTCATCTCCTCCGGCTTCAGGAGCGAGTTGACGGGGCCGGCCAGCGCGCCCAGCTTGAAGCAGGCGAAGTAGGCGACGACGTACTCGGCGCTGTTCGGCAGGAGAAGGCTGACGGCGTCGCCCTTCCTCACGCCGAAGGATGAGAGCAGGTTCGCCGTGCGGTTGACCGCCTCGTCGAACTCGCGGTATGTGAACCGCCGGCCGTCCCTCTCGTTGAAGAGGAAGGGCTTGTCGGGCGCGGCCGAGGCGCGCGCTTCGAGCAGGCGGCGGAGGCTTGCGGGCTGTTCGGTCTGCTTCAAATTGCTGTCACCGGGCGGACGCGTTGTGCTATATTCCCGCCGTTTCGGGGGCAAAGGACGCGGGCCGCGGATTGGTCTCTGGCGTCGAGCGCCCCAAGCTTAACGAATCCGCTCCAACTTTCTCAACGGCAAAGCTCCCGGCAGCCCTTTAAAGGTCAGCGGCCCGCGCCCGAAGCGGGGGCCAGGCCGTCGCTTTCGGCGCCCGACACGCTTATGGAAACCTATCGCAACTACATCGGCGGCAAGTGGGTCGAGTCCACGTCGGCCAACAGGGCCGAGAACCGCAACCCCGCGAACACGGACGACGTGCTCGGCACGGTCCGCCTCTCGACGCGCGAGGAGGCGCGCGGCGCCGTCGAGGCCGCGTCAGAAGCCTCCCGCGCCTGGCGCTCCACGCCCGCCCCGGCGCGCGGCCGCATCGTCGCCCGCTTCGCCCGCCTGCTCGAAGAGCACAAGGAAGACCTCGCCCGCCTGCTCACGCGCGAGGAAGGAAAGACGCTCTCCGAGTCGCGCGGCGAGATACAGCGGGCCGCCAACGTCGCCGACTTCTGCGCGGGCGAGTCGCGCCGCATGAACGGCGAGACCATCCCGTCGGAGCTGCCCTCCAACTTCGCCTACACCATCAAGCAGCCGCACGGCGTCGTCGCCGTCGTCACGCCCTGGAACTTCCCCGTCGCCATCCCCGTCTGGAAGCTCGCCCCCGCGCTCGTCGCCGGCAACACCGTCGTCTTCAAGCCCGCGACGAACACGCCCGCCACCGCCGTCCGCATCGTCGAGCTATTTGCGGAGGCCGGCCTGCCCGCGGGCGTCCTGAACTTAATCCTCGGCTCGGGCTCGGACGCGGGCGACGAGATAGTCAACCACCCGGCGGTGCGCGCCGTCTCCTTCACGGGCTCGAACGGCGTCGGCGTCAAGCTCTACGAGCAGTGCGCGCGCCGCGGCGTCCGCGTCCAGTGCGAGATGGGCGGCAAGAACCCCGTCATCGTCCTCGAAGACGCCGACATGAACCTCGCCGTCGAGTCCACGGTGCAGGGCGCCTTCGGCTCGTCCGGCCAGAGGTGCACGGCGACGAGCCGCGCCATCGTCGTGGACCGCGTCGCCGACAACTTCATCGAGCGCATGATCGCGCGCGCCGAAGCCCTGCGCATCGGCGACGGGGCCGACCCCTCGACCGAGATGGGGCCGATCGTTGACGGCGCGCAGTTCAAGTCCGTCCTCCAGTACATAGACATCGGCCGCGAGGACGGCGCGAGCCTCGTCTCGGGCGGCGAGCCGGCCGACGGCGCGGGACTTCGGAAAGGCTACTTCATCAAGCCGACCATCTTCGCGGGCGTGACGCCCGACATGAGGATCGCGCGCGAGGAGATTTTCGGCCCCGTCCTCTCCGTCATGCGCGTCCGCGACTTCGAAGAGGCCCTGCGCGTCGCCAACGACAGCGAGTTCGGCCTCTCCTCCTCCATCTTCACCAACGACGCCACGCGCATCTTCCGCTTCATCGACGAGATCGAGACCGGCATGACGCACATCAACTCCCCCACCACCGGCGGCGAGGCCCACGTCCCCTTCGGCGGCGTCAAGTCAACCGGGATAGGCGACTTCGAGCAGGGCTCGACCGCCCTCGACTTCTACACCGAGCTGAAGGTCGTCTACGTTGACTACACGGGCAGGAAACGGGAAGGAAACCTATACTAATGAGCAGCGCAGAGCAGACGAAGACGCAGTCAGAGACGGTCGCCAGGCACAAGGAGTTTCTCTTCCCGGCGGTCGCCACCTACTACCAGGAGCCTTTGGCGCTCGTCCGCGGCGAGGGCTTCCACGTCTGGGACGACCAGGGCAACCGCTACCTCGACTGCTTCGGCGGCGTCCTGACCGTCAGCGTCGGCCACTGCCACCCGGCCGTCACCGACGCCGTCGTCGAGCAGGTGCGCACCATCCAGCACACCTCGACGCTCTACGCCAACAAGCCGCAGTCGGACCTCGCCGAGAAGCTCCACCAGATAACGCCCGGCCGCCTCAAGAAATCCTTCTTCACCAACAGCGGCACCGAGGCCGACGACACGGCCATCCACGCCGCCAAGACCTACACGGGCCGCCACGAGATAGTCGTGCTGCGCCACAGCTACTCGGGCCGCTCGGCCACGGCGCTCTCGGCCACGGGGCACTCGACGTGGCGCCCGCTCCCCCCGCAGGTCGCCGGCATCGTCCACGCCCGCGCGCCCTACTGCTACCGCTGCCCCTTCAAGCTCTCGCCCGAGAACTGCGGGCTGGCCTGCGCCGAGGACATCGAAGAGCTCATCATGACCTCGACGACCGGCGAGATAGCCGCCTTCATGGCGGAACCCATCCTCGGCGTCGGCGGCTTCATCGTCCCGCCCGCCGGCTACTTCGAGCGCGCCGCCGAGATCACGCGCGCCCACGGCGGCCTCTTCATCGCCGACGAGGTGCAGACGGCCTGGGGCCGCACCGGCGACAAGTGGTTCGGCATCGAGCACTGGAACGTCGAGCCCGACATCATCACCTCGGCCAAGGGGCTCGGTAACGGCGTCCCCGTCGGCATGACGACGGCCACGCCCGAGGTCGCCGACAAGTTCCCCGGCCTCACCTTCTCGACCTTCGGCGGCAACCCCGTCTCCTCGGCCGCCGCGCTGGCCGTCATCCGCGTCATCGAGGAGGAAGACCTGCGCTCGAACGCCGCCCGCGTCGGCGCCTACCTCCGCCAGCGCCTCGAAGAACTCAAGGACAAGTACCCCGTCATCGGCGACGTGCGCGGCCTCGGCCTCATGCAAGCCCTCGAACTCGTCAAGGACCGCGACACCAAAGAGCCCGACCCCCAATCCGTCCTCCGCGTCTTCGAGGAGACCAAGCGCCGCGGCGTCCTCATCGGCAAAGGCGGCCTCTACGCCAACGTCATCCGCACCGGCCTCATGCTCAACTCCACCACCGACACGGTTGACGAACTAATCGCCGCACTCGACGCCGGCTTCGCTACAATTTGAGTCAAACGGCGCCCATCATTCGCCTGTCTATAAAGGAGGTCGAGCGCGATGTTCTTGGAGGGGGTTGTCGAAGACGGCCAGATCAAAATCAACTCCAACGTGAAATTGCCTGACAGGACGAAGGTCTACATAGTTATACCCGACTCCGAACTGAAAAAAAGCGGAGTCTATCTTCACGCCCCACGGCTAGCACATCCTGACCAAGCTGCTGACTTCGAGATGGAGATGGATTTGGAGGAATGAACAATGAAAGAAGAGGAATTTATCGAGTATCTACTAAGAGCTGGTTGCAAAATTAACTTTTCAGATAGCGGTGCGCGATGATTGCACAAGCCAACAGCATGAGAGCTTCATGGGTGGCGCTGCTCGTCTCCTCGCGCATCCGCAGCTTCCTGAACTGATGCAGCCATGAGAGCG
>DATHBF010000036.1:0-19998 GCA_035296285.1 Pyrinomonadaceae bacterium | reverse complement strand
TGCCGGTCTACACGCTGATGATCGCGGCCTTCTTCTCGGAGGAGAGGCTGTTCGGCATAGTCTCTTTGGGCGCGGTCATCATCCTCTCGATGTACCTGCTCGGCGTCGCCGTCGCCATCGCGGTGGCGTGGGTCTTGAAGCACACGATTCTGAAGTCGCCGCCGCCGCCGCTCGTCCTTGAGATGCCGCCCTACCGCGCGCCCAACCTGCTCAACGTCGCGCAGACGATGCGCACGAGCGCGTGGCTCTTCCTGAAGCGCGCCGGGACGGTCATCCTCGCCATCTCGATTCTGCTGTGGGCCTTAATGACCTTCCCGCGCTCGGCCGCGAAGCCGACGCCGGACGCGCAGGAGGGCGCGGCCGTGCAGGCCATGCGCGAGACGGGCGCGGAGGCGAGGGGCAAGCCGGCGCCGGAAACCGTCCCCGAGGCGGGCGAGGCGGGCGACGAGGGCGAGCAGTTGCGGCAGAGTTTCGCCGGGCGTCTGGGCCACGTCATCGAACCCGTCATCGCGCCGCTCGGCTTCGACTGGAAGATGGGCATCGGCCTCATCTCGTCGTTCGCGGCGCGCGAGACTCTGGTCTCGACGCTCTCCATCGTCTACAACGTCGGGAAGGACGCCGACGCCGAGTCGCCCTCTTTGATCGAAGCCGTGAGGGCGGCGAAGAGGCCGGACGGGAGCCCCGCGTGGACGCCTCTGGTGGCGGTCTCGATGATGGTCTTCTTCGTGCTGGCGTGCCAGTGCATGTCAACGGTGGCCATCGTGCGGCGCGAGACGAACTCGTGGCGCTGGCCGCTCTTCATGGTGGCCTACATGCTCGTCGTCGCCTACGTGGCGTCTCTCATCACGTACCAGGGCGGGAGGCTTCTGGGCCTCGGGTAGTTTCGCCGATGCTTGACTGGCAGACCACGGCCGTCGCGCTCATCGTCCTCGCCGCGCTCCTCTACGTGGCGCGGCGGGGCCTGGCGCGGCTACGCTCTTTCCGCGCCTCCTCTCCTTCCTGCGCGACGGGCTGCGGCAAGTGCGGAGAATCAGAGAAGCAGGCGAAGCCGGCCGGCTCCGTTCTCGTTCAGATCAAGCGCGAGAGAGATTAAACACAGAGAACGGCAGAGGGCGCGGGGGGCGCGGAGAGATTCAACTCTCTGCGCCCCCCGCGCCCTCTGTGTTGAAAAAGCCCTGCGCTACTAAGGCGCGAAGTTGAAGCTGAGGTAGCCGGAGACGCGGACGGGCTCGCCGTTGACGACGGTGGGGTTGAACTTCCAGCGGCGCGCGGCGTCGGTCGCGGCGGTCCTGAGTTGCAGGGGGCCGTCGGCGCGCTCGACGGAGACTACCTCGCCCTTCTCGTCCACGACGAGGAAGACGGTGACGGTGCCGGAGGCACGCGCGGCCCTCGCGATGGCGGGATAGGAGGGGGAGACGCGCTGCCGGGCCTTGGCCACGAGCGAGCCGACCGCGATGACGTTCGCCAAGCCCTTATCCGCGGGCTGCTCGGTTGCGGGCGAAGGCGTCGTGGTGCTCGCCGCCGTCGTGACGGGCGTCGGTTGGGCGGCCGGGGGCTGTCCCTGCTTGCCGGCGCGCTGCGGCTCGGTCTTCTGGGCGGGGGCTTTGTTTGCCGAGGTGGCCGCGGCGGGCGCGGGTGTCGGGCGGGCCGGCGGGAGGCTGCTGATGCTCGCGATGCGCGTCTCGGAGGCGAGGAGGTGTTGGCGTGCTTCGGAGACTTCCGTCTGCCAGCGGGTGCGGTCCTGCTCGTGGCGCGGGACGCGCATCCGGACGGTGGCGGCGTCTTCGAGCAGCGCCGTCGCGTCCAGCGCCCCCGTGTCCTTCGCGTTCGGCTGCTCGCCGCGTATCTCGCGCGCCTGCGTGATGACCCGTTCGAGGAGGATGCGCAGTTGGTCGAGGTCGGTGCCGGCCTCGGCCGGAAGCTCCGAGGGGTCGGCGACGTTGACGCCGAAGTTGCGGTAGCGGTCGAGGTGCGTGCGGACGGCGATGACGGTCTGGCCGGCGAGGGCGAAGTAGGCGTGCGAGGCGGCGTCGCCGGGCCGCCCGCCCGAGCGCGCCTTGAACGCCTCGTCGAGCAGCGCGGCGGCGCGCGGGTAATCCGGCATCTCGACGAAGATGGACATCAGGAGCAGCCGGGCCACGTCGCGCACGGCGTCGTCGCCGCTCGTCGCGCGCAGCGATTCGAGCTCCGTAGCCGCGGCCGCGAGCCTGCCGATGGCGGCGAGCGCGCGGGCGCGCCCGAGCCTGCGCTGGACGGCCTCGGCTTCCGCGACGGCCGGCGAGGCCGCGGCCGTCGCCGTCTCGACGCCCTGCGTCTGCGCGCGCAAGGCGGGGGCGGCGGCGAGCGCGAGACACACGACGGCCAGTAACTTCGGCTTCAAAGTTGTGCGGATAAAAAGACGGGTTCCCTTCACTCACCTAACTCCTAAAACTGGAAAGCGAGCAACGACGCTCGCTCAGGTAAGGCTCACTTAAAATGGCGAGCGTATTATGGCCTTATTCGGCCCGGCGTTCAACCCACGGCAAAGTGTCGTAACCAGTTAGTTGTCGGCCGCCGGCCAGAGGTTTTCTCCGGGCCGGCGGCCGGCGGCCGACTACTTGCCCGCGAGGCTCCGCGTGATGCGCTCGCGGATGGCGCGGGCGCGCTGCTTGATGAGGGGTTCGTTGAGGGTGAGGAGGCGGCGGTCGCGCATGACGACGCGGCCTTCGATGACGACGGTGCGCACGTCCGAGCCCTTGGTCGCGTAGACGAGGTGCGAGTAGATGTTGTAGCGCGGCGTCTGGTGCAGCCCGTCGAGGTCCACGACGACGAGGTCGGCGCGCTTGCCCTCTTCGAGCGAGCCGATCTGCCCCTCCATGTGCAGGGCGCGCGCGCCGCCGATGGTCGCCATCGTGAGCGCCTCCTCGGCCGTGACGACCTTCGGGTCGCCCGACGACAGCTTGTGCAGCTTCGCCGCCGCGTCCATCGCCTCCCACATGTTGAGGTCGTTGTTCGACGCCGCGCCGTCGGTGCCCAGCCCCAGGGCCACGCCCGCCCTCAACATCTGCGGCACGGGCGCCACCCCCGACGCGAGCTTCATGTTCGACTCCGGGTTGTGGACCGAGCCGACGTTGTACTGCCTGAGCAGCCCTATCTCGTTCTCGGTCAGGTGGACCGTGTGCGCGGCGACCGTGCGCAGGGAGAGGAAGCCGATGCGCGCGAGGTATTCGACGGGGCTCGCCCCGTGGTCGCGCGTCACGTCCTCGACCTCCTTGCGGGTCTCTGCGACGTGGATGACGACGGGCGCGCCCGTGCGGTCCGAGAAGGAGCGCACTTCGCGCAGGTGGGCTTCGCTGACGGTGTAAGGCGCGTGCGGGGCGATGGCGGGCGTGACGAGCGCGTGGCCCTTCCACTTCGAGACGAAGCGGTCGGTGTAGCTCAACGCCTGCGCCCAGGACTTGTTGTCGGGGACGGGAAAGTCTATGACGGTCTCGCCGAGGAGGCCGCGGACGCCGGCCCGCGCCGTCTCGTCGGCGATGGCGTCCTCGAAGTAGTACATGTCGCAGTAGGTGGTCGTCCCCGAGCGTATCATCTCGGCGAGGCCGAGCTGCGTGCCGACGCGGACGAACTCCTCGGTGACGTTCTTGGCCTCGGCCGGGAAGATGTATTTCGTCAGCCACTCGTTGAGGTCGAGGTCGTCGGCGATGCCCCGGAAGAGCGTCATCGGGATGTGAGTGTGGCCGTTGACGAGGCCGGGGATGACGGCGCGGCCCGCCGCGTCAACGACCTCCGTCGCGCTGAAGCGGCTCGCTATCTCGGCCCGCCTCCCGACCGCCACGATGCGCCCCGCCCTCACGGCGACGGCCCCGTCCTCGATGACGCGGCGCCCCTCGTCCATCGTCACGACGGTCCCGCCGCTCACTATCAAATCAACCCGCCGCGTCCGCTGACGTGCGAAGGCGGGGAGCGAGAACTGCACGAGCAGCAGGCAGCAGAGGGCGAGGCGTTTGATGGTCAATGTCGTTTTTTGCAAGGCGTTTTTTTATTGCTGCTCGGCGCCGGTCTCTTCGAGGAAGCCGGAGTCGAAGGGGCGCGGGAGGAGGTCGGCCATCTGGAGCGTCTCGGTGTCGCCGCGCAGGTTGGCGAGCGTGACGGGGATGTCGCCGCAGAACTCCCAGATGACCTGGCGGCAGGCGCCGCAGGGCGGCGTCAGGCGCTCCGTGTCCACAACGACGCACAGGCGTTTGAACTTGCGCGCGCCCTCAGAGAGTGCCTTCCAGATGGCGACGCGCTCGGCGCAGATGGTCTGCTCGTAGGCCGCGCTCTCGACGTTGCAGCCCGTGTAGACCGTGCCGCCTTCGGCTTCGAGCGCCGCGCCGACGCAGAAGTTCGAGTAGCGGGCCAGCGCGCAGTTGCGCGCGCGCGCCGCCGCCCCGATTAAAGTTCCCAGCTCTTCTGTGCTCACTTACCCTCCTTGCTCCACGCGCAGGCCGACCCCGACGGCGGCCTCCGAAGTGCGCCGCCGCTCGTCGGCCAGCCTCTCGCGGATGCGGCCCGAGATGAGCGCGATGCTCACGAGGTTGTGCCCGCCCTCGGGGATGATAACGTCGGCGGAACGCTTCGACGGCTCGACGAACTGCGTGTGCATGGGCCGCACGGTCGCCAGGTATTGTTCGATGACCGACTCGACGGTGCGGCCGCGCTCGGCCACGTCGCGCCGCAGGCGGCGGATGAAGCGGATGTCGTCGGGCGTGTCCACGTAGACTCGGATGTCCATCTCGTCGAGGAGGCGCTGCTCGGCGAAGACGAGGATGCCCTCGATGATGATGATGGGGCGCGGGTCCATGTGCAAGGTCTCGGCCTTGCGCGCGTGCGTTTTGAAGTCGTAGAGCGGAAGCTCCACGGCCTCGCCGCGCTTGAGCGCGCGCAGGTGCTCGACGAGCAGGTCGTTGTCGATGGCGTCCGGGTGGTCGAAGTTGACCTGCCGCCGGTAGTCGAGTGGCATCTGGTCGAGGTTCCGGTAGTACGAGTCCTGCTGGAGGAAGATGACCTCCTCCTGCCTGACCGACTCCAGAATCCGGTTCGCGACGGTCGTCTTCCCCGAGCCGGTCCCGCCGCAGATGCCGATTATCATGCTCCGCTTCGCTCCGCCCCGCTTCAGGTCAGTTTAGGAATCACTCGTCTTAAAAGCTCGCCGAAAGTTTCGCGGACGCGCTCGCCCGTCTCGATGACCTCTTCGTGGTTGATGGGCTGGTCGAGGACGCCGGCCGCCATGTTGGTGATGCAGGAGAGGCCGAGGACGCGCAGGCCCATGTGGCGCGCGACCACGGCCTCGGGCACCGTGCTCATGCCGACGGCGTCGGCGCCCAGAAGCCTCATCATGCGAATCTCCGCGGGCGTCTCGTAGGTGGGGCCGGAGAGCGCGGCGTAGACGCCGTCGTGTAGCTCAAGCCCCATCTCGCGCGCCTCGTCGAAGGCGGCCTGCCTGTACTCCTTGTCGTAGACGGCCGACATGTCGGGGAAGCGCGGGCCGAAGCGCGCGTCGTTCGGGCCGCGCAGGACGTTGACGCCCATCAGGTTCAGGTGGTCGCCGATGCAGACGAGCGAGCCCGGCTGGTAAGTCTCCCTGACGCCGCCGGCCGCGTTGGTGAGCACCAGGCTCTTGACGCCCGCGAGCGCGAGGACGCGCACCGGGAACGTCACCTCTTCGAGCGAGTAGCCCTCGTAGAAGTGAAAGCGCCCCTGCATCGCCCAGACGGGCGTGCCGCCGACGACGCCGAAGACGAGGCGGCCGGCGTGCCCCTCGACGGTCGGGCGCGCGAAGCCCGGCACCTCCGCGTAAGGGACGGCCACGGCCTCCTCAAGCTCGCCGGCGAAGGCCCCGAGTCCGCTCCCCAGGACGACGGCGACGCGCGCCTCCGAGCCCGCCCGCGAGCGGATGAAGCGCGCCGCGTGCTCGGCCCGCTCGTAGAGTGTTTCGGCGCTGGTGCCGCCAGCCTGTGTCGTCGCTTCGGACATAAGATTAACGCGGCGTCTGCCCGCGCCTCTGCGCGTCGGCCTCGCCCTTGTCACGCTCGTCCCTGAAGAGGATGTTGAAAGCCAGCACGACGGCGCCGCCGGCCGCCAGCAGGAAGAAGATGATGGCGATGGCCGGGTAGCCGAGGATGGTCCAGCTCGACTCTACCCGCATCATCAGCGCCGCGCCGACAATCAGGGCCGCGAGCACGAGGCCGAGCGTGATGCGGTTGGCTATCTTGTGCAGACTTTCAAGCAGGCTGTGCTCGTCAATCGCGTCAACCTCGATGCGGATGCCGCGCTGCGTGACGGTGTCCAGGAGCTGGTTGACGCGCGCCGGCATCCGCTCGGCGAACTCCTTCAGCTCAAGCACGGTGCCGTAGAGGCTGCCGGCCGAGAGGCTCTTCTGGAGACGCTGCTGCATGAGCGTGTCGGAGTAGGCGCGGATGGAGAAGTTCGGGTCGAACTTCGGGTCGAGGGCGTGGACGACCTGGTCCAGATTCAGGAGCGCCTTGGCGATCATCGTGAACTCGGGCGGGAGGCGGAAGTTGCACTCGCCCGCGAGGTGCGCGATCTGGAGGGCGACGGAGCCGGAGTTGATGTTCTCCAGCTGCGCGTTCTGGTTGTTGAGCACCAGCTCGGCGACGCGGCGGCGGAAGGTGTCGGAGTCGAAGTTGGCCTTGGGCTCGCCCATGCGGATGGCGATGTCGGCGGTCTGCTCGCCGCGCCCCTCGCTGATGGCGAGGAGCATCTGGATAAGGTTCTCCTGCGAGCGCGGGCTGACGCGCGCCACCATGCCGAGGTCTATGAGGGCTATCTTGCGGTCGTCGGTGAGGAAGACGTTGCCGGGGTGCGGGTCGGCGTGGAAGAAGCCGTCCACGAGAATCTGCTGGAGGTAGGCGCGGAAGAGGTGCTCGGCCAGTTGGTAGCCGTCCACGTCGAGCATCGCCAGCGGCGTCAGCGTCGTGATCTTCTTGCCGCGGATGTAGTCCATCGTCAAGACGCGCGAGGTCGTGTAGTCCTCGACCGGGTGCGGCATGACGATGCGGTCGAACTCGCGCAGGTTGTTCGAGATGCTGATGAGGTTGCGGGCCTCGGCCCGGTAGTCCAGCTCGCGCAAGAGGTTCTTGCGGAACTCTTCGAGGAAGAGCGAGAACTCGTACTTGCGGCCGACCTCCGTGTGCGCGTCCATGAAGGAGGCGATCTCGGCGAGCGCGTCGAGGTCCTCGGACATCCGCTCGCGGATGTCGGGGCGCTGGACCTTGACGACGACCTCGCGGCCGTCGCGCATCCGCGCGCGGTGGACCTGGCCCAGAGAGGCGGCGGCTATCGGCGCGCTCTCGAACTCGGAGAACGCTTTCGAGACGCGGACGCCGAGCTCCGAGGCCACGATCTTCTCGACTTCGGCGAAGGAGAAGGGCTCGACGTTGTCCTGAAGGCGGGAGAGGGCGTCGAGGTAGGCCTGCGGCAGGAGGTCGGCGCGGGTCGAGAGCAGTTGGGCCATCTTGATGAAGGTCGGCCCCATCTTCTCCACGTCCGAGGCCAGCTCCTCCATCTTGGCGGGCGTCGCCGTCGGGTCTTCCTGGTAGCCCTCGATGGCGGCCTCCAGGCCCGCCGACTGCACGAGGTCGCGCCGCCCGTACCGCATCAGCAGCACGGTGATGTCCTTGTAACGCTTCAGGTGTTCCGGCTTGAGAGAAATGCCAATCATTTAAAAGTTGTCAGTCGTCAGTTTTCAGTTTTCAGTGAGGCTATAGTATCAACTGGCAACTGAAAACTGAAAACTGACGACTAGCGTTCCTTCTGGTACGGGATGCCGAGGGCGCGCGGGGCGCGGGCCTGGCCGATGAAGCCGGCGAGGACGACGAGGGTCAGCACGTAGGGGATGATGTGGACGAACTGGTTCGGTATCTCCTCGCCGCCGAAGCGGACGCCCTGCAACTGGATGGCGATGGCCTCCGTGAAGCCGAAGAGCAGGCAGGCCAGCATCGTCTGCACGGGCCGCCACTTGCCGAAGATGAGCGCCGCCAGCGCGATGAAGCCGCGCCCCGAGGTCATGTTGCGCGTGAAGAGCGACGACTGGCCGATGGACAGGTATGCGCCGCCTATCCCTGCCAGCGCGCCCGAGATGATGACGGCCGTGTAGCGCATCCGGGGGACGCTGACGCCGGCCGCGTCGGCCGCCGCAGGGTTCTCGCCCACCGCGCGCAAGCGCAGCCCGAACGGCGTGTAGTAGAGCACGTAGTAGGTGAGCGGCACGAGGACGACGAAGGCGAGGACGATGGGCGTCCAGGGTATCAGATTCTCGCGCGGGATTTGCGGCGTCGAGCCGGAGGAGAGGAAGAAGGCGCCGCTGACGAGGGCCGGGATGCCGGTCATCAGGATGTTGATGGCCGTGCCCGTCACCACCTGGTCGGCGCGGAAGCGTATGCAGGCGACGGCGTGGACGGCGGCCACGAGGGCGCCCGCCGCGACGCCCGCCAGCAACCCCGCCCAGGGGTTCCCCGCCCAGTGCGTCACGGCCGCCGCCGTGAAAGCCCCGGCCAGCATCAGCCCTTCGAGCGCGATGTTGATGACGCCCGAACGCTCCGAGTAGAGCCCGCCGAGCGCCGCCAGCAGCAGGGGCGTCGCCAGCCTGATAGTCGAGAAGAGCAGCGCGAGATTGAAAATCTCAAACATAAGATTTTTAGACTTTCGACCTCTTGAGCAAGCCGAACCTGCCGAACGGGCCGCGGAAGAGCGCCTCGGCCGCGACGAAGAGGATGACGATGGCCTGCAAGACCTCGACCAAGTCTTTCGTGACGTGCTCGGAGAAGGCGTCCACGAAGATGCCGCCGCGGATGAGCGTGCCGAAGAGCAGCGCGGCGAGGAAGACGCCGACCGGATGATTACGGCCGAGCAGCGCGACGGCGATTCCGGTGAAGCCGTAGTTGGCCGAGAAGCCGTCGTAGTAGCGGTGGCGGTAGCCGAGCACTTCGCTGATGGCGACCATGCCGGCGAGGCCCCCCGAAATCGCCATCGCCAGCACTATCTGCTTGCGGGTGGAGATGCCGCCGTACTCTGCGGCCGAAGGGTTGGCGCCGGTCGCGCGAATCTCGTAGCCCCACTTCGTCCGCCACAGCAGCAGGTAGACGAGCACGCAGGCCGCGATGGCGATGAGGAAGGCGACGCTGACGGGCAGGCGCGCGGGGATGCCGGGGATGAAGTCGCCGAGTCGCGGGATGTACGCGCCCGCCCCTATCTCCACGGTCTGCATGATGGGGTCGCCCGGCTTCTTGTAGAAGTACTGGGTGAAGTAGCTGACGAGGGCGACGGCGATGAAGTTCAACATGATGGTCGTGATGACCTCGTGAGCGCCGAAGCGCGCCTTCAGCCAGCCGGGTATCGCGCCCCACGCCGCCCCGACCAGCACGGCCGTCAGGATGGCCAGGGGCACGAGCAAGAAGGCCGGCAGCGTCGCCCACCCGTAGCCGACCGGCTCGCCGAACACGTCCACGACCGTCCCGCCGAACTTGATGCCGACCCACGCGGTCGCGAACGCCGCCACGTAGAGCTGCCCCTCGGCGCCGATGTTCAGGAGCCCGCACCGGAACGCCACCGCCACGGCGAGGCCCGTGAAGATGAGCGGCGTCGCGTAGAAGAGCGTGTAGCCGATGCCGTCCGGCCACGTCAGCGCGCTCCCCAGCAGCAGCCCGTAGACCTCCAAAGGGTTGTCGCCGATGAGCAGCACGATGACCCCGCCGACGAGGAAGGCGAAGGCCACGGCGACGAGCGGGAAGACGAGTTCGCGGAGAAGTTTCATAAGCATCAAGTAGGCGGTAGCCAGCAGTCAGT
The DNA here is from genome assembly GCA_035296285.1 of Pyrinomonadaceae bacterium. Lineage (GTDB taxonomy): Bacteria > Acidobacteriota > Blastocatellia > Pyrinomonadales > Pyrinomonadaceae > QHXN01. The sequence goes on along the minus strand of DATHBF010000036.1, from coordinate 10,170 downwards.
AGTCAGTAGAAATACCTCTCATGACAGGGAGCCTGCCTGTCGCCATCAGCGAACAGTACGCGGAGCGCCTACTGTCAACTGACTACCGGCTACCGGTTCCCTCCCCCCGTCATCATTAGGCCGATCTCCTCGTGGGAGGCGGTCTTGGGGTCAACTTCGCCGACGATGCGGCCGTGGTAGATGACGAGGAGGCGGTCGGCGAGCGAGGTGACCTCCTCCAGCTCGGCCGAGACGAGGAGGACGGCGCAGCCCGAGTCGCGCAGCGCGACGAGCTTGCGGTGGATGAACTCGATGGCGCCGATGTCCACGCCGCGCGTCGGCTGCGAGACGAGGAGGAGCTTGGGCCGCAGCCCGAACTCGCGGCCGATGATGAGCTTCTGCTGGTTACCGCCCGAGAGAGCGCGGGCCGGCAGGTCCGGGTTCGCGGGCCGCACGTCGAAGTCGCGTATGACTTCGAGCGCCCGCGCGCGGATGCCTTCGAGGTCGAGGAGCGGCGGCGTCGAGACGGCCGGGCGGCGGTAGTGGTCGCCGAGGATGCTGTTCTCGGCGAGGTCGAAGTCTAAGAGGAGGCCGCGCCGGTGGCGGTCCTCCGGGACGTGCGCGATGCCCAGCTCGCGGCGCGCGCGCGCGGCGGCGTGCGTGATGTCGCGCCCCCCGAACTCGACGGCGCCGCTCACGTGCGCGGCGGCGGTCAGGCCCGCCAGCGTCTCTATCAGCTCCGTCTGCCCGTTGCCCTCGACGCCGGCCACGCCGACTATCTCGCCGGCGCGCACCGCGAACGTCACGTCGCGCAGGCCGCGCCCGCCCTCGCCGACCGCGACCGTCAGGCCGCGCACGCTCAAGACCTCGCCGCCGGCCCGCGCCTCCGCCTTCTCGACCCTTAACAAAACTTCGCGCCCGACCATGAGGCGCGCAAGCTCCTCGGCGCTCGTCCCGGCGGTCTTCACGCGCCCGACGACGCGGCCGTCCCGCATCACCGTCACGTCGTCCGAGATGGCGAGCACTTCCGAGAGCTTGTGCGTGATGATGACGACCGTCTTGCCCTGCTCGCGCATGCGGCGGAGGATGGCGAAGAACTCTTCGACCTCCTGCGGCGTGAGCACGGCCGTCGGCTCGTCGAGGATGAGGAGGCGCGCGCGGCGGTAGAGCGCCTTCAAGAGCTCGACGCGCTGCTGCTGGCCGACGGAGAGCGACTCGACCGGCGCGTTCGGCTCGACCGAGAGCCTGAACTCGTCGGAGAGGGCGCGAATCTCTTCGGCCGCCTTGCGCAGGTCGATGGCGGCGGCCGAGCCGGGCTCGGCGCCGAGGACGATGTTCTCGGCCACCGTCATCGTGTCCACGAGCATGAAGTGCTGGTGGACCATGCCGACGCCGTGGCGGATGGCGTCGTGCGGCGTCGCGACGTTGCGCACCTCGCCGTCGAGCAGAATCTCGCCCGAGTCGGCGGTGTAGAAGCCGTAGGCGATGCGCATCGCCGTGGACTTCCCCGCCCCGTTCTCGCCGACGATGGCGTGGATGGTGCCGGGCTCGACTTTGATGTTGATGCGGTCGTTGGCGAGCACGTCGCCGAAGCGTTTGGTGATGTCTCTCAGCTCAAGCATCTTTAAGTCTTCTTCGGGGCCATCGCGTCAACCACTTCTATCTCACACCTGACGTTGGCGGCGCCGGCGCCGGCCTCGGCCTTCCTCTTGTCGCACTCGATGATCTTCGCCCTGGCCGCCTCGGCCTCGTCGAGGACCGGCCGGGGGATGAGGTCGCGGTTGAACTGGTCGAGCGAATAGCCGACGCCGTCCTTGTCGAGCCCGAAGACGTGGAAGCCGGTCTTGAAGCGACGCTCGACCACGTCCTGCACGGTATGGTAGACGGCGTTGTCCACGCGCTTGACCATGCTGGTGAGGACGAAGCCGGGCTTGACGCCGTTCTGGTTCGAGTCCACGCCGATGACGAAGGCTTTGGCCCGCCCGTCGGGGCCTTTGCCCTGCTGCTCGACGGCGTCGAAGGCCCCGAGGCCGGAGTTGCCGGCGGCCGTGAAGATAACGTCCACGCCCTTGCCCAGTTGTGCGAGCGCCAGCTCCTTGCCCTTGCCCGGGTTGTTCCAGGCCGAGTCGGTCACGCCGACGTAGTTGGCGATGACCTGCGCGTCGGGGTTGACCGCCTTCGCGCCCTGCTCGTAGCCCTCCTTGAAGCGGTGGATGAGCGGGATGTCCATGCCGCCGACGAAGCCGAGCACGCCGGTCTTCGATGTGCGGGCGGCGATCATGCCGACGAGGTACGAGCCCTCGTGCTCCTTGAAGACGAGCGAGGCGACGTTGGGCAACTGGCTCGCGCCGTCCACGATGGCGAAGTTGATGTTCGGGTAGTCTTTCGCCACCACCTCCAGGATCGGCGCCTGCGCGAAGCCGATGGCGATGATGAGGTCGTAGCCCCTTTCGGCGAAGGCGCGTATGGCCGGCTCGATGGAGGTCGGGTTGCCGGGCTCCACGTCCCTCAACACGATGGGGAAGTCTTTGGCGGCGCGCCTGACGCCCTCCCAGGCGGCGGCGTTGAAGGAGCGGTCGTCCTTGCCGCCGATGTCGAAGACGATGCCGACGCGCAGCTTGCCCTTCTCCTCGGCGGGCGTCGGGGGCTGGCACGAGAGGCCGCCGAGCGCGAGCGCGCACACCAGCAGCGCCGTGAGTGCGAGACGTAGACTCATTGTGCGATTACTTCCTTGACGAGTTCTGTCGGGTGCGGGGGCGGCTCGTCGCCTATCGAGTAGGCGGCGAGGATGCGCCGCGCGGCGGCGTGGGCCGCCGGGCCGCCGCGGCTCAGGAGCAGGCCGAGCGGGTCGCCGGGCCGCACCTCCTGGCCGACGCTCGCGTGCGCGAGGAAGCCGACGCCCGGGTCAATTTCATCTTCGACGCGCACGCGCCCCCCGCCCAGCGAGGCCACCGCGCGCCCCACCTCGGCCGCGTCCACGGCCTGCACGTACCCGGCGCGCTCGGATTGTATATGCTCCCGTTCCAACGTCAAATCCGCGAGCCTCGCCGGCTCGTCGCAGACGCGCGGGTCGCCGCCCTGCGCCTCGACGTTGGCCCGGAAGCGTTCGAGCGCGGCGCCGGATTCGAGCGCGCGCTCGGCCCGCCCCCGCGCCTCTTCGAGCGACGCGGCGGCGCCCGAGAGCGCCACCATCCGCGCCGCCAGCTCCAGCGAGAGGTCGCGCACGGGCCGCGCCTCTTCGGGCGTCTCGCCGCGCATGATCTGGATGCACTCGACGACTTCGACGGCGTTGCCGACGGCCTGCCCGAGCGGCTGGCTCATGTCGGTCAGCAGCGCCTCCGTCCTCACGCCGCACGAGTTGCCGGTGCGCACCAGCGCCTTGGCGAGCGCGCGGGCGCGGCCCTCGTCGCGCATGAAGGCGCCGCTGCCGGTCTTCACGTCGAGGACGAGCGCGCCGAGGCCCGCGGCCAGCTTCTTCGACATGATGGAGGCGACGATGAGCGGGATGGACTCGACCGTCTCGGTCGCGTCGCGCAGCGCGTAGAGCTTGCGGTCGGCCGGCGCGATGGCCTCCGTCTGCCCCATCATGGCGAAGCCGACGCGGCCGAGCACGCCGCGGAACTCTTCGAGCGAGAGCCGCACGCGGTAGCCGGGGACGGCTTCGAGCTTGTCGAGCGTGCCGCCCGTGTGGCCGAGGCCGCGGCCCGATATCATCGGCACGGCGACGCCGCACGCGGCGGCGATGGGCGCGAGCACCAAAGAAGTCTTGTCGCCGACGCCGCCCGTCGAATGCTTGTCGGCCTTCGGCAGCTCAACGTCGGAGAAGTCCAGCACCTCGCCCGAGTGGAGCATGGCCTGCGTCAGCGACTCCATCTCGGCCGTCGTCATGCCGGTGAAGAAGACGGCCATCAAGAGCGCCGCCGACTGGTAATCGGCCCACCCCCCGCCGACCACGCCCCCGACGAACGACGCGACCTCCTCGCGCGACAACTCCCCGCCGTCGCGCTTCCGCCTGATGATGTCCTGTGGTCGCATAAGGAAACTGTCTACTGCTTTTCGAGCAGAACGACGGCCTGAGCCGTGACGGCGAGCCACTGGCCGACGGCGTCGAGCCCCTCGCCCGACTTGGCCTTGACGCTGACGCAAGTGGCCTCGACGCCGAGGACTTCGGCCAGCCTGCCTCTCATCTCTTCGACGTAGGGGCGCAGCCGCGGCCGTTCGAGCAACACGGTCGCGTCCACGTTGACGACGCGGTAGCCGCGCTCGCCCGCCAGCCACATCACGCGCGAGAGGAGTTGCAGGCTGTCGGCGTCCTTCCAGCGCGGGTCGCGGTCGGGGAAGTGGACGCCGATGTCGCCCTCGCACATCGCCCCGAGCACGGCGTCCGTGATGGCGTGCGACAGGGCGTCGGCGTCCGAGTGGCCCGCGGCGCCGCGCCCCGACTCGACGCGCACGCCCCCGAGGACGAGCGGCCGCCCCTCCTCCAACCGGTGCGTGTCGTGGCCGATGCCGATGCGGAACATGAAAGAGTGGAGAGTAGCCGGCAGTCGGTAGACAGAAGCCCTACTGCCTACTCTCCAAAATTATCTCCGCCAGCGCGAAGTCTTGCGGCGTCGTGATCTTGATGTTGTCGGGGCTGCCCTCGACGATTTGGACGGGGGCGCCGAGGCGTTCGACGAGCGAGCTACAGTCGGTCGCGTCCAGGCCCTCGCGTGCGGCCAGGTCGAGGGCGCGGCGCAGGATGTCGGCGCGGAAGCACTGCGGCGTCAGCGCGCGCCAGAGCCTCGCGCGGTCGAGCGTGCGCGCGACGCGCGAGTCGTCGCCCGCCTCCTTGATGGTGTCAACGGCCGGGGCGGCAAGAATCGCGGCGCCCGTCCGCCCCGCCTCATGCACGACGCGCCCTATCTCCTCCGGCGTGACGAAGGGCCGGACGCCGTCGTGGACGGCGACGACCTCCGTCGCCGCGGGCGCGGCCGCCTCCAGACCCCGGCCGACCGACTCGGTGCGCGTCGCGCCGCCGGCCACGACGCCTGAGAGTTTGGAGAGCCCGTGCGCGCGGGCGAGCGCGAGAGTTTCCGCCTCCTCGCCCGCGGGGACGACGGCGACGACGCGGCCCACGGCGTCGCACGCCTCGAAGCGCGAGAGCGTGCGGATGATGATTGGGATGCCTTTGATTTCCCGGAACTGCTTGGCCCGCCCCGCGCCCGCGCGGCTCCCCCTCCCGGCGGCGACGACGATGGCGACGTTCATAAGAACCGCCGAGACGGCCTTTTAGGACTCGCCTTGCTCGCCGCGGACGGGGGCGGCCGTGGCGGGGGTGGCCGGGCGGTGCTCGCGCTGCTGGAAGGAGCGGCGGGAGTTGCCGCCGGCACTCGCCACGCGCGGCTCGCCGGGCGCGCCGTTGTCGGTGTCTTCCCAGAGGCGGCCGAAGATCATCTTGCCGGCCGTCGTCTGCAAGACGCTCGTGACGGCGATGTCGGCGTTCTTGCCGATCATGCGGCGGGCGTTGTCCACGACCACCATCGTCCCGTCGTCCAGATACGCGACGCCCTGGTTGTACTCCTTGCCCTCTTTCAGAATCAGGACGCGCATCGCCTCGCCCGGCAGCACGACCGGCTTCAGGGAGTTCGCCAGCTCGTTGATGTTCAAGACCTGGATGCCGTGGAGCTGCGCGACCTTGTTGAGGTTGAAGTCGTTGGTGACGACGACGCCGTCCAACTGCTTGGAGAGTTCGAGGAGCTTCAGGTCAACCTCGCGCACCGCCGGGTAGTCCGTATCGACGACCTGTATGTCGAGCGCGGGGTTCGATTGCAGGCGGTTGAGCATGTCGAGGCCGCGCCGCCCGCGCTGGCGCTTCGAGGAGTCGGGCGAGTCGGCCACCTGCTGCAACTCGCGCAGGATGAACTGCGGGATGACGATGGTGCCGGAGAGGAAGCCGGTCTCGGCCACGTCGGCGATGCGGCCGTCGATGATGACGGAGGTGTCGAGGATTTTAACGTCGCGGCGCGTCGCCTTGTCGCTGAAGATGCCGCCGAGGGCCGAGAGGTCGAGGTAGTCGCCCTTCGCGGCGCCGACCATGAGGCCGATGTAGGCCATGATGAAGGCCATCGCGAGCGTCAGGAACGTCTTCGTGTTCTCGCTCTCGGCGCCCATCTCCTGCGAGGTGATGAGGAAGCCGATGAGCACGCCGCCGATGATGCCGAGGATGGAGCCGATGGCCGCGCCGATGAGCGTCTTCAAAGACGCCTGCTGGATGCGCACCTCGAAGAAGATGATGGCGGCGGCGACGACGAGGGCGACGATGGCGGAGGTGGCGCCGGACGGCAGGCCGAACAGGCCGGGGACCGGTTGCAGCTTGTAAGCCGCCCCGACGAGGATTCCCGTGAAGATTAGCCGGATGAGAGCCGTGTTCGTCCGCATGACGCCGGGATATTAACACGGCGTTCGCGTTTCAGTCACTAAAAGCTTTCGGCCCCTCAGACCCGGCAAAAGCGCGCGTTAAAACAGCTCGCCGAGCGCCTCCTCGACCGACCGCACCCCGACGACGCGCAGGCCCAGCAGGCGTTCGAGCCCCGAGGCGTTCGACGCCGGCAGGACGATGCGCTTGAAGCCGAGCGCCTGCGCCTCGCGCGCGCGGGCCTGCGCCTGCATCGCGCCGCGCACCTCACCCGTCAGGCCCACCTCGCCGAAGACGGCCGTGTGCGGGTCGACCGGCTTATTTCTGAATGATGAGGCCAAAGCCACAATTACGCCCAGGTCGGCGGCTGGTTCGTCCACCTCCAACCCTCCCGCGACGTTGAGGAACACGTCCAAACCGGCTAAGGGGAGTTCGACGCGTTTCTCCAGAATCGCGACCAGGAGGGATAGACGGTTTGTGTTAAAGCCTTGCGCCGTCCGGATTGGGTAGTTGTAATTCGACTTCGAGACGAGCGCCTGGATTTCGACCAGCATCGGGCGCGTCCCTTCAATACAGACCGTGACGGCTGAACCCGCGGCGCCTTTCGGCCGCTCCTGCAAAAATATTTCGGAGGGGTTGGTGACGGGTACCAGCCCCGCGCCCGTCATCTCGAAGACGCCCAGCTCGTTGGCCGCGCCGAAGCGGTTCTTGGTGGCGCGCACGATGCGGTGGTTGTGGTGGCGCTCGCCCTCGAAGTAGAGCACGGTGTCAACGATGTGCTCCAGAGCCTTCGGCCCCGCGATGGAGCCCTCCTTCGTGACGTGGCCGATGAGGAAGACGGGGAGCGTCCGGTTCTTCGCCAGCATCAGGAACTGCCCCGCCACCTCGCGCACCTGCGAGACCGAGCCCGGAGCAGACTCTATCTTCGACGAGAACACGGTCTGGATCGAGTCCACGATGATGGCGCCCGGCTCGCCGCGCTCGACCTCGTCCAGAATGTTCTCCAGATTCGTCTCCGGCAGCAGGTAAAGGTTCTCCGCCACCACCCCCAACCGCTCGCCCCGCATCTTGATCTGCCGCTCCGACTCCTCCCCCGACACGTACAGCACGCGCGTGCCCTGCCCGCTCAGACGGTCGGCCACTTGCAAGAGGAGGGTACTTTTGCCGATGCCGGGATCGCCGCCGATGAGGATGAGGCTGCCGGGGACGATGCCGCCGCCGAGGACGCGGTCGAATTCGGTGACGCCGGAGGAGACGCGGGCTTCCGTCTGCGACTCTATCTCGCCGTAGCGGACCGGCTTGACCTCGCGCAGTCGGAAGCCGCCCCGCGCGGCCATGCCCTTGGTCGCGGTCGCGGCCGCCTTCGCGCGCTCCTCCGCGAACGAGTTCCACTCGCCGCAGTCGGGGCACTTGCCGAGCCACTTGCGCTCCTGGTGCCCGCACTTCTGACAGACGTAGACGGTCGCCGTTGCCTTCGCCACTTACAACTCCTCAGAGCATTTAAAGATTTTCCGACGGCTACATTTTACCGCAAGGAGGTGGGACGGGGGGCGGCGCAGCGGCGTGCTCGACACGCCCGCTCGGCTTGACATCGGTCTATAAAAGCTCGCGCACCCGCTCGACGGGGCGGCCGAGGACGGCGCGGTCGCCGCGCTCGACGATGGGGCGCTGGATGAGTTCGGGGTGCTGCGACATGAGGCGGATTATCTCGTCTTCGGACAGCTCGCGCGCGCCGAGGCCGAGTTCTTTGTAGACGGCCTCGCCGGTCCGCAGAAGCTCGCGGGGCTTGATGCCCATCTTCGTTATTAGCTCGCGCAGCTTCGCCTCGCCCAGAGACTCGACGTAGTAGTTGACCTTCTCGTAAGCGATGCCGCTCTCACGGAGCAGGCGGTCCGTCTCCCGGCACTTCGTTCAAGTCGGCTTCTCGTAGACGGTGATCTTATCGTCCATGTCTGCGGCCTCACTCTTAAGGAAATATCCCGCGCACGCGCGTGGCCTCGGCGACGCGGCCGACGGCGAGAATGTAAGCGCCGGTGCGCATGTCCGTGCCGTAACGCTCGGCGGCGGCGTAGACGCCCGCGAAGGCCGTGCGCATCGTCTGCTCAAGTGTCTCGCGGACGCGGTCCTCGGTCCAGAAGTAGGAGTACTGGTCCTGCACCCACTCGTAGTAGCTGACGGTGACGCCGCCCGCGTTGGCGAGGATGTCGGGCAGCAGGAGCACGCCGCGGTCGAAGAGCACGCGGTCGGCGCCCGGCGTGACGGGGCCGTTGGCAAGCTCGGCGACTACGCGCGCGCGCACGCGCCCGACGTTCTCAAGCGTGATGCTGTTCTCAAGCGCCGCCGGCAGCAGCAGGTCGCAGTCAACTTCCAGCACCTCCTCGGGCCGCAGCCGCTCGGCGTTCGGCAGGCCCTCCAGCGTGCCGCGCTCGGCCTTGTGGCGGAGCGCGGCCTGCACGTCTATGCCGTGCTCGTTGTAGGCGCCCGCGCGCGAGTCGGAGACGGCGACGACGAGCGCCCCGTCCTCGGCCGAGATGAGGCGCGCGAAGTTGGCGCCCGCGTTGCCGAAGCCGTGGATGGCGACGCGCGCCCGCGGCAGACTCAACCCCCGCACGCGCGCCGCCTCCCTCACGACGTAGAGGCAGCCGCGCGCCGTCGCCTCGTGGCGACCCTGCGAGCCCCCGAGCGCGATGGGCTTGCCCGTCACCACGGCCAGCTCCGTGTGGCCGCGCACCATCGAGATGGTGTCCATGATCCAGGCCATCGTCTGCTCGTCGGTGTAAACGTCGGGCGCGGGGATGTCGCGGTCGGGGCCGATGATGGGCGCGATCTCGAAGGCGTAGCGGCGCGTCAGCCTTTCGAGCTCGCCCCTCGACATCGCTTTCGGGTCACACACCACGCCGCCCTTGCCGCCGCCGTAAGGGATGCCGACGGTCGCGCACTTCCACGTCATCCACGACGCGAGCGCCTTGACCTCGTCGAGCGTGACGCCCGAATGAAAACGGATGCCGCCCTTGGCCGGCCCGCGCGCGACGTTGTGCTGGACGCGGTAGCCCTCGAAGACGCGCACCTCGCCGCCGTCCATCTTGACGGGGACCGAGACGACGAGCTGCCGCTTGGCGTTGCGCAAGACCTGCCGCATGGACTCGTCGAGGCCGAGGTGGTCGGCCGCCGCGTCGAACTGCTGCTGCGCAATCCGGAAGGGGTTCAGCTCCTCCCGCGCGCCCTTAGCTTGGACCATCACGAGCATCCTTTCCTGCACGAGAACGCGCACATTGTATCCGAAGTGGAGAAGGCGTGTCTTTAACTTCCGACTTTCTGGAACAAACGAAAGCGGCGCGGGGTCTATTGCTTCGTCTCCGGCTTGACCCGTTGGCACCGGCACGAAGGAGGAGACTGGAAGATGTTCAGCAACCTTATCGAGTCGGGCTCGCACGCGGCCGACCTCAAGCGGAAGGGCGGATTCCTGTTAGGCACACTCGCCTTCTACGGCCTGCTGCTGGTGGCGACCGGGGTGGGCAGCATCTACGCTTACAACGCTCGCGTCGAGGATGATGACCTGGAGGTGTATGCGCTGATGAGGTTCGCGCCCTCGAAGGCCGAGCAGGCGGAGCCGAAGAGGCAGGGCGAGCCGCGCCGCGCCGCGTCGGCCGCCAGGCCCGGTCAGGCGCAATACGCTAAGGTCACGGAGGTGGCCGTCAACCGCCCGCTGCCGGGACGCGAGCTCGCGCGCGAAGACACGCCGGTACTCGCGCGCGGCGTCCCCTACGTCATCAGCAACGTCAACGATGTTCCGT
>DATHBF010000035.1:0-3732 GCA_035296285.1 Pyrinomonadaceae bacterium | reverse complement strand
GACCCGTCGGGTGAGAGATGAGTGAAGAGTTCAAGGAGGGGGCCGGGGGGCCCCTGGCGTCGGAGCGTTCGCAGTTCATGCCGGCGCTCTCGATTGAGCTGGCGGTCGAGCGTTACAGCGCGGTGACGGAGTTCGTGAGCCGCGTGCTCCGCAATGACGTGGACTACGGCGTCATCCCCGGCACGGAGAAGCGCACGCTCCTCAAGCCGGGCGCCGAGAAGCTGACGACCTTCTTCGGCCTCTCGACGCGCTTCAAACTGCTCGAACGCATCGAGGACTGGACGGGCGAGTCGCACGGCGGCGAGCCCTTCTTCTACTACCTCTACCGCTGCCAGCTCCACCGCGGCGACCTCCTCGTCGCCGAGGCCGACGGCTCCTGCAACTCGCGCGAGACCAAGTACCGCTGGCGCGAGGCCCGCCGCGTCTGCCCCGCCTGCTCGCAGGCCGCCATCATCAAGGGCCGGGAAGAATATGGAGGCGGCTGGCTCTGTTTTAAGAAGCAGGGCGGCTGCGGCGCCAAGTACCGCGACGGCGACGAGGCGATTGAATCTCAGCCGACGGGCCGCGTCCCCAACCCGGACATCGCCGACCAGGTCAACACGATTCAGAAGATGAGCCAGAAGAGGGCGCTGGTCGGCGCCGTGCTGCTCGCCGTCAACGCCTCGGAGTTCTTCACGCAGGACGTTGAGGACTTCCGCGAAGTCGCGCCGCCGACGACGCCGCAGGCGCCCTCGGGCGTCGAGGCGGAGGTCCGCGCCCTGTGCCGCGAGCTGGGGAAGACGGAAGAGCAGTTGGGCGGCTGGATAAGGAAGAAGTTCGGGGCCGAGCGTGTCGAGCAGTTGACCGAGGCCGACAGGCACGAAGTGCTGGCGCTCCTGCAAGGCATGGTCGCCAAGCGCGCCGCTTAAAGTTGATGTAAGCTCTCCCTCACGATGGAGGTAACGACGCCGCTCATCCTGCGTTTCGATTCGGGGACGCTGCTGCTCGACGGCGCGGGCCAGGAGGCGGGCGTCCCTTCGCCCTTCCGCTGGGACGAGCGCGTGCTGCGGTGGCGCGCGCCGGCCTGGGCCTACCGCGAAGTCGTGAAGGAGCTGGTCCGCGGCGGGGCGCGCTTCGAGGACCACGCGCGCGCCTACCACCAGTTCGACTTCCCCACGAAATTCCTCTCGGAGCCGAGGCCCTATCAAAGAGAGGCCATCGAGGAGTGGCGGCGGGCGGGCCGTCGCGGCGTCGTCGTGTTGCCGACGGGCGCGGGCAAGAGCCTCGTCGCGCAGATGGCCGTCGAGGAGGTGAAGCGTTCGACGCTCGTCGTCGTGCCCACGCTCGATTTGATGAACCAGTGGTACGACCTGCTGCTCTCGTGCTTTCAGGCGGAGGTCGGGCTGATAGGCGGCGGCTACTTCGAGACGGGCGCGCTGACGGTGACGACCTACGCCTCGGCCTTCCGCTTCATGGAGCGGCTCGGCAACCAGTTCGGCCTCATCGTCTTCGACGAGTGCCACCACCTGCCCTCGGGCGTCCACCGCCACGCCGCCGAGATGGCGATTGCGCCGTTTCGTTTAGGCTTAACGGCCACGCCCGAGCGCGCCGACGGCGAGGAGCGCCTGCTCGAAAGGCTCGTCGGCCCCTTCGTCTTCCGGCGCGAGACGCGCGAGATGGCGGGCGAGTATCTGTCGAACTACACGCTCGTCCGCCTGCGCGTGGACCTGACGGGCGAGGAGCGCGCCGCCTACGAGCGCGAGCGCGAAATCTTCCGCGACTTCCTGCGCGGGAAGGGCATCGGGCTGAGCTCTCTGCACGGCTGGCAGATGTTCGTGGCGGCGAGCGCGCGCTCCTCCGAGGGGCGGCGCGCGATGATGGCCTACCGCGAGTCGAAGCGCATCGCGCTCGGTACGGACGCGAAGCTGCGCGTGCTGGCGGACCTCCTCATCCGCCACCGCCGCGAGAAGGTCTTAATCTTCACGGCCGAGAACGAGATGGTCTACCGCATCTCGCAAAAATTCCTCGTCCCCGCCATCACGCACGAGACGGGGGTGAAGGAGCGGCGCGCGTGGCTCGAAGCCTTCAACGCGGGCGAGGTGATGGCGCTCGCCACGTCGAAGGTCTTGAACGAGGGGGTCAACATCCCCGACGCGTCAATCGCCGTCGTCCTCTCCGGCTCGGGCTCGACGCGCGAGCACGTCCAGCGCCTCGGCCGCATCCTCCGCAAGCTGCCGGGCAAGGAGGCCGTCCTCTACGAAGTCGTGACGCAGGACACCACCGAGGAGCACATCAGCCGACGCCGCGGCGAGGGCGTCGCGGGCTGAGAAGTTTTTATGCTGACGGCAGACCTGGCGATGAGCTGGCAGCGCGGCGACCGCATCACGCCGCGCTACATAGACACGGGCGACGAGGAGTACGTCCGCGTGGCGGAGGACTTCGTCGAGGTCTTCCGCGAGCACGAGGGGCAGACGCGCGCGGCGCTCGAACAATATCTGGCGGAGTACGTCGGCACGGGCACCGATTACAAAGTCCTGCGCGGCCTCATCAAGCTCCTCACGGACCGCTGCGAGTTCGAGACCGAGGCGCCGGCCGAGCCCGCCGAGATACGCCGCGCCCTCTTCCTGAAGGCGCGCGCGCGCCACCCCGTCGTCACTGAAGAGGCGCGCGCCGAGGTGGTCGCCGAGGCGGCGCGCGAGCTTCTGTGCGAGCCGGAGGCGCTCGCGGGCGCGCTCTACGCGGACCTTCCCGAGAACCAGAAGCTCATCTCGTTCGAGGCGCCGACGGCCGCCGACCTTCTGGACATTTACAACCTGGCGCAGGCGCAGGCGCTCCTGTACCGTTGCGTGCAGATGCGTTTGTGGCTTGAGCCGCAGGAGCCCGAAGGCTACCGCGAGCTGTTCGGCGCGATTAAAGCCTACCGGCTCATTCACTCGATTAAGGGCAACGCGCGCGGCGGGTACGAGGTGCGCCTTGACGGGCCGGCCTCCATCTTCCAGCGGTCGCAGAAGTACGGCGTGCAGATGGCCGTCTTCCTGCCGGCGCTGCTGCTCTGCAAGGGCTGGCGGATGCGCGCCGAGATAGAGGCGAGGCGCGGAGAGCCCGCCTTCTTCGACCTGGACAGCCGGCAGACGCGCCTGCGCTCGCACTACCTGAGCGCGTCGGGCTACGAGAACCCCGTGCTGGAGCGGCTGCCGCGCGACTGGGCGAAGGCGGCGACCGCGTGGCAGCTTGAGCCGAGCCGCGAGGTGATTGACCTCGCCGGCGGCGCCTTCATCCCCGACTTCATCCTGAAAAATTCGACGGGCGCGCGCGTCCACCTCGAACTCCTCGGCTTCTGGACGCCGGAGCACCTGCGCGGACGCCTGCTTGAGTTCGACCACGCCGGCCTGCGCCACTTCATCCTCGCCGCCTGGGACGACCTGCGCGGCAGCCGCGACCCCCTGACGAACGTCCCGCCCAACACCATCATTTTTAAGAGGAGCCTCGACCCCTCGACCGTCGCCCTCATGGCCGAGCGGTTGACCTCGGATTAGGCCGAGACTTCGACCTTCCACACGTCTTCGGCGAGGTGCGTGGTCCTAATCTCGACGGGCAGGAATTTTTTGATGGTCTCGATGTTGGTCGTCGTGTGGAGCGTGAGTGGGCCGGTCGTGTAGGAGCCGCCGCCGGCCAGCGCCATCGGGATGAGGAGCTGGTCGGCAAGGTGCTCGCCGACCGGCGCGCCGACCTCCATGTAGCGCCTGACCTCGT
>DATHBF010000034.1:0-6678 GCA_035296285.1 Pyrinomonadaceae bacterium | reverse complement strand
CGGCGTCAGCGACCCCGGCTTCCGCCTCGTCCGCGAGGCGGTCGCGCGCGGCGTGCGCGTGGTGCCCGTGCCGGGGCCGGCGGCCTTCGTCGCCGCGCTCACCGCCTCGGGCCTGCCGACCGACGAGTTCTACTTCGGCGGCTTCCTCCCGCCGCGCCCCCACGCGCGCCGCACGCGCCTCGAACAGGTGCGCGCCCTCCAGGCCACGCTCGTCTTCTACGAGACGCCGCACCGCATCGCCCACGCGCTCGCCGACGCGCGCGAGATTCTCGGCGAGCGCGAGGGGGCGGTCGCGCGCGAGCTGACGAAGCTTCACGAAGAGATAGTCCGCGGGCGTCTGAGCGAGCTGGCCGCGCGCTTCTCCGAAGAGCACGCGGCGCGCGGCGAGATGGTGCTCGTCATCGACCGCCGCCCCCTGGAAGACGAAGCGGCCGGCGGCGGCGAGACGCAGACGGTCGCCGCCCTCGTCGCCGCCCTCGAAGCCGAAGGGCTCGACCAACGCGCGGCCCTCAAGCGCGCGGCCCGCGAGCTCGGGCTCACGCGCGACGAGGCTTACCGCCGCCTCACCTCCGAGCGCACGCGCGCCAAAAAGTAGTGCCAGGTTCCTGTCGAAGAGTAAGCCTCGAACATCCCGAATCAATCGTCGCCGCGGCATGCCGGTTAAATGCTAGAATCGGCGCCTCGACATCAGGCAAGGCCAAATGCCGATTAATCACGGCCCTCCGACGGCTGCCTAATGAATTAAAACCAACCCACGCAGGAGGTGAGAGGATGCCAATTAGCAGTGACGAGATTAACGGGGAATTGAGCGGGACCGATTATGGCGACAACCATGATCGGTTCCTCGTAGAAGGCACTTACGATTACACGTTGAAGGCGACAGACTCGCAAGGGAAACTCGCCTTCAAGATCGAAATGAAGAACTACCCGGAGTTGGGCGAGTCGGGTAATGCGCACTGGCAGACTATCTTGCAGAAGTCGAAGATCAGGGGCGGGACGACACTTACGGGGAGTTTTATCGCCAACTCCACTCTCGAAACGGGGGCGGAAATCAGGTTCAACTTTAACCGTGAGTTTTTGAGCCACAAGGTCGGTTATAAACTGACCTTCAACAAGAGGCCATAACCGCTTCATTAGGACGAAACGTCAGGGTGCACGCCGCGCCCACACGGACGGCGGGGCACTGCCGTATACTTCCTAACCCATGAACAGCCCCGCTCAAATGATGACGAGAGGCGTGCTGGCCCTCGTCCTCCTGCTCTCGGTCGCGCCGCCTCCTGCTGCGCACGCGAAGAGGCCGCGGCGGAGTTCGGACGCCGTAGCCTTCGTCGGCGCGACCGTCGTTGACGGCACGGGCCGCGAGCCTTACGCGGGCACGGTCGTCGCCCGCGGCGGTCGCATCGAAGCGGCCGGCCCCTCCGTCGCCGCCCCCGCGGGCGCGCGCGTCATACGCGCCGACGGCCAGACGCTCCTGCCCGGCCTCTTCGACCTCCACACGCACGTCCCCTACGCGACCGCGCCCGGCATCTCCGGCGACTGGGGCAAGAACCTCAAGGCTTACCTCTACAGCGGCGTGACCACGGTCGTTGACTTCGGCACCTACCCCGAGACCTTCGAGCCCGTCAGGCGACTCATCGCGTCGGGCGCGTTCGAGGCGCCGCGCGTCCACTTCGCCGCGCGCATGACGACGCCGGGCGGCCACGGCGCCGAGGGCGGCCGCGGCGACTTCTTCACCCTCGAAGTGCTGACGCCGCGCGAGGCCCGCGCCGCCGTCCGCCGTCTCATGCCTTACAGGCCGGATGTCATCAAGGTCTTCACCGACGGCTGGCGCTACAACACCGCCCCCGACATGACGAGCATGAACGAGGAGACGCTCGCGGCCATCTGCGACGAGGCGCACAGGCACGGCGTCGAGGTGATGACGCACACCGTCACGCTCGCGCGCGCCAAGATTGCCGCCCGCGCGGGCGTTGACACGCTCGCCCACGGCGTCGGCGACGCGCAGGCCGACGAGGAGTTGGTCCGCATCATGCGCGAGAAGGGCACGACCTACGTCTCGACCCTCGCCGTCTACGAGCCGCGCGGCCGCAACATCCTCTCGCCGCTGCTCTCGGCGGTCCTGGAGCCCCTCGTGCTCGCGCAAATCCGACCGCCGCTCACCGCCGAGCCTTCGGACGATAACGAGCGACCCCTCGTCCAGCAGCAGCCCGCCGCGCCCCCGGCCGAAGAACGTCCTGACTCGCGCCCGCGCGCCGTCGAGTCGGCGCGGCGTCGGCGCTGGCAGGTTCTTCTTCACAACGTCTCGGCGCTGAAGTCGGGCGGCGTCCGCATCGGCGCCGGCACGGACGCGGGCGTCACGGGCACGCACCACGGCTGGGCCTCCTTGCGCGAGCTTGAACTTCTCGTGCAGGGCGGCCTCACGCCCTTGCAGGCCGTCCGGGCCGCAACGCTCGACAGCGCGCGGGCGCTCCGCGTCGAGTCGGAGCACGGCTCGATAGAGCCGGGCAAGCTGGCCGACCTGGTCCTCGTCGCGGGCGAGCCGCACCGCCGCATCACCGACCTCGCGCGCGTCTCAAGGGTTTTCTTAGGCGGCCGCGAGGTTGACCGCGACAGGCTTGCGCGCGACATCGCCTCGCCCGCGCAGACCACGCTCGCGCCCGTCAAACTTTCAGAACTGGTTGACGACTTTGAAGGCTCGCCGCGCGTCGGCGGCCCCTTCGGCGTCGGGGCCGTTTTAAGGCCGGACACGGGGACCGGCGGCGTTCAAGACCCGGCCGCGCCTTCTCACGCGACGGCGGCCGACATGCTGCGAAGCGACCTCGGCACGCTCTGGGTCAACGCGACGGACGGCGGCCACGACCACTCGCAAGTCTTACACGGCCTCACCGCGCGCACGGGCCGTAACCACGCGCTGACCATCTTCGCGCGCATGTCCTCGGCCGAGCGGCCCTTCGTGCGCGTGCAGGTTCCTCTAACGCGCGGCGCGGTCGAGCCCGCCGACGCGCGACCCTGGCGCGGCGTCCGCTTCGACGCGCGCGGCGACGGCGGCGCCTACCGCCTCGTCGTCCCCACATACGCGGTGCGCGACTCGGCCTACTTCCGAACCGACTTCACGGCCGCGCCCTCCTGGAAGACCGTCCGCGTGGACTTCGCCTCCCTCAAGCAGCCGGAGACGAGGACGCCCGCCGCATGGACGGGCGCCGACCTCCTCATGCTCTCCTTCGAGATCGCCCGCCCGCCCGGCCAGTTCGGCTGGCTCGAAATCGACAACGTGCGATTTTATAAGTAGCCGGTAGACGCTCCACGCTTTTCTACTGACTACTGGCTACTGGCCACTTGAAGTAAGTGGTCGAGCCAGAGGTTGGCGAGTTTCTCCTGGACGGTGTTGGCGCGCAGGCGTGAGTTGAGGTTCTGGAAGTCTACGTGGTCGAGCAGTTGGTCCTGGTTGAAGCAGGAGAAGACGAAGGACTCCTTGCCCGTCGAGGGGTCTGTGTGGCGCTGGAGGCACTGGGCGCAGACCTCCTTCATCATGCACTGCATCGGGCTGTTGATGGAGCCGACGCCGACGTGGCCCTCCTTGAGGTGCGGGGCGAGGACGGCGTGGCGGGCGGCCTTGACGGCGGCCATCATGCGGTCGGAGCCGATGGCGATGAGGCGGTCGGCCTCGCGCAAGTCGAACTGCGGCGGGCCGCCGAGCCGGCCCTCGGCGTAGGAGAGCATGGCCTGCACGATGTTGCCGCGGAAGTGGCGGTCCTGCGGGCGGCGGGGGTCTATCTCGCGCCCCGTGTCGGTTGACCAGATGACCTGGTCGGTGGCCTCTTCGATCTCCTCGCGCTTGAAGAGGTCCTTGCCGTCCTTGTAGCCGGCGAAGTAGACGACGCGGCAGTTGTTACCCTTCAAAGCCTTCGCGATGGAGAAGAGCACGGCGTTACCCAAACCGCCGCCCGCGAGCAGGACGGTCTCGCCTTCGGGAATCTCCGTCGGCGTGCCCGTCGGCCCCATGACGACGACCTGCTGGCCTTCCTTCAGCATCGCGCACTGGCGCGAAGAGGCGCCCATCTCAAGGACTATCAAACTTAAAAGCCCCGCCTCCCTGTCCACCCACGCGCCCGTCAGCGCGAGGCCCTCCATCGTGAGGCGCGTGCCGTCAACGAGCGGCGCGTCCGTCTCGTAATTTTGCAGGCGGTAGAACTGGCCGGGATGAAACTTCCGGGCCTGCGCGGGCGCGCGCACGACCACGTCAACGATGGTGTCCGTCAGCCTATCCACGCGGACGACGCGCGCCACGAGTTCGTCGTCGAGCCGCGCGACGAGCCGGCCGAAAGCCTCTTCGCGCGCCGGCTGGTCATCTTCGCGCAGGCTCCTGAGCTCTTCGGCGAAGAGCCCGGCGACGTGCTCGTAGCCGTCCTTGGCCGACGCCATCGCCTTGACGACGTTGCCGGCGTAAACGGGATGGTTGTCGCCGTAGTAGCTGATGAGGCGGCCGTCCCGTTCGTACGAAGTGAAGAAGGCGCGCTCGCCCTTGCCGGCCGGGACGAGGCGGAGGTGCCCCGCGCCGTCGCGCTCGACCTTGTGCGGCGAGAAGAACTCGCCCCACTCGTCGAGGCGGAAGGTGCCGGGCCGCTCGCGCTCGTAGATGGTGTTGGGGCTCGTGCCGGCGGCGACGCAGACGGTGCGCGCCGGCACCCGCACGGCCTCCTCGGTCGCGCGCCAGCGGCCCGTGTCCGGGTCGCGCGCCATGCGCTCGAACAGCAGCGCCGTCACCGCGCCGTGCTCGTCCGCGACGGCCTCGACCGGCGACATGTTCTCGACAATCGAGATGCCCTCTTCGAGCGCCTTGATTATCTCCTCGTGGTTCAGGCGGTAGGCCGGCGAGTCGAGCAGGCGCTTGCGGTAAGCGATGGTGACGCCGCCCCACGCGCGCACGAGCGGCACGAAGTCCGGCTCCTCGCCCGCCGCCGCCGCCCTCTCGCGCTCTTGCCGTACCGCGCGGCCGTGCGCCAGAAACTCTTCGAGCGTCGCGCGCTCCTCGGCGTCGAAACGTCTGAAGACCTCTGCCTCCCCGAACTCCCCCGCCAGTTTTTCGACGCGCGCTAGAATCTTCTCGACCTGCACGGGGTAGTAGGCGAAAAGCTCCGTCGCCGTGTCTATCGCCGTCAAGCCGCCGCCGATGACGACGGCCGGCAGCCTCACTTGCAGGTTCGCCATCGAGTCGGGCTTGGCCGCGCCCGTCAACTGCAACGCCATCAGGAAGTCCGACGCCTTGCGGATGCCGCGGATGAGGTTGTTCTTCATCCCGACGATGGTCGGCTTGCCCGCGCCGGTGGCGACGGCGATGTGGTCGAAGCCGTACCCCCACGCGTCCTCAATCGAGAGCGTCCCGCCGAAGCGGACGCCGCCGTAGAAGCGGAAATGGTCGCGGCGCGCAAGCGTCACGTGCATGACGGTCAGGAAGTTCTTGTCCCAGCGGACCGTGATGCCGTACTCCGAGACGCCGCCGAAGCCGGCGAGCACGCGCTCGTCCAACTCGGCATCGAACTCCCTCACGTCGCGCACGGCGCGCGGCACTCTGCGCCCGCCGTCGCCCGTCAGCTCCTCGTTGAGCGGCTCTATCTTCAAGCCGTCCACGCCGACGACGCCGAAGCCTTCGTTGAGGAGCCAATGCGCCAGGGTGTACCCGGCCGGCCCGAGGCCGACGACGAGGACGTTCTTGCCGTTGTAGGCGAGCGCGTAAGGCCGCTTGGCGTTGAGCGGGTTCCAGCGCGTGAGCAGGCTGTAAATCTCGAAGCCGTAGGGCAGCGCGAGGACGTGCGTCAGTACGCCCGTCTCGGCCTGCGGGATGTTGACGGGCTCCTGCTTCTGGAAGATGCACGACTTCATGCAGTCGTTGCAGATGCGGTGGCCGGTGCCGGGGCACATCGGGTTGTCGATGACGACGACGGCGAGCGCCGCTATCGAGTCGCCTTCACGATGCAGGACGTGCATCTCGGAGATCTTCTCGTCGAGCGGGCAGCCTTCGAGCGTGATGCCGAGCGGGTTCTTTTTGAGCGAGCCGTCGCGCTCGCGCAGCCCCTTCGAGCAGGAGTCCTTGTCGCGCTCGTGGCAGTAGAGGCAGTAGTGGACCTCTTCGAGCACCTGCCGCGCGTCGTAGCGCCGGTCCGTCAGCTTGAAGCCGTCGCGGCGGCGCAGGTTCTTGTCCAGGCCCCTCATCAGCTCCGGCAAGTCCGCCTCGGGCCGCTCCAATTGCACCAGATGCTCGTAGTTGAGCGGGTGCGGGAAGCGGAAGCTGACCCAACCCCTCACGCGCTCGCGCGCGTCTGGGCGCAGCGCGTGCGCCGACGCCCAAGCCTCCAGAAGCCTCAAAGCCGAGCGCACGAACGCCCGGGTCCCGTCGGCGTCACTCTCATCCTCCTCCGACCGCCACGGCGCGAGCGCCGCCTCCGCGTCCGAGCCTCCGACCAGCTCGCGCGCCTCCCGCGCGGCGCGCTCGCGCCCCTCCGACCACTCCTCCTCGCGCCTGACGCCCCCCTTCGGGTAGTTCTTCTCCCATTCGAGCAGCCGGAGCGCCGTGCGCGCCACGCCCAACTCGCGGTCGTCGCCCAACGTGTCCGCGAACGCCACGTGCCGTAAGCGTTCGAGCGCCTCGTCCGCCGCCTCCAAGTTCACGGCCGCGGCCTT
>DATHBF010000033.1:0-3409 GCA_035296285.1 Pyrinomonadaceae bacterium | reverse complement strand
TCTTAACCACTGTCCGCTGACCACTTAAAGACCATGTCACTCCGCGAAAGACTCATCAGGGAGCCGGCCCCGGGCGCGCCGGCGATGTACGGCCGCGGCGCTGCCGCCGCCGACGAGACCGCGCCGCAGGGCGCCTTCCCCTTCCAGGAGATGAAGTCGCGCCTGCACCGCGCCATCATCAACCGGATGGACTTGTCGAAGCTCGGCCAGCTCCCGCCCGAGCAGCTTCACAGCGAGGTCGCGCGGCTCGCCGAGGATTTAATCACCGCCGAGAACGCGCCGCTCTCGTCGAGCGACCGCGAGCGCCTCGTCGGCGAGGTCCGCCACGAGCTGTTCGGCCTCGGGCCGCTGGAGCCGCTCCTGGCCGACCCGGCCATCTGCGACATCCTCGTCAACTCGCCGAAGAACATCTACATCGAGCGCGGCGGCAGGCTCGAACGTACCAACGTCGAGTTCAAGGACGACGAGCACCTGATGCGCGTCATCGAGCGCATCGTCTCGACCGTCGGCCGCCGCATCGACGAGTCTTCGCCGATGGTGGACGCCCGCCTCCAGGACGGCTCGCGCGTCAACGCCATCATCCCCCCGCTCTCGCTCGACGGCCCCGTCCTCTCCATCCGCCGCTTCGGCAAGGAGCCGCTGCGGATGGCGAAGCTCATCGAGATCGGCGCCGTCACCAAGGACATCGCCGAGATGTTCGAGATGTGCGTCCGCGCGCGCCTGAACGTCATCATCTCGGGCGGCACCGGCGCCGGCAAGACGACGATGCTCAACGCGCTGTCGGCCTACATCCCCGAGGACGAGCGCATCGTCACCATCGAGGACTCGGCCGAGTTGCAGCTCCAGCAGCCGCACGTCGTCCGCCTTGAGACCAGGCCCGCCAACATCGAGGGCCGCGGCGAAGTCACCCAGCGCGACCTCGTCAAGAACGCGCTGCGCATGAGGCCCGACCGCATCGTCATCGGCGAGGTCCGCGGCGGCGAGTCCATCGACATGCTCCAGGCCATGAACACCGGCCACGACGGCAGCTTGACGACCATCCACGCCAACACGCCGCGCGACGCCATCGCCCGCCTTGAGACGATGATCCAGATGACCGGGATGCGGCTCTCCGACCGCGCCATGCGCCAGCAGATAGCCTCGGCCATCGACCTCGTCATCCAGGCCGCGCGCCTCTCCGACGGCACGCGCCGCATCACCGCCATCTCCGAGATCACCGGCATGGAGGGCGAGACCATCACCATGCAGGAGATCTTCCAGTTCGAGCGCAAGGGCATGGACAAGGACGGCAAGGTCATCGGCCGCTTCCGCCCGACCGGCGTCCGCCCGCGCTTCGCCGAGCGCCTCAAGCAGTACGGCATGCAACTGCCGCGCGTCTTTTTTGAAGAGTAGCCAGTAGCCGGGATAAAAACGATGATCTCCTTTCTCGTCTTCACCGCCTGCATGTTCGCCGTCTACGGCGTCTACCTTTTGGCGACGCGCGACTCCGAGGCGAAGCGCAAGCGGCTGCAACAGCGCCTCTCCGACGTGCTGCTCTACACGAAGCACTCGGACGACGCCGACGTGCAGCTCGCCCGGCAGGAGCTTTTGAGCGAAATCCCCACGCTCAACCGCGCGCTGATGAACATGCAGTTCGCGACGCGGCTGCGGCGGATGCTCGACCAGGCCGACCTGCACATCACCGTCTCGCGCCTCGTCATGCTGGCGCTGATGGCGGGCATCCTGGCCGGCCTCGCCGCCTCGATGCTGACCTACTCGATGCTCATCGTCGTCGGGGCCGGGGCGGCGGCGACCTCCGTCCCCTTCCTGCACGTCGCCTACCGCCGCCGCAAGCGGCTGAACAAGTTCCTCGAACTGCTGCCCGACGCGCTGGAGCTGATGAGCCGCGCGCTCCAGGCCGGCCACGCCTTCGCCGAGTCGCTCCACATGATAGCGTCCGAGATGCCCGAGCCCATCGCCACCGAGTTCCGCAAGACCTACGAGGAGCAGAACCTCGGCCTCTCCCTGAAGCTCGCGCTTGAGAACCTGGTCGAGCGCGTCCCGCTCCTCGACCTGCGGCTCTGCGTCACGGCCATCATGATTCAGCGCGAGACGGGCGGGAACCTCGCCGAGATTCTGGAGAAGGTCTCCTACACCATCCGCGAGCGCTTCCGCATCCTCGAAGACCTGAACACGCTGACGACCAGCTCGCGCATGTCCGCGTGGATTCTCTGCGGCCTCCCCATCTTCGTCGCCCTCGCCGTCACCATCATGAACCCGGACTACATGAGCGTCCTCTGGACCGACCCGCGCGGCCACTACCTGATCTTCGCCGCCAGCGGGATGCAGCTCACGGGCATGCTCATCATCAGGAAGATTCTGAAGATCAAAGTCTAGCCGCCGAGCCGACAGAGGACCGCCATGCTCTTTATCACCATCTCCATCTTCGTTTGCGTCACGCTCGGCGTGATGGGGCTCTACTGGCTGATGTTCCGGCCGCCGAGCGCGGCGACCGAGCGCCTGAAGCAGATGGGCGACGCCGACGGCCTTGTCGCGGCGCCCACGGCCGAAGAGTCGCAGGTCGGCGCGCTGGCCGAGCGCATGGCCGCGCCGCTGCACAAGCTGGCGCCCCCTTCGGCGGCCGAAGCCAAGAAGCTTCAAAAGCAGTTGATGCACGCCGGCCACCGCTCGGAGAACGCGCCCATCGTCTTCCGCGCCCTGCAGCTCGCCTCGCTGACGGGCTTCCCGGCCGTCGTCGCCCTGGGCTGCGCCGTCATGGGCCGCCCGCTCCAGAGCGCGCTGATGTGGATTCTCGCGGCCTTCATCTTCGGCTTCTTCCTGCCGCGCTACATGCTGCGCCGGATGATAAATAACCGCCAGTTGCGCCTGCGCTGGGGCCTCGCCGACGCGCTCGACCTGATGGTCGTCTCCATCGAGGCGGGCCTCGGCCTCAACGCCGCGCTCGTCCGCGTCGGCGACGAGCTGAAGACGGTCCACCCGGACATCTGCGAGGAGTTCGAGCTGACGAACCTTGAGATTCGCGTCGGCCGCGAGCGCGACGAGGCGCTGCGCAACCTCGCCGAGCGCACGGGCGTTGACGACCTCCGCAGCCTGACCGCCATGCTCATCCAGGCCGACCGCTTCGGCACCTCCATCTCCAGGGCCGTCCGCGTCTACGCCGACAGCCTGCGGACCAAGCGACGCCAGCGCGCCGAGCAGGCCGCGCAGAAGGCGGCCGTCAAACTCCTCCTCCCGCTCGCCTGCTTCCTCTTCCCGACGCTCTTCATCGTCATCCTCGGCCCCGCCGGCATCAACCTCACGGACACCTTCAGCAAGATGTGAGAGAGGGAGAACAAACAGCCATGAGCGCGCGCAGAATCACCGTCATCTTCCTGGCCTTCTCGCTCGTCGTCTGCATGCCGGCGCTGTG
>DATHBF010000032.1:0-4279 GCA_035296285.1 Pyrinomonadaceae bacterium | reverse complement strand
AGCCCGCGGCGCGCGTAGAGCATGCCGACGTAGAAGGCCGCGACCGCCGCGGCGAGGACGATGAAGAAAGTCCCCAGCGTCCGCAGGGCGCCGCCCGAGGCGGGGGCCGGCGCGGGGGCCGCTTTGGGGGCGTCGCGCCGCTCGCCTTCTCCCGGCGGGGGCGTGTAGGCGGCTTGGGTGGCGGCGGCCGGGGCGGTCGCCGCGGCGGCCTTCACTCCGACGTTGTTGAAGGGGCGCTGGAGGAGCGAGCCCGTGCCGCCGCCGTGCGCGGGGACGCCGCCGCGCGGGCGCTCCTGTATGAGCGTGACCTCGTCGTCCTCGGCCGCTTGATGTTGGCGCTGGGCGCCGCGCTGGGCGCCGCCGACGCGCACGAGCACGGCCGTCAGGTTGTCTTCGGCGCCGCGCTCGAAGCAACGCTCCTTCATGACCTCGCAGGCCATCTCAAGGCTCGGCGCGCCGCGGAGGATGGCGGCCAGCTCTTCGTCGGGGATGTGGCGCGTGATGCCGTCGGAGCAGAGGAGGAAGGTGGTGCCGGCCTCGAACTCGAAGGTCCTCATGTCAACCTCGACGGTCGGCTCGGCGCCGATGGCGCGGCTGATGATGTTGCGGCTCGGGTGGTTGGCGGCCTGCTCGGGCGTCATGCGTCCGGCGCGCACCTCCTCCTCGACGACCGAGTGGTCGTCGGTCTCGCGCCGGAGCTGGCCGTCGGGCGAGTAGCTGTAGAGGCGCGAGTCGCCGACGTGGCCGACGGTGGCGCGGCGGCCGTCGATGTGGAGGGCGACGATGGTGGTCGCCATCGAAGTGTAGCGGGCGTCCTCGCGCGAGAGGTGGAAGATGGAGTCGTTGGCGCGCTGGATGGCGATCTCCATCAGGTCTTCGGCGTCGTCGCCCATGCGGTGCTCGCGGAAGGCTTCGGCGAGGACTTCGATGGCGGTCTGCGAGGCGACCTCGCCGGCCTCGGCCCCGCCGACGCCGTCGGCGACGGCGAAGATGCGCCGGTCCGAGTCCGAGAGCATCGAGTCTTCGTTGTGCGGCCGCCGCTCGTTCAGCCCACGGTCGGTGACGGCGGCCGCTTCGAGTCGCAGCGCCGCGGCATCGTCTGTCATTGGACCGCCTCCGGAACTCTGATCTCTGGCTCCTCGCGCGGGACGGGGCGCGCGGCCTGCGGCCTCGGCGCCACCTCGGCCTCGCGGGCGTTGCGGTGCGAGAAGGCGAGGAGCATGCCGAGCATGGCGAAGCTCGTGATGAGGCTGAAGCCGCCGTGGCTGACGAAGGGGAGCGTGATGCCCGTCATCGGCAGGGCGCGCGTCGTGCCGCCGATGTTGACGAGGGCCTGGAAGCCGATGAAGGCGGTCAGGCCCGCCGCGCAGAGTTTCGTGAACATGTCGCGCGCGTCCATCGAGGTCCGCACGCCCGCGCTGACGAAGACGATGAGGGCGAGCATGACGACGGCGCCGCCCAACAGCCCGAGCTCCTCGGCGATGGCAGCGTAGATGTAGTCGGAGTCGGCGACGGGGATGACTTCGGCGAAGCCGAGGCCGAGGCCGCGCCCGCTCACCCCCCCGGCCGCGATGCCGAAGGTGGCCTGCGAGGGCTGGAAGGCGATGCGGTCGAACCACACGTCAACGTTGACGGTCTTCTGCATCGCCGGGCTCTGCTCGGCCAGCTCCCTCATGCGCGGGCTTCTGGAGAGCGCGTCCTCGTAGTCGCCCTTCCACCACTCCACGTCGGGCGAGGGCGGGTCGAAGCCGTCGAGCCAGAGGTGGAAACGCTGCTTGATGCGGTCGGGGAGGACGGCGCGCACCGGCGAGGCGAGCGTCGCTAAGGTCGGCACCTTCTCCTGCACCTGCGGCGGCAGGGCGCCGACGACGAGGATGACGACGACGAGGACGAGCGAGCCGACGAAGACGAAAAGCTGCGGCCAGCGGCGGACCGCGACGAGGTAGAGCGTCGCGTAGGCGCCGCTGAAGACGAGCATCTGCCCGAAGTCCTTGAGCGCGAAGAAGGGGATGAAGGGGATCATCCCCATGATGAGCAGCGGCAGGACGTTTCGGGCGCGCGGCATCCCCCAGTAGGTGCGCGCAAGCTCGCGGTAGTGCGCCGTCAGGATGCCCGCGAAGCCGAGGAGGAAGGGAATCTTCGATGTCTCCCACGGCGTCATGTTGCCGCCGAACTTGCCGGCCTGCGACCAGACGACGGCCCCGGCGATGGGTAGCAGCGTGGCGAGCACGATGACGAAGCTGTGGCGCTGCATCCAGTCGAGGTAGCGGTCCTGCGTGCAGAACCAGAAGGCGAGGGCCATCGCGGCGAAGGCGAAGAGCGGAATCCAGGTGAACGAAGACGTGAGCGCGCGGCCGACCGAGACGTTCGAGCGGCGCGTGATCTGCGGCTCGGCCTCCGGCTGCGGTGCCGTCGGCTCAAGCCCCATCAGCTTCTTCTTGTCGGCGTCGTAGAACTGGTTGATGTAGCGCATGCGCTGCACCTGCGTCTTCTCGGCGCGCGCCTCGGCCTTGCTCCCCGAACCGTACTCCGGGTCGCTGTAGAGGCGGTACTGGACGAGCATGCCGACGGAGAAGAGCAGGACGGCCGCCGTGTAAAGCGTCCAGTTGCCCTTGAAGCGCATCGCGCGCGAGAGCCAGAAGAGGAAGACGAGCAGCGGCAGGAAGAGCAGGATGTCGCGCGCCGCCCCGACCACCGAAGGCTCGTAGCCGCGCAGCAGCGCCGAGTCGTAGACGGCCCAGTAGCCGGCGACTTCGAGGCCGACGATCAGGAGCAACAGCAGAAGGTGTGTGGATGCCCGGTTCTTCATAAATCAAACTTGAAAGCTCTACCTCTGTCCGACCTGTGCGACGGGGGCGGGCGTGGCGCGCGGCCGCGGGGTCTGGCGCGGGCGCGGGCCCTGGGGGGGCGGCGGTTGCTGCTGTTGGGGCTGTCCCTGCGGTTGCTGCGGCGGCGCCGCGCCGGGGACTGCGAGCAGTCCGAGGTCGCGCGCCTTCAGGACGAGCGCGGCGGCGATGGGGGCGGCCGCCTTGGCGCCGTAGCCGCCGCCCTCGACGATGACGGCGATGGCGAGCTGCGGGCGGTCGAGCGGCGCGATGCAGAGGAACCAGCTGTCGATGCGGAACTCGGGGTCGAGCTTCGGCACCGTGTACTCGCGGATGGGGTTGCCGCGGCGGTCGCGCTCGACCTTCTTCTCGGTCAGCATCTCGCCGGTCTTCGGGTGGTAGAGCGGTATCTGCTTCTCGGCCGTGCCGGTCTTGCCGCCGGTGATGATGCCCTGCGCGTGGACGGGGGCCATGACGCTGGTGGCCGTGCCCGACGAGCCGGCCGAGACGAGGCCCATGATGCGGCGCATCTCGGCGGCGTGCTGCGGGCTCGTCGCCTGCGCCCACATCTCGGGCGGGCGGTCGTACTCTATCTTCGGCTTCATCAGCTTGCCTTCGAGGTTGCCGACGGCCGCGGCGACGAGCGCCATCTGGAAGGGCGTCATCTGGCCGGCGTACCCTTGCCCGAAGCCGATGAGGCCGATGTCGTAGGGGCGCTCGCGCGGGTAGAGCGCGACCGTGGACTCGACGGGCGAGAGGGCGCGGGCGACGGCCGGCAGGCCCACGTTCCAAATCTGCGGCTGCTTGCGCCCGGTCAGGGCCTCCTGGGGGCTCCCGGTCGGCGTCATGCCGAGCAGGCGCAGCGAGTCGGCCAGCCGCTCGGGGCCGAGCTTGATGGCCATCTGCGCGAAGTACTGGTTGCAGGAGACTTCGAGCGCGGTGTCGATGCCGATGTTGCCGTGGACCTCGCCCGTGCCGCCCGCGTCGAAGATGGGCCTGGCGCCGCGCTCGGCGTAGTAGCCGGCACCGGAGCAGTTGAACTTCTCGCGCTCCAGGCCGTGGTTGAAGGCGGCGAGCATGACGGCCGTCTTGAAGGTCGAGCCGGGGATGTAGCGGCCGCGCAGCGCGCGGTTGACGAGCGGGCGGTCGCGCTCGTTGGCGTTGAGCCTGACCCACGTCTCCCCGTCCTGCACGTCGCGCAGGCTGTACGAGGGGTTGCTGTACATCGCCAGCAGCTCGCCGGTCTGCGGGTTGAGGACGACGACGGCGCCGTGGCGGCCCTTGAGCTGCGCGACGGCCTCCTTCTGTAGCTCGCTGTCAATCGTCAACCGCACGTCGAGGTTGCCGGGCTGCTTGATGTCGCGCTCCATGAGCACGTCCACGGCCTCGGGCGCGGCGCCGCTCTGGATGCCGAAGAGGGCGCGCTCAAGGCCCGCGTCGCCGCGGTCGGAGCC
>DATHBF010000031.1:0-3130 GCA_035296285.1 Pyrinomonadaceae bacterium | reverse complement strand
ATCGAGTCCACGGACCTCTTCATGGCCTTCTCGCAGGACGAGACGAGCGCGCTGATGGGCATACTCCGAAACCTCGGCGCCAACCCCGAGACGGTCGTCGAGCAGGTGCGCGCCCGCGTCCGCACGCGCGAGCAGCAGGAGGAGGAGTACAAGAAGAAGTTCGAGCTGCCTCCGTACCTCAAGCACTTCGGCGTCTCTTTGAACCGCCTGGCGCGCGCCGACAAGCTGCCGCCGACCATCGGCCGCGAGCAGGAAATCCAGCAGATG
The DNA here is from genome assembly GCA_035296285.1 of Pyrinomonadaceae bacterium. Lineage (GTDB taxonomy): Bacteria > Acidobacteriota > Blastocatellia > Pyrinomonadales > Pyrinomonadaceae > QHXN01. The sequence continues at coordinate 2,863 of DATHBF010000031.1, read as the reverse complement.
ATCGAAATCCTCTGCCACCGCGAGCGCGCCAACTCGCCGATGCTCGTCGGCGAGCCCGGCGTCGGCAAGACGGCGGTCGTCGAGGGCCTCGCGCGCCTCATCGAGCTTGAGCCGGAGAAGGTGCCGGCGCGGCTTCGCGGCACGCACGTCGTGCAGCTCCAGATGGGCGGCCTCGTCGCCGGCACCATGCTGCGCGGCATGTTCGAGGAGCGCATCAAGGGCATCATCGACGAGGTCAAGGAGCGCGACAACCTGATCCTCTTCATCGACGAGGCCCACACCATCATCGGCGCCGGGGCCGCGCTCGGCACCAGCAGCGACGCCGCCAACATGTTCAAGACGGCGCTCGCCCGCGGCGAGCTGCGCATCGTCGGCGCGACGACCGTCACCGAGTACAAGGAGTACATCGGCGAGGACGAGGCGCTGGCGCGCCGCTTCCGTCTGGTCAAGGTCTCCGAGCCGTCCATCGCCGAGACGCGCGAAATCCTGTTCGGGCTCCGCCCGCGGCTTGAGCGCAACTACTCGGTGACGATCTCGGACGACGCCATCAACACGGCGCTGGAGATGGCGCCCAAGTACATCCGCAACCTCCACCTGCCCGACAAGGCCATCGGCTGGCTCGACACCGCGGCCGTCAAGGTGGAGATCAACGAGCCGGACACGCTCGTCGTCCGCCCCGAGCACATCATCGACGTGATCTCGCAGGAGTCGCGCATCCCGCGCGACATGATCTACCGCGACACCAACGACCGCTTCTTCACGATGGAGGAGGAGCTGGGCCGCCGCGTCATCGGGCAGAAGGACGCCATCCGCGCCGTCTCGCAGCGCCTCCGCCTGAACAAGGGTCCGCTCAAGGAGAACCACTACAAGAGTGACGGCGTGCTCCTCTTCCTCGGGCCGACGGGCGTCGGCAAGACGGAGCTGGCGAAGGCCGTCGCCGAGTTCATGTTCGGCGACGACGAGAAGATGGTGCGCATCGACATGTCCGAGTACTCGGACGGCACCATCGGCATCGAGAAGCTGATCGGGATGCCGCGCGGCATCGTGGGCTCGGAGCGCGGCGGCATCCTGACCGAGCAGTTGCGGGAGAACCCTTACACGGTGCTCCTGCTCGACGAGGTCGAGAAGGCGAGCCCCGTTCTGATGAACCTGTTCCTGCAAGCCTTCGACGAGGGCTGGCTGACGGACGGGCGCGGCAAGAAGGTCTACCTCTCCGACGCCATCGTCATCATGACCTCGAACCTCGGCTCGGAGAACTTCAAGAAGTACGAGAAGCCCTTCGGCTTCGGCACGAAGACGTTGGGGGACATGAAGGCCATCAGGGGCGACGTGCTGAAGGCGGCCGAGACCCGGTTCTCGCCCGAGTTCCGCAACCGCATTGACGAGATCGTGGTCTTCTCGCCGCTGACGATGGACGAGGTCCGCGACATCGCCAAGCTCTACACCGGCAAGCTCTGCCGCCAGATGGAGGCGCAAGGGAAGTCGTGCCGCGTCACGCAGGCCGCGCTCGACCTCCTGACCGAGAAGGGCTACAGCCCGGCCTACGGCGCGCGCTTCCTGAAGCGCCACATCGACGAGAAGGTGAAGCTTCCTATCACCGCGATGTGGAAGACGGCCCAGAGCTTCGTCGCCGACGTGGAGAACGGCGAGATCGTCATCCGCACCGAGGGCTGAAGAACCGTTCCACACTCACCCGCAGCAAGGGGCTCAGCCGTCCGCACGGCTGAGCCCCTTTTACCTGGGAGCGGGCGGTTTGCCTTCCCGGCCCCGCCCCGTTTATAAATTTCACATGAGAAAGACGCTGTACACCGTTCTCACCGCCCTCCTGCTCATGTCGCTCGCGCGGGCCGCGGCCGCGCAGGACTCAAAGCCCGCGACCGCGCCGAAGTCGGACGCCAAGGCCGAGGAGGTCATCCGCAAGGCCGTCGAGGCGGTCGGCGGCCCGGCCTACCTCGACGTGCGAACCGTCGTCTCGCGCGGCTACTTCTCTCAGTACCACGAGGGCAAGCAAATGCCGCCGATGACTTTCGTTGACTACCTCGCGTTCCCCGACCGCGAGCGGACGGAGTTCAAGGGCAGCGGCAACCGCATGGTCCAGACCAACACGGGCGAGACCGGCTGGGTGTACGAGGGGCAGTCGAAGAAAATCACGGACGTGACCCCGGCGCAGGCCGAGGACTTCAAGACGGCGATGCGCGTGAGCCTCGACAACATTCTGCGCGGCTGGTGGCGGAAGGAGGGCGCCTCGCTCGCCTACGCCGGGCGGCGCGAGGCCGGGCTCGCCATGCGCAACGAGGCCGTCCGGCTCTCCTACCTGGACGGGTTCGAGGTGGAGTTCGAGTTCGGCGCGCGCGACTTCCTCCCGGCCAAGGCGCTCTACAAGAAGAAGAACGCGGAGGGCGAGACGGTCGAGGAGGAGGACCGCTTCGCGCAGTTCCTCTACATCGGCGCGGTGCGCGTCCCCTTCGTCGTGGACCACTACCGCGCCGGCACGCAGTCGAGCCGCGTCAACTTCGACAAGGTCGAGTTCAACGTCGAGATTCCCGCCTCGCTCTTCGCCAAGCCCGGCGACCTCAAGGCCCTTCTCAAATCCTTGAAGTAAGGGCGCCGTAAGGCAACTCCCGACGCAGAGGGCGGAGAGAAGAGGTTAAGGATTTGAGATTCCAAATCCTTAACCTCTTCTCTCCGCCCTCTGCGTTAAATAACCGCCGCTATTTAAAACTCTTCACACCCGACTCCTCGTGCGTCGCCTCCTCGCGGCTGCCGGCGCGCTCCGGCGAGAGTCGGCCGGCCATGCGCGCGAAGAGCTCTTCGTACCGGTCCACGACGTACTCCCAGTCGTAGAACTCGCGGACGCGCTCCT
>DATHBF010000030.1:0-8725 GCA_035296285.1 Pyrinomonadaceae bacterium | reverse complement strand
AGCCTCTCCTTCAACACGGGGCGCGACCTCTTCGCTGGCGTCTCGTTGGGCGTCAAGCGTTCGCAGGTCGGCGTCGCCACGCTCGGCGGGGAGATTCTCGCCGAGGAGGAGTTCGAGACGCCGGCCGGGGCCGAAGAGGCTCTGGCGCTCGTCCGCTCGTCGGTCGAGCGTTTGTGCGCGCGCGTTCACGGCGGGCGCGAGCTGCGCCTGATAGGCGTCAGCGTGCCCGGCCCCGTCAACGCCGAGCGCCGCTGCCTGCTCTACGCGCCGCACCTCGGCTGGCAGCACGTCCCCGTCGCCGAGGCGCTCGACTTCGGCGCCGACGGCCGCCGCGTACACAGGGGCGAAGGCATCCCCGTCGTCGTCGAGAACAACGCCACGGCCGCCGCGCTCTACGAGTCGCGCCTCAAGCTGCGCGGCAAGGACTCGGGTCTGATGAACGACTTCGTGCTCGTCCGTTCGGGCACGGGGATTGGCGTCGGGCTCGTCATCGGCGGCGAAGTCTATAGAGGCACGGGCAAAGGGGCCGGGCTGGCCGGCGAGTTCGGCCACATGACCATCGTCGCGGGCGGCAAGCCCTGCCCGTGCGGCAACCGAGGGTGCTGGGAGCGTTACGGGTCGGCCGCCGCGGCGTCCGCCCTTTACGCGGGCGACCGCGTGCAGTTGGGAGGGGCGGCGCCGCCGCGCTTCGTCGAAATCGTGGCCCGGGCCGAGGGCGGCGAGCTGCGCGCGCGAAGGACTCTGGAGCGCGTCGGCGAATACCTCGGCATCGGCATCGCGAACGTCCTGATGGGGCTCGGCGTGCCGCGCGTGATTATCAGCGGGCGCGTCGTCCACGGCTGGAAGTACATTAAAGACCCGCTGCACGAGGCGGTGGGGCAGAGCATGGCGGGCCGCCTCGAAGGCTGGTCGGTCGAGCCGGGCGAGCCGCAGGGCGCGGGCCTCGGCGGCGCGCTCGAAGTCGCCGTCGAAGGCTTTCTGGACGCGGGGCTCTACGCTTAGGAAAGTTTGAAGATGATTCTCGACAAGTTCAGGCTCGAAGGCCGTGTGGCTTTGGTGACGGGCGCGTCCGCCGGGCTGGGGAAGGCGATTGCGTTGGCGCTGGCGGAGGCCGGCGCGGACGTTGCGGCGCACGGCAACTCGCGCGAGCCGGAGGCGACGTGCGAGCTGGTCCGGTCCGCCGGTCGCCGCTCGACGGGGCTGCGCGCGGACCTGTCCGACAAAGACGCCCCGCGGCAGTTGGTCGAGGGGGCGCTCGCCGAGTTCGGCCGTTTGGATATTCTTATCAACAACGCCGGCACCATCCGCCGCGCCCCTTCCGTAGACTACACGGAGGAGGACTGGGCCGCCGTCATCGAGGTCAACCTGAACGCGGTCTTCCGCCTCTCGCAGCTCGCCGGCCGCCACATGGTCGAGCGCGGCTCGGGGAAGATAGTCAACATCGCCTCGCTGCTTTCATTTCAGGGCGGCGTCAACGTGCCGGCCTACGCGGCGTCGAAGGGCGGCGTGGCGCAGCTCACCAAAGCCCTGGCGAACGAGTGGGCGTCCAGAGGCGTCAACGTCAACGCCATCGCGCCCGGCTACATGAGGACGGACAACACGGCCGCCTTGCAGAAGGACGAGACGCGCAACCGGCAGATTCTCGAACGTATCCCGGCCGCCCGTTGGGGCGAGCCGGAGGACCTGACGGGCGCGGCCGTCTTCCTCTCGTCTCCCGCGAGCGATTACGTCAACGGACACGTCCTCGTCGTAGACGGCGGATGGATGGGTAGGTGAATGAAGGTCAGCCTCGCTCTCGTCGTTCTCTCAACGCTCTTCGTCAATGCCTCGGCGCAGCCGGACCGCCCCGGCGTCTCGAAAGTCTGGGTCGCGGACAACGGCGACGGCACGTATAAGAACCCGGTCCTGCACGCCGACTTCTCCGACCCGGACGCCGTGCGCGTCGGCGACGACTTCTACATGACGGCGTCGAGCTTCAACTCGATACCGGGCCTGCCCGTCCTCCACTCGAAAGACCTCGTCAACTGGCGCGTCATCGGCCACGCCCTCACGCGCCAGCCGCCCTACGAACACTACAGCCGGCCGCAGCACGGCAACGGCGTCTGGGCGCCCTGCATACGCTTCCACGGCGGCGAGTTCTACATCTACTACCCCGACCCCGACTACGGCATCTACGTCGTCAAGGCCAAAAACCCGGCCGGCCCCTGGTCCGAGCCCGTCCTCGTCAAAGAGGCGAAGGGGTGGATTGACCCCTCGCCGCTCTGGGACGACGACGGCAACGCCTACCTGGTCAACGCGCTGGCCGCCAGCCGCTCCGGCGTCAAGAGCATCCTCGTCGTCAACCGCATGAGCCCCGACGGGACTCGGCTTCTGGACGAGGGCGTGATGGTCTTCGACGGCCACGACAAGCACCCCACGCTCGAAGGGCCGAAGTTCTACAAGCGCAACGGCTACTACTACATCTTCGCGCCCGCGGGCGGGGTCGAGACCGGCTGGCAACTCGTCCTCCGCTCGCGCAACGTCTACGGCCCCTACGAGGAGAAGATCACGCTCGCCCAGGGCAAGACCGAAGTCAACGGGCCGCACCAGGGCGCGTGGGTCCAGACGCAGACGGGCGAGCACTGGTTCCTGCACTTTCAGGACAAGGGGGCCTACGGCCGCATCGTCCACTTACAGCCGTTGAGGTGGGTGAACGACTGGCCCGTGATGGGCGCGGACCCGGACGGCGACGGGACGGGCGAGCCCGTGCTGACTTATAAAAAGCCGAACGTCGGGAGGGCGTGGCCCGTCCAGACGCCGCCCGACTCGGACGAGTTCGACGCGAACGGGCTCGGGCTTCAATGGCAGTGGCACGCGAACCCGAAGCCGAACTGGGCCTTCCCGTCGGGCGCGCTCGGGCTGCTCCGTATGTTCAACGTGCCGCTGCCCGAAGGCCACCGAAACTTCTGGGATGTGCCGAACCTGCTGCTGCAAAAGTTCCCCGCGCCCGAGTTCACGGCGACCACGAAAGTCACCTTCACGCCGCGCACCGACGACGAGGAGACGGGCCTCGTCGTCATGGGGCTCGACTACGCCTACGTCTCCGTGAAGAAGAGGCCGGAGGGCCTGTTCGTCTCGCAGACGGTGGTGAAGGACGCGGAGCGCGGCGGGAAGGGCAGGGAGAGCGCGGCGGCCCCCCTCAAGGGCAACACGTTCTATCTGCGCGTCAAGGTCTCGAAGGGCGCGGCGTGTGAGTTCAGCTACAGCGCCGACGGGCGGACGTTCACGCGCGTCGGCGAGCCCTTCACGGCGAAGCAGGGCAAGTGGATCGGCGCCAAGGTCGGCCTCTTCGCCGTCCGCACCGGAAGAACGCGCGAAACCGGCTACGCCGACTTCGACTGGTTCAGATTCGAATAAATTTCACTTCCTGATTTTGCCCGTCTTCGGGTTCCAACCGTCGTGGCCGCCGAGCACCCGCTCGGCGGTCATTTTTTTCGCCTCGTCCTTCGTCAGTTGGCGCGACCAGGGGGCACGGGCCGAGGGGTTCGCGCCGGGGCCGCGGCTGTTGTATTCGGCGTAGCGGGCGGTCTTCTCGCGGTCGGGGAAGTTCCAGTTGTGCCAGCCTGCGGGGCGGACGGCCGCCGGCATCTCGGTGTTGAGGAAGGCGACCGCGGAGTGCGCGCGCCAGGGGCGGCCGAGGTAGGTTCTGACTTCGGGGGTCTCGGCCGTGATGCGGCAGTCGTTGAAGACGAAGCCGTAGGGCTGGTCGTGCGGGGTCGAGGCGGCGGTGAGGTAGCCGTCGCGCAGGGCGTGGATGTGGCAGCGGTCGAAGAAGGCGGTCGCCGCGCCGAAGATGAAATCGACGTGGCCGGCGATGTAGCAGCCCACGAAGTAGTGCCGGCCGCGGTTGAGCAGGATGGTGTCCTGCCAGCCGAGAAAGCGGCAGTTGCGGAAGACGGCGCGGTCGCCGTCCACGCGGATGGCGAGCGCCTGGCCGACGGGTCCGGCCGAGTTCTCGAAGGTCAGGTTCTCGGCGACGAAGTCGTCGGCGTCAATCAGGGTCGAGGGCGTGCGGAAGGTGCCGATGGGCTTGCCGTCGGGGCCGGGGACCGCGGCGTGCAGGTCGTAGGTCAGGATGGTCGTCCGCGCGTCTTCTCCAATCAGTCGGAAGAAACGCTTCTCGCGCTGGACGTAGACGGCCTCCTTGTAGCGGCCGGGCTTGATGCGGATGAGGACGGGGCTGTCGGGCATGCCCGAAGGGACGGACATGACGGCCTCCTGCACGGTCTTGAACCTGCCCGTCCCATCCTGCGCGACGACTATCTCGACGGGGGCCGCCGCCGTCTCACTCACACACAACACGGAGCAGGCGAGCAGCGCCGCCGCGAGCACTGAAAAATTGATTCTCGTCATTATTGTGTGGGCGGAGCCTGCGGCGAGTTGACGCTGCGGCCGCGGCGGGCGGGCTCGAAGCGGACGTTCTCGAAGGAGATGGAGCCGGCGTGGTTGACGACCTCGGCGGCTTCGAGGCCGCCGAAGGTGCAGTCCTTGAAGCGCACGTTCTCAATCGTCACGCCGGGGAAGCCGACGACCCACATGACGCGCGGGCTGTTCGTGCTCGTCACGTTCTCTATCTGGACGTTGCGGACGACGGGCTTGTACGGCCCCTGCTCGTTAAAGTAGACGAGGTCGATGGTGAGCACCGACTCGGCGACGCGGCCGATCTGGACGTTGCGCATGAAGACGTTCTCCATGACGCCGCCGCGCCGCGCGTTGGACTTGAAGCGCAGGGCGCGGTCGAGGTTCGGGCTGTCCATCTCGCAGTTCTCGACGAAGACGTTGCGCACGCCGCCCGATATCTCGCTGCCGATGACGACGCCGCCGTGGCCGTCCTTCATCTTCGAGTTGCGGACGATGATGTTCTCCGAAGGCACGTTGATGCGGCGGCCGTCGTCGTCGCGGCCCGACTTGATGGCGATGCAGTCGTCGCCGGTGTCGAAGACGCAGTCCTCGATGAGCACGTCGCGCGAGCTTTCGGGGTCGCAGCCGTCGTTGTTCGGGCCGTGCGTCCTGATGTTCACGCGGCGGACGGTGATGTTCTGCGAGAGGACGGGGTGGATTTCCCAGAAGGGCGAGTTGATGATGGTGATGCCTTCGACGAGGATGTTGCGGCTGCGGTAGGTCTGGATGAAGGGCGGGCGCAGGTGGTAGCCCTCGCCGAAGACCCTCTGCTCGACGGGGACGCCCGAGGCGGCCATCTCGCGCAGGCGGCGCACGTCCGGGGCCTGCCGCGAGGGCGCACCGCCCGGCCCGCGCCGCGCCCACCGCCACCAGTTTTCGTCAGACGCGCCGCCGTCGAGCGTGCCCTCGCCCGTGACGGCGATGTTCTGCTGCTCGAAGGCGTAGATGAGCGGCGAGTAGTTCATCACCTCCGTCCCCTCGTAGCGCGTGAAGACGACGGGCAGGTACTTGCGCGGGTCCGTGATGAAGCGGAGCGTGGCGCCGCGCGAGACGTGAAGGTTGACGTTGCTCTTCAGGTGGACGGCGCCGGTCAGGAACGTGCCGGCGGGGACGACGACGCGACCTCCTCCGGCGCGGTTACAGGCTTCGACGGCGCGGCGGATGGCCTCGGTGCTGTCTTCGCCGGGACGCGCGCCGAAGTCGGTAACGGGGAAGTCGCGCGCCGCAAATCTCGGCGGGCGGATGCGCGCGAGGATGGCCGGCACGGCCTCCCAGCCGACGGCGCGCGACGCGGCGGCCTGACGCCTCCGCTCGCGGCCCCTCTGAGCCGCGGCCTGGGCCGTCAACAACGACTGACAAAAGGCGACGACGACGAGCGCGGCGACGAGACGGCGGATAGGGCTACGCATGGATGCTCACCTGCCTTGTACTGAAACTGTCTGGAGTTGATGTGAGGTGATGATAGCAGACTAGGGGCGGCGCTTCACCCCTTCGTGCTTCCGCTTACCGGGTATCTCGTCGGGTAGGTCTAGCTCATCATCCACAAGTACATCTATCCACACGGGGAAGGGTAAAGCATCCCCAAGCAGGCTCGCCCGTTCCCTTACGGAAGCGGGCTGCGCCGCGGGGCCGTGCGACGCGGGTGGGCGGCGCGCGGCCCCGTCGTCTGTCTACGTGCTGAGTTGAAATTCTTAAACCCGCCGGGCGTCGCGGAGTGTGCCGCGGACGAGGCAGGCGAAGACGAAGGCGCTGGCTAGGAAGAAGAGGCCGCCGCTGGCGGTGATGATGGTGTCGAGCGTGTCGGGGCGGAGCGGGCGGCCGAAGTGGACGGCGATGAGGTGGCCGACGCCGAGCCAGAAGAGCGCGTCCATCCAGAGCACCGCCCCGCAGACCGCGACCGCGAAGAACATCGTGAGCCAGACGACGAGCCTCGTCTGAAATTCGTTGTGCCCCTGCGCGGAGATGTTCGCGGACATGCGTCGTGCCCCTTCCGTCTTCAGAAATCGTTCGCCGAACTTACGGGTTAGAGGTTAACGGCCGGGCCGGCCGGGCGGGTTGTTTTTAGCTTGCGGTGTGCTTGCGATTCGGCGCGTTCACGCCCGCTAAAAATTAAGTTGCATTCCGGTCGGGCTGGCGTTAATCTCCCGCCGTGAGTGTTCCTCCGCTTTTCCAACGCTCACGTAAGCACACTAATAGTGAACCGCCGCGGGGCAGCTTGGCACACTTAAATTGGCGGGCCGTTTACGGCAGCGTGAGGATGCTGTTAAGTAGAATCAGCGCGACCTCTACTGCCGTCTCTTCGGGCGTGGGCGGTTGCGGTTCAGGGTTGTGAATCTCTCCCGCCGGCGGTTGCGGTTCAGGATTGTGAATCACTCCCGCGAAAACGGGGCAGCCGAGCACCAGCACTAGCAGGTAGGCTCCGAGAGTTTTTCGCATCGCTCTTTTCCTTTTGGCTCTATGAAGTTTACTGAGCGGGCTGGCCGTCACACCTCCGAAGAGGGTGACGGTTTTTTCGTGTTTGCCGAATTTCGGCAAACACAGAGAAGGGCTTTCCTCACATGAATTTAGCAGATGAGCGCCTGAAAGAACTAGATAACCCTTCGCTCACCGCCGACGAGCGCAGCCGGCTGCGCTGTGGCGTCGCCGCAGACCTCATCGGCGTGGGCCAGTACGACGCCGCGCGTGAAGTTTTAGGCGAGTTGTGGCGTGGCGTTGGCGTACGGCCGGAGGTGAGCGGGATGGAGAAGCTGACCGCCGCCGAGGTGCTTCTACAGGTCGGCGCCCTGTCAGGCTGGCTAGGCGCGAGCGGGCAGGTGGCGGGCGCGCAGGATAAGGCCAAAGACCTTATCAGCGAGAGCGTGGCACTCTTTGAAAGCCTCGGCGAACTGAACAGAGCCGCCGTCGCGAGTAGTGACCTCGCGCTCTGCTACTGGCGTGAGGGTGCGTACAACGAGACGCGCCTGATTTTGGAAGGGGCTGCCTCACGCGTCGGCGATGATGACGAGCTGAAAGCAAAGATAATCCTGCGCCTCGCCGTCGTCGGAACCTGCGCCGGTAGGAGCAACGATGCCCTCCGCCTGCTCAAAGAATCGGCTCCGTTCTTTGAACGGAGTACCAACCACGCCCTCCGAGGCAAGTTCCATAACGAACTCGCCATTATCTTGATGAAACTCGGGATGGCGGAGAACCGCGCGGACTATTTCGACAGCGCCATTATCGAGTACACAGCGGCCATATATCACTATGAGCAGGCCGGGCACGAACGCTACAAAGCGACCAACGAAAATAACCTCGCCTTCCTGCTCTACAAGCTGGGCCGCTACGGGGACGCCCACGCGCACCTGGACCGCGCGCGCAGAACTTTGGTGCGCCTGAACGACGCCGGCCTGCTCGCGCAGGTTGACGAAACGAGGGCGCGCGTCTTTATCGCGGAGAAGAAGTACGACGAGGCCGAGCGCGTCATCGCGGGCGCCGTGAAGGCGCTTGAGAAAGGCGGCGAGTCCGGCTTGCTCGCGGACGCCTTGGCCGTGCAGGGCTTGGCGCGTGCGCGCCTCGGGGCGTATGAGAGCTCGCTTAACATTCTGCGGCAGGCGGTGCGCGTGGCCGATGAATCGGGTGCCGCGTCGAACGCGGGGCTGGCGGCTTTGACGTTGATAGAGGAGCACGGCACGCGGAGCATCTTGCCGGCCGAAGCCTGTTACAACGTGTACCGCCGCGCCGACAAACTGCTCAAGGATACGCAGGACGCCGAAGACATAGCCCGGCTCCGCGCGTGCGCCCGCGTCGTCATGCGGAGGCTTGTGGGCGCGCGGCTGCGCGACAAGAACTTCACACTCCCGCGGGCGGTTCACGAATTGGAGGCGAAATTTATAGAGCAGGCGTTGGAAGAGGAGAAGGGTAGCGTGTCGCGCGCGGCCCGAAAACTCGGCATCGCTCACCAGACCCTCATCGCGCTGCTGGACGGTAGACACAAGGAGCTGCTGCCGAAGAGGACGCCCGCGAGAAAGCGCCCGAGGAGCATCGTAAAGAAGGGTTGAGATGTGCCGGGGGTTGTTCAAAGCGGGCGGCGGCGCTATAGAATACGGGGCAGAGGAGAAAACAATGAAGCTGATAATTCTCGCGGCGGGTTACGCGACCCGTCTGTATCCGCTCACGCTGGACCGGCCGAAGCCCCTGTTGGAGGTCGGCGGCAAGCCGATGATAGAGCACGTGCTGGGGAGCATAGGCTCCGTGCCGCAGATAGACCGCGTGTACGTCGTGACGAACAACAAGTTCGCGGGCCACT
>DATHBF010000029.1:0-17499 GCA_035296285.1 Pyrinomonadaceae bacterium | reverse complement strand
GTGTGCTTCGGCCCGCGCGGGAAATTTTTTGTCTTGGAGGAGGGTAAAGAACCGTGGAGAAGAGAGACGCGAACCTTTTATTGACGATTCTGGCGCTGGCGCTGGGGGTGGCCTTCATCGTCGCGCCGCGCACCGCCGGGCAGAGCCAGCGCGGGCAGTGCGAGCAGAACTGCACGCGCACTTACCAGGACTGCCGCCGCGCCGCCAACGCCAACCAGGCCGCCTGCCAGGAGGCCCAGCGCGCCTGCCGCGAAAGGTGCAAGGACGGCAACACCAAAGGCAACACGAACACCAACGGGAACACCAACACGAACGGTAACACCAACGGGAATGCCAACGGCAACATGAACACCAACGGGAACACGAATGGGAACATGAACACCAACGGCAATACCAACGGCAACATGAACACGAACGGCAACACGAACGGCAATTTGCGGCTCTAGCCCCGCGGGGGAGAGCCTTCGACGCCGTTAGCCTTCAGGGGAGGGCCGCGCCAGACCCGGTTCAAGGCGCGGCCCTTTCATTTGCGGGAAGTCCTCTTCCCCGTCTTCTTCGCCTCGGCCTTCTTCGGCTCGACCTTCTTCGTTTCGGCCTTCCTGGCTTCCGTCTTCTTCTCTTCTCTCCTGGCGGGGGGCTCGCCGCGCAGCACGCTTCCAATCGTCGCCTCGGCGGGCGGGCGGCCGTCGGCGAAGGCGAAGACGTGGTAGTGGTCGCGCTCCTCGCGCAGGGACTCGGCGCGGCCTTCGCGTTCGAGGCGGGCCAGCTCGCCCATCACGAAGTGCTGCTCCTCGGCCGTCATGTGGCCGTAGTAGATGTCGAAGGCCTGGCCCGTCGTGTGCGGCGGCACGTCTATGCGCGTGGCGTTCGGGTTGCCGGCCTCGCCGAGCTGGCGCTGATACTCCTCCGTCCTGACCAGAGAGGTGACGGGAAGCGGCCGCTTGAACTTCTCCTCGTAGGCGACGCCCAGCTCCTCGATGAGAGCCCGCGCCGCCGGGCTCACGTAGCCGAGCAGCCGCGCCTTGAACTCCTTGCGCCCCGCCGCGTCGCTCAGATCAAAAGCCCTTCCGTCGAAGCCGCGCGCACGCTCGGCCAGCGTCGCGTACTCGTCGAACAGCAGGCGCCGGCCCTTCGCCGTCTTGTAGAACGAGCCGACGAGCGCCTTCCTCTTCGACACGGCCGCCAGCTCCTTCGCGGCCTGCGCTATCAACTCATTCACCATCACGCGCGAGGGCTTGTCCGCCTTCGGCAACTGGCGGAGCTGCGTACGCAGCTCGGCGTCGCGCTCCCTGAGGGTCTTTTCCGACTCGGCCAGACGCTCCTGCTCGGCCGCCAACTCGGCCTCGCCCGCGAACAGCGGCACGCTCTTGCGGCTCGCGCGGTCGTAGTGCGTCAGCTCCTCGGGCGCCGCGAGGCCGACGCCGTAGAGCACGAAGCCGCGCCCGAGCAGCGGGAGCAGGACGAGGCGGTCGCCCTCGCCCGTCTGCCTCACAAGCTCGGCGAAGTCGTGCGGGATGGGCGAGCGCGACTCCTCCCACGCGGCGACCTGTATGGCGAGGAAGCGGCGCCGCTCCGCGTAGTGCTTAAGCGCGGCCGGGATTTCTATCGCGGCCTTCCGGCCCACCGGCTCGCCGCGCCCCTCTTCGGACTTGCGGACGGCCGCGACGTACGGGTCAACCGGCGCCTCCCGGCTTTCACCCGTCAACCCGCCTAAGCCCGGCGGAAGACTGATCGAGGGCAGACGCCCCGACCTGTAGTAGACGAGGCCGGCGAGCGCCGCCGAGGCGAGCACGGCGGCGGCGACTATTCGTTTGACGGGCAGAGGTTTGGCGGGCGGCGTTTGCCCGCTCGTCGTGGGCGGCGGCGGCGCGGGGTCTTTGTCGGCGTCGGCGTCGGTGCGAGGCGTCGGGTCTTCCACGCACGGAGTATAGAGCATCGGGGCGCTCTGATATGATGGGCGCGAGTTGAAAGAAAAACTTCGGGGTCGGAACGCATGACACGACAGGGCATCTGGAAGGCCGTCGTCTTCGCGCTGCTCTTCTCTTTACAAGGCGGCGCGGCCCTCGGCGCCGGTTGGGAGACGCAGTCGAGCGGGGTGGCGGTGCGGCTGCGCGGCGTGAGCGCCGTGAGCGAGAGGATTGCCTGGGCGAGCGGCGAGCGCGGGACTTACCTGCGGACGATTGACGGCGGAAGGACGTGGAAGGCGGGCGTGGTAGCCGGCGCGGAGGAGATGGACTTCCGCGACGTGGACGCCTTCGACGCCGAGACGGCCTACCTCCTGTCCATAGGCCCCGGCGACCGCTCGCGCATCTACAAGACGACCGACGGCGGCGGGACGTGGGAGCTGCAATTCAAGAACACGCGGCCCGAAGCCTTCTTCGACGCGATGGCCTTTTGGAACCCCGACCACGGAGTCGCCGTCAGCGACCCCGTCGGCGGCCGCTTCCTCGTCATCAGGACTTCGGACGGCGGCCGGACCTGGGAGGAGATGCCCGCCGCGGGGATGCCGCCCGCGCTCGAAGGCGAGGGCGCGTTCGCCGCCAGCGGCACCTGCATCGCGGTCGGCCCCGGCCGGCGCGTGTGGTTCGGGACGGGCGGCCCCGCGGGCGGGCGCGTCTTCCGCTCGGAGGACGGCGGCCGGACCTGGGAGGTCTCTAAGACGCCCTTCGCGGGCGGCAAGGCGGCGGGCGTCTTCTCCGTCGCTTTCCGGGACGTGCGCCGAGGCGTCATCGTCGGCGGCGACTACACGAAGGAAGGCGACGCCCGCGATAACGTCGCCGTCACCGACGACGGCGGCAAGACCTGGCGGCTGCCGCGCCGCACACGGCCGCGCGGCTACAGGTCTTGCGTCGCCTACATGACTTCAAGGCGCACCCCCGTCCTCGTCGCCGCGGGGCCGACGGGCACCGACTATTCACAAGACGGCGGCGACACCTGGGCCGCGCTCGGGGCCGAAGGCTTTCACAGCGTCAGCTTCGTCCCCCGTCAACCGACTGGTTGGGGCGTAGGCGAGAAAGGCTCTGTCGCTCGTTACAAGCCGAGATGAGTGACTTCGTTAACCTTTGCCGGCGTCTGAGGGGGAGGCTGCGCGCCGCCGACGAGCCCGTCAGGTCGGTCGAGGGCGTCAGGGAGGCGGCCGTCTCGCTCGTGCTCCGCGGTCAGGCGGGCGCGGCCGAATTGCTCGTCATCAAGCGCGCCGAGCGCGAGCGCGACCACTGGTCCGGCCATCTCGCCCTGCCGGGCGGCCGGCGCGACAAGACGGACGCTGGCCTGTACGAGACGGCCTTGAGGGAGACGCGCGAGGAGGTCGGCCTCGACATCGCGGCCGGCGGCGAAGTGCTCGGGCGTCTGGCGACCGTCCGGCCCATGAGCCCGCTCGCGCCGCAGGTGGCCGTGACGCCTTACGTCGCCGTCGCCCCGCCCGAGTATCACGCGGGCGAGACGGGCGAGGCGCCGATGGAGCTTGAGCCGAACTACGAGGTGGCGCTGGCGTTCTGGGTGCCCGTGTCCGTGCTGAGGGCCGGCGGGCGCTCCGAGATGTACAGGATGGTGGTGGCCGGCGCCGAGCGCGAGTGGCCCGCCTACCCCTCGCCGCACGGCCCCATCTGGGGACTCACCGAGAGGATTCTGACGGAGTTCCTCGCCCTCGCGGATTGAAGGGGCTCTTACTTCTTGCCCTTTGAAGAGCCCTGGCCGGCGGACAGGTTCTTGAGCACGCGTTTGGCGAGTTCCGTGGCCGTTCGGATTTTGACTTCGCGCGCCTCGCGGCCGCTGAGGGTGACGCTGAAGAAGAGGTCCTTCCTGAGCACGAAGAGGGCTCCGCCGTCGCTGTTCCTGGCCCAGAAGGCTTCGTCGCCGACGCCGCGCACGGGCTGCGGCGGCGCCACCTCCTCCTTCCAGGGCTTGTGCTTCTTCGGCCGGCCGGGCACCCTGACGCCGCCCTCGGCCCGCTCCCGCTCAAGCTCCGCCTGCTGCCTGCGCGCCAGCTCGGCCACGCGCGCCGCCTCATCCTCCGCCCTCTTGAACCTCTGCCGCCACAGCTCCTTCAGCGCGGCCTTCGACTGTTCGCCCTCCTTCGGGCGGACGACTTCGAGGCTGACCGACTTGTCGAAGGTGTTCAGGCGATAGAAGCACTGCGACATCGAGAGCGCGTCCGAGAGGTGCTCGGTCCCCTGGCTGTCGGCGGCCGGCTCGCCCTGCACGGCCTGAAGGTCGGCGTTAGTGAGCAGGTCGCAGGTGGGGCTTTTGGGAAGCTGGCTGGGGTCAACCACGGGCACCTTACTCAAGTTCCCGTCCTGCGGGATGGGAGGGCGGGCCGGCTGCTGGGTCTGCCCCGTCCCGCAGCCGAGGCACGCGGCGAGAAGAGTGCTGGCGAGAAATGCCACGGCGGATACGCGCATCAGGAACCTCCGATGTTAGCTGTCAAAGTTCTACTCGTCTCTTATCCAAACCGGCTTTGCCGTGCAGCCCGTGCCGTCGCTGCGCCAGCGGGGGCAGGACCAGAAGTAGTTGCCGGCGCTCGAAGGGCCGCGCCTGACCATCGGCGTCTGGCAGAGCTGGCAGGGCGGGCCGGGCTTCTCGACGGGCGCGGGCTCTTCAAGCGCCCCCTTGTCGTCGAACCAGCGGACGCCCTGACAGGCCGGGTAGCGGGCGCAGGCGAGCGACGCGCGCCGCCCCTTGTCCCTCGGGAGCCGCAGGCGCATCGCGCCGCCGCAGCCGTGGCAGCGCGTCTCAAGCACGGCCTTGCGCTGCCGCGCGTTCTTCGGGCGGTCGCTGATGAAGCCGCACGCCTCGCGCCCCTGCGAGCAGACGAGGAACTTGCCGTTGGCGCTCTCGCGCTCCAAGAGAAACCCTTCGCGGCTTTCGGCCTTGCACTTCGGGCAGTCGAGCGCGCCTTCCGGCCTCTCGGCCTGAACGGCGGCGCGGCCCCCGCCCTGCGCCGGCTCGATTGAAGAGCCGGCAATCCCCTTCACAAGCTCCGACACCATCCCGCGGACCTCGCCCATGAAGGCGTCGCGCGCGTACTCGCCGCGCGTCATCCGCGCGAGCTTCTGCTCCCACTGGCCGGTCAGCTCGGCCGACTTCAGGAGTGGGACGGGCAACATCTTGATGAGGGCGACGCCTTTGGGCGTGGCGACGAAGGACTTCTTGTCGCGCTCGATGTACTCGCGCTTCAGCAGCGTCTCGATGATGTTGGCGCGCGTCGCGGGCGTGCCTAACCCCGAGTCCTTCATGGCCAGACGCAGCTCTTCATCTTCAATCCTCTTCCCGGCCGTCTCCATCGCGCCGAGCAGCGCCGCGTCCGTGTAGCGCGGCGGCGCCTTCGTCTGCTTGGCGAGCGCCTCCGAGTGAGTCACGTCGGCCGGGTCGCCCGCCTTGACGGGCGGAAGCTCCCTGTCCTCGCCCTCGTCTTCCGACTCGGCCTTGCGGTCGGCGGCCGGCGGGTCCACCTCGCGCCAGCCGGCCTTCAGGACGACGGTGCCGCGCGTGAGGAAGCGTTCGCCCTCGGCCTGCGTGTGAATCGTCGTGCGCTCAAGCTCGGCGTCGGGGTAGAAGGCGGCGAGGAAGCGGCGCGCGACCAGGTCGTAGAGGCGCTTCTCGTCGGGCGAGAGGACGGAAGGGTTGACGCGCTCGGTCGTCGGGATGACGGCGTGGTGGTCGCTCACCTTCTTGTCGTCAACGTGGCGCGAAGTGAGTTTTAAATTCCCCTTCGACAGAATCTCCCCGCAGAACTTGGCGTAGGGGCCGAAGTTGACGGCGGCGACGTGCTGCCGAAGCTCGGCGGCGATGCCCGTCGAGAGGTGGCGCGAGGAGGTGCGCGGGTAGGTGACGAACTTCTTCTCGTAGAGCGCCTGCGCCAGCTCCAGCGTGCGGCCGGCCGTGAACGAGTAGCGGGCGTTGGCGGTGCGCTGCAAGGCCGTCAGGTCGTAGAGCAGCGGCGGCTTCTCTTTGGAAGCCTTCTTCTCGACCTTCTCGACCGAGCCGCGGCTGCCGCGCACCTTCGCGGCGATTGCCTCGGCCGCCTCCTTGTTGTCGAGGCGCGGGCCGTCCTTGCCGGTCCAGGTGCCGCGGTAGGTGCCGGCGGGCGCCTTGAAGTCGGCGACGACCTCGTAATAGTTCGTCGGGACGAACTCCTTTATCTCGCGCTCGCGCTCGACGATGAGGGCGAGCGTCGGCGTCTGCACGCGGCCGAGAGAGTAGACGCCGTCGTGGCCGGCCGAGCGGGCGCGCACCGTCTGGGCGCGGGTGGCGTTGATGCCGACGAGCCAGTCGGCCTGCTGCCGCGCGTGCGCCGAGTCGCGCAGGCCGCGGTACTCCTCGCCGGGCCGGAGGTTGCGGAAGCCTTCGAGGATGGACTCCTTCGTCAGCGAAGAAATCCAGAGTCGCTGTACCGGCTTGCGGCACTTCGAGAGCGTGTAGACGAGGTCGAAGATCAACTCGCCCTCGCGGCCCGCGTCGGCCGCGTTGACGACCGTCTCCACGTCCTGCCGGCCCAGAAGCTCGCGCAGCACCCCGAACTGGTCGCGCGTCCTTTCAATCGGGTGGTACTTGAACTTCTCTGGGATGATGGGCAGCGTCTCCAGCCGCCACGATTTCAGGCGCGGGTCGTAAGCCTCGGGGTCGTCCAGCTCGACGAGGTGGCCGATGCACCACGTCACGATGTCGCCCGGCCCCTCGATGAAGCCCTCGCCCCGGCGCGTCAGCCCTAAGGCGGCCGCCACGTCGCGCCCCATCGAAGGCTTTTCTGTGATGATTAGACGCATCGCCGATAGAAATTAACGCACGCGGGCGAAGTCTATGAAGCCGCGGGAGGGGTCGGCCGAGAGCAGGCGGACGCGGAGGCGGTCGCCCACGTCGAGCCCTTCCTCGCCCTCGACGAGCTTGCCTTCGGCGGGCGGCAGCGTGAGCCGGACGAAGGTGCCGCGGTCCTTGACGCCCGTCACGACGGCGTCGAAGACTTCGCCCGCGCGCCCGCGCAGGAGCATGGCGACGGCCGCCTTGTGCGTCAGTCGCTCGACCTTGCGCGAAGCCGACTCGCGGTCGTTGCAGCGGTCGGCGATCTCTTCCAGCTCCTCGATTGTGTAGGGCGCGGGCGAGCCCGCGGCGGCGGCCTTCAGGCACCGTTGCGTGACGAGGTCGGGGTAGCGCCGGTTGGGCGCGGTCGAGTGGGTGTAGTCGCCGACGGCCAGTCCGAAGTGGCCCTCCTGGTCGAGCCCCGGCGCTTCGACCAGGTAGTCGCCCGCGCCGAGCAGCTTCATCACGGCCAGCGACAGTTCCGCGTAGTCGCCGGGCGCCTCGCGCTTGCGGCGCGCGAGGAAGGCGGAGAGGGCGCGCGAGTCGGGCCGGCGCGGCAGGCGCTCGCCGAAGTCGAGGGCGAGGTCCGCGAGGCGCCGCCAACGCTCGGGCCGGCGCACGACGCGGCGCAGCGAGGGCACGCCGCGCGCCTGCAAGAACTCCGCCATCGAAGTGTTCGCCGCGACCATGAAAGCCTCGATGATGTCCTGCGCGGGCGTCCGCACCTTGATGGCAAGGTCAACGACCTTCCCGTCTTTCAGGACGGGCTGGGCCTCTATCGTCTCAAGCTCAAGCGAGCCGCGCTCGCGGCGCAGGGCGCGCAGGGAGTCGGCCACGCGGGCCTGCATCCTCAACTGCCCCTCCAGCCCTTCTACGCGCGCGACTTCGGGCGGCACGGGCGCGTCGCCCTTGAGCCACGCGCCGACGGTCTCGTAGACGAGCTTGGCGCGGTTGCGCACGAGCGCCGGGTAAACGTCCGTCGTCCAAATCTTCCCGTCGCCGCCGACGTGCAGCTCGACGACGAGGGCGAGGCGGTCCGCGCCTTCGAGCAGCGAGGTGGCGTCGGTCGAGAGACTTTCGGGCAGGAGGTGGAAGACGACGGCCGGCGTGTAGACCGAGACGGTGTTGAGGCGTGCGTGCAGGTCAACGGCCGAGCCCCTCGGCGCGAAGGCGTCAACGTCCGCGACGCCAATGAGCAGCCGCACGCCGCCGCCCTCGTGCAACTCCTCGGCGTACTCGACCTGGTCGAGGTCGCGCGACTCTTCGTTGTCAATCGAGGACCAGAGCAGCCCGCGCAGGTCGCGCGCCCCGGGTCCGGCCGCGACGTTGTGTGACGCCTCCGCCGCCGTCTCTGCCTCGCGCAAAACTTCCGGCGGGAAGTCGGCGAATAACCCCTCCTCATCCATCGCGCGGCGCGCGAGTGCGACGAGGTCCGTGTCGTTCGTGTCTGCCATGCAGGGAGTTTACACGATGCGCTCAGTCGAAGCCGCGTGGCGGCAGGTCCGCGGCGCGCCGGAGCCAGTTGTCGGCGGGGTAGTGCGCGCCGGCTTCCATCAGGTGGAGCGTGTAGGCGTGGCGCGACCTGCCGGAAGTGTTGACGCGGCTCAGGTGCGGCAGCAGGCCGTGGAGGACGACGAGCGTCCCCTTCCCGACTTCGAGCGGGACGAGTCCTTCGTCCGGCCAAGGCGTCGGGTCGAAGGTTTCAAAGCGCGTGCCGCCGCCCGGCGCGCGGACGAACCGTGACTTGAGGCCGCGCTTGTGCCCGCCGGGGAGAGCCCAGAGGCAGCCGTTCTCGCGCGTCGCGTCTTCGAGGGCGAACCAGAGTCCGGTGACGCTCGGCGGCTCGGTGTAAAGGAAGGTCGCGTCCTGGTGGCACGTCACCTCGCCGCCGATGCGGGGCTGCTTGAAGATGTACATGGACTGGATGAGCAGCGGGCGCCGGTAGCCGAGGGCGCGGGCGAGCGCGGCGAGGGCGGGCGTCCGCGAGAAGGCGCGGAAGACGGGGTCGAGGTCGTGCAGGGCGTGGCCGATCTTGTTGACGGCGAGCGCCTTCTCCTTCGTCAACCTTCCCGCGGCGTCGAAGGCGCCTTCCTCGAAGAAGAAGCGGACGCGGTCGCCGGACGAGAGGAAATATTCGTCGCTCGTCCGCGTCTGCTCGTTGGTCGAGAAGACGGAGACGTGCTCGCCCGGCTCGAAACCTTCGACCAGCTCCGCGGCCCGCGCGCGCAGGCGGTCGCAAGCCTCGGGCGCGACGAAGTCCTCTATGACGAGGAAGCCGTCGCGCCCGTAGTTTGAGAGTTGTTCGCCGCCGGGCGTCAACTTACTGCCTGCGCGCGGCGGCCGCCATCGAGTTCTGGACGAAGGAGGCGGCGTCGCGCTTGAACTGGGTGAGCGAGTTCTGCTCGATGTACATCATGTGGCCGGCCTCGTAGTAGGCGGTCGTGACGCTGCCGCGAAGCGACGGGTCGAGCCCCATGTGGCGGAGCGTGTACTCGGCGGCGAAGTAGGGCGTCGCGAGGTCGTAGTAGCCCGAGGCGACGAAGAGCTTCATGTGCGGGTTCTTGGCGAAGGCGCTCCGGAGCGCCTCGCTCGTGTCGGCGTAGGAGTTGTCGGAGCCGAAGTCCCAGCGGCCGACGCCGCCGCCGAGGATGTAGTATTCGAGGTCCGACTTGAAGCCGAGCTCGCGGCGGACGTAGTCGTTGAAGGTCGCCGTGTAGGGCGGGCGGATGGCCGCCATGCTCGGGTCGAAATCGGGCCGCTCGGTGACGGCGAGGTCGTCGATGCCCTTGAAGCGGCCGTCGAGGCGGCCGACCGTGCGCTTCTGGTCGCGCAGCAGTTCCTTGTCGAAGCGCTGAATCTCGATGCGAAGCTCGCTGTTGTCAATGAACTTCCTGTCGAGGCCGGTGTAGCGCGCCAGCCGGTCGATCACCTCCTGCCGCTCGGCCGCCGTCAGCGAGTCGCCCTTGGCGAGCGCCACCGTGTACTCGTTCGCCGCCCACCTCTCGACTTCCTGAAGCGTCTTTCTCAAGTCCCCTTGCAGGTCGGCCGGAAGTTTCTTGTGATACCAGGCGATGGCCGTGTAGGTCGGGAGGAAGAGGACGTAGGGCAGGTCGTTGCCCTTGCCGAAGCGCGCCGTCTGGAAGTTGAGGATGGTCGAGACCAGCAGGATGCCGTTGAAGGCGATGCCGCGTTCGACGAGGTAGCCGGAGAGGCCAGCGGCGCGCGTCGTGCCGTAAGACTCGCCGACGAGGAAGAGCGGCGAGGCCCACCGCTCGTTGCGCGCGAGGTAGAGGCGTATGAACTCGCCGACCGAGGCGATGTCGCCCTGGAGGCCGAAGTACTTGACCCCGAGCTCGGGCTTCGCCGCGCGGCTGTAGCCGGTGCCGACCGGGTCTATGAAGACGAGGTCGGTGAAGTCGAGCCACGTCTGCTCGTTGTCCACGAGGCGGAAGGGCGGCGCGGGCATAAAGCCTTCCTCCGTCATGTGGACGCGGCGCGGGCCGAGGGCGCCGAGGTGGAGCCAGACAGAGGAGGAGCCGGGGCCGCCGTTGAAGGAGAACATGAGCGGGCGGCGCGAGCGGTCGCCCGCGCCGTCGAGCGTGTAGGCCATGTAGAAGATGCGCGCCTCGGTCTCGCCGGCCGCGTTCTTCAAGGGCATCACGCCGGTCGTCACCGTGTAGCGCAGCGTCCGCCCCCCGAGCCTCAGCTCGTGGCGCGTGACGACGGGCGCCGAGTCTGTCGAGGCCGGGTCTCTGTCGGCAGACGGCGTTGACGAAGGGCGCGCCGACGCGGCCGCCTGCGAAGTCGTCTGCGCGGACGCGCCCGCGCCGCGGAAGTTGGCGCGCAGCGTCGTGATGAGGTCGGCGGTCGCGCCCGCCTCTCGAAGCTCCTGCTCGACCGGCGGCGTCAGCTCGAAGTCAACGCCGCTGTCGCGCACGGCCGCCGACAATAGAGTGATGCCGGCGTCCCTGCGTTCGGGGCTGAGGCTGCGCAGGTAAGCCAGCACGTTCTCCCTCGTGACGGCGGTCCTCTGCGCGGACGAGCCCGGCTGCTGCCCGAGCGCGACGGCCGGCGCCGCCAACAGGCAGAGGCAGAGAATCAAAGCGACGGACTTTGCGAGCACGGACCCGGCTCGCGCTGAAGCGGCTGGCATCTCGGTATCTTCCTCCTCTTCGGCGGACGCGCGCTTGTGTTTTATGTGAACGACTCTTTAACTTGCGGCAGGCGCCCGATTCTACGGCCGCGCCCGAGAGGCTGTCAAAAGCGCTCTTTTCTACCTGTGTTCAGCCGAGTGTGTAGGTGATCGCGCCGTTTGACGGCCCGCGCGGCGGCGGGTTAGGTTATCCCTTCCCTTAAATCCGGCTTGGCCTTCCCCCTTCCGCCGGGCCTTTTACTGAATCCGGAGGTTTTAAAACGTAGTGATGCGAAAGCCTGTCCGCGCCCTCGCGGCGCTCGCCATGTCGGCGCTCGTGGTGTCGGGCCTCTCCGTGCCGGCCGGCGCGCAGCAGAAGCTCGAATACCCGCAGACGCGCACCGTCGAGCAGGTGGACACGTACTTCGGCGAGAAGGTCGCCGACCCTTACCGCTGGCTCGAAGACGAGAGCTCGAAGGAGACGGCCGACTGGGTCGCCGCGCAGAACCGCCTGACCTTCTCCTACCTCGAACGGATTCCCTACCGCGGGCAGGTCCGCGCGCGGCTCGAAAAACTTTATAACTACGAGCGCTACACGGCGCCCTTCCGGCGCGGGGCCTACTACTTCTACTCGCACAACACCGGGCTCCAGAACCAGAACGTCTTCTTCGTCCAGAAGGGGCTCGACGGCGCGCCCGAAGTCCTGATTGACCCGAACAAGTTCTCGGCCGACGGCACGTCGAAGCTCGGCGCGCTCGGCGTCTCGGGCGACGGCCGCCACGCCGCCTACGCCATCTCGAAGGGCGGCTCCGACTGGCAGGAGTACCGCGTCATGGAGACGGCGACGAAGCGGCAGTTGCCGGACGTGCTCAACTGGGTGAAGGTGTCTGGGATAGCGTGGCAGGGCGAAGGCTTCTACTACAGCCGCTACGACGCGCCCGAGGCGGGCCGCTCGATGACCTCGAAGAACGAGAACCACAAGGTCTACTTCCACAAGGTCGGCACGCCGCAGTCCGAGGACGTGCTCGTCTTCGAGGACCGCGCCAACCCGCAGCGCTTCCACCTCCTTTCGACGACCGACGACGAGCGCTTCGCCGTCCTCAGCGTCTCCGAGCGCGGCAAGGGCAAGCGCGGCAACGCCCTCTTCTACCGCGACGCCAGGTCGGCCGACAAAGCCTTCAGGCCCCTCGTCGCCGAGATAGGCGACGACACGTTCGATGTCCTCGACAACGTCGGCGACAAGCTGCTCGTCAAGACCGACCGCCACGCCCCGAACGGCCGCGTCTTCCTCTTCGACCCGAAGGCGCCCGAGGAGAAGAACTGGAAGGACGTGCTGCCCGAGCGGCCCGAGCCGCTTGACGATGTCGAGGCCGCAGGCGGCAAGCTCTTCGCCACTTATTTGAAGGACGTGACTTCGCGCGTTTACGTCTACAATCTCGACGGCAGGCTTGAGAACGAGATTGAGATGCCCGGCCTCGGCAACGTCGGCGGCTTCGGCGGCCTGCGCGATGACAAGGTCGTCTTCTACACCTACTCGTCCTTCAACGCGCCGCCGACCATCTACCGCTACGACATCGCCTCGCGCAAGTCCGCGGTCTTCCGCGCGCCGCGGATACCCGACTTCCGCCCCTCGGACTACGAGGTCAGGCAGGTCTTCTACACGAGCAAGGACGGGACGCGCGTCCCCATGTTCCTCACGCACAGGAAGGGGCTCGCGCTCGACGGCAGGAACCCGACGCTGCTCTACGGCTACGGCGGCTTCAACAGCACGCTCTCGCCGGGCTTCAACTCCATGAGGCTCGCGCTGCTTGAGCAGGGCTTCGTCTACGCGGCGGCCAACCTGCGCGGCGGCGGCGAGTACGGCGAGAAGTGGCACGAGGCGGGGACGAAGCTCAAGAAGCAGAACGTCTTCGACGACTTCATCGCCGCGGCCGAATTTTTAATCAAGGAGAAGTACACGTCGCCCGACAGGCTCGCCGTCCAGGGCGTCTCGAACGGCGGCCTGCTCGTCGGCGCGGTCGCCAACCAGCGGCCCGAGTTGTTCGGGGCGGTCATCCAGCAGGCGGGCGTGATGGACATGCTGCGCTTCCACAAGTTCACCATCGGCTGGAACTGGGTGGCCGACTACGGCTCGGCCGAGAACGAGGCCGAGTACAGGGCGCTCCGGGCCTACTCGCCGATTCACAACGTCCGCGCCGGCACCAAATACCCGGCCGTGCTCGTCACGACGGCCGACCACGACGACCGCGTCGTGCCCGCCCACTCCTTCAAGTACGCCGCCGCCATGCAGGCGGCGCAGGCGGGCGACAACCCCGTCCTCATCCGCATCGACACCAAGTCCGGCCACGGCGCCAGCAGCACCACCAAGGCCATCGAACAGGCCGCCGACATCTACTCCTTCCTCTTCCACACGCTCGGCGTCACGCCGAAATACTAAAAGCGGTGACGGGTGTCAGGCGCCGGGTAAAGGCGAGTTGCTTTTACCCGGCGCCTGACACCCGTCACCCGCTCTTTTACCAGGCGATGCCGTAATCTTCGCCGTGGTTACTTGCGCCGCCCCAGAGGGTGCCGTGGGCGCGGTCGAAGAAGATGGCGTTGATGGGGCCGGAGGTGCGCTCCTCGAAGGTCAGCTCGTAACCCATCCGCCGCAGCTCGGAGCGGACCCACGAGGGCATCGACTCGGCGAGCAGAATCCGGCCGGGCCGCGACTCGTGCTCGCCGAAGGAGCTGCGCATCTGGAAGCTGTTGACGTTGGGCGCCTCGACGGCCTCCTGCACGTTCATCCCGAACTCGACGACGTTGAGGAAGAACTGCAAGAGGTTCTGGTCCTGCGAGTCGCCGCCCTGCACGGCGAACGAGAGGTAAGGCTTCCCTTCCTTCAAGGCCAGGGTCGGCGTCAGCGTCACGCGCGGACGCTTGCCCGGCTCGATGACGTTGAAAGGGCTCTCCGCCGGGTCGGTCACGAAGCTCTGCGCCCGCTGGCTCAAGCCGACGCCGGTGCGGCCCGCGATGACGGCCGGCACCCACCCGCCGCTCGGCGTGATGGAGACGACCCACCCTTCGGCGTCCGCCGCCTCGACCGAAGTCGTCCCGGCGTAGAAGGAGTTTTTGAAAGCTTCGTCGTCGCGGGTCAACGAAGAGGTCGAAGGGGGCGGGCTGTCCTGCGTGCGCGCGGGCGGGACGCCCGGCTTAGGCTTCGGCGCGTTCCACTTCTCAAGAATCGCCTTGTAAGGGTTCGTCTCGCCCTGGAAGCCGTAGGGGTCGCCGGGCGCGATCGAGGGGTCGTTGCGCTCCCAGTTAATTTGGGAGGCGCGCTGCTTCGCATACTCCTTCGAGAGCAGGCCGCGGATGGGCTCGGCGGGCGGGAAGTACGGGTCGCCGTAGTAGAAGTCGCGGTCGGCGAAGGCGAGGCTCATCGCCTGATAGACGGCGTGGACGTAGCGCGCGCTGTTGTAGCCCATCGCGCGCAGGTCGAAGTTCTCAAGGATGTTGAGCGCCTGGAGCATCGCCGGCCCCTGCGTCCACTGCGAGAGCTTGTAGACTTCGACGCCCTTGTAATTCGTCGAGACGGGCTCCTCGACGTGGACCTTCCAGCGCGCGAGGTCTTCTTCGGTGAAGAGCCCGCCCTGCTCGCGCGTCCCGCGCACAATCTCTTTGGCGATGTCGCCGCGGTAGAAGCGTTCGTAGGCGGCGTAGATTGCCTCCTTGCGATTCCTGCCGGCGGCCAGTGCCTTCTGCTCCGCCTCGACCAGCTTGCGGAGCATGGCGGCGAGGTCAGGCTGGCGGAAGATCTCGCCGGCCGAGGGCGCCTCGCGCTTCTGGCCCGCGTGGGGGAGCATGACCTGCTTCGAGTAGGGCCAGCCGCCTATGCGGCGCTTCTCGCGCTCGATGAGGTTGGCGAGCTGGGCCTCGAT
This sequence comes from Pyrinomonadaceae bacterium, assembly GCA_035296285.1. Lineage (GTDB taxonomy): Bacteria > Acidobacteriota > Blastocatellia > Pyrinomonadales > Pyrinomonadaceae > QHXN01. Next base: position 2,658 of record DATHBF010000029.1, on the reverse strand, counting down.
GGGGTAGCCGTCGGCGAGCTGGATTGACGGTTCGAGGACTTCCCTGAGCGAGAGCTTGCCGTACTCGGCGAGCATGACGAGCAGGCCGCCCGGCGTCCCCGGCGTGACGGCGGCGAGCGGGCCGTGCTCGGGCGGGTACCTCATCCCCTTCGACTTGTAGAAGTCTGCCGTCGCGCCCGTCGGGGCGACGCCGAGGGCGTTGATGCCGACGACCTTCCCCGTCTTCGGGTTGTAGATGAGCGCCTGCGTCTCGCCGCCCCACGAGAGCGTGTCCCACATGGTGCAGGTGGCGGCGAGCATCGAGCAGGCGGCGTCAACGGCGTTGCCGCCCTTCTGGAAGACGATGGCGCCGGCCGTGGCGGCCAGGGGCTTGCCCGTAATCGCCATCCAGTGGCGGCCGTGGAGGACGGGCTTGGCGGTGCGCTGCGCGCGCGGCGACGCGGGCAGCATCGCGGCGACGAGCGACACCGGCAGCATTAGTCGAAGAAGCTTTCCGACGAGACGCATCTTTCCCTCCGGGTTGTCTCTAACAGGTTTAGGCGGGATGATAATCCAAAGGCGGGAGAATGGACAGACGCCGGGCCGGCGCCTTGACACGCGCTCGGCGGCTGGCCCAAATTCTTCCCGCCGACGAGGGGAAAAACATCATGACCGAACAGCCCGCACCGAAGCCCGCCGACCCGCGAGATGTCGGCTCGCCCGAACAGATCGTCGCCGCGCTCTACGACGTGATCTCCGGCCCCGCCGGCAAGAAGCGCGACTGGGACCGCATGCGCTCACTCTTCATCCCCGGCGCCCGCCTCATACCGACGGGGCCGCAACGGCCGCCCGACACGCCCCCCGACGCGCCCGCCAGGGGCGACGAGGAGTGGGCCGCCACCGTCCACGACGTTGAAGCCTACATCGAGCGCGGCGACAAGTATTTCGCCGAGCACGGCTTCTTCGAGCGCGAGATAGCGAGCCGCGCCGAGAGGTTCGGCCACATCGTCCACGTCTTCAGCACCTTCGACTCGCGGCACGAGGCCGACGACCCGGAGCCCTTCGCGCGCGGCATCAACAGCATCCAGCTCATGAGCGACGGCCGGCGCTGGTGGGTCGTCACCATCTTCTGGGAGGCGGAGACGCCGCAGAACCCGATTCCCGAAAAGTACCTTACGAGCGCGCCCTGAAGGCGGCTCAGGTCCGGCGCGACGAGGCCGTCCGGTAATACTCGACGAGGCGGCCGAGCCCCTCGCGCTGCTCGGCCGTTAACTCCTCGAAGTGGACCCCGATGCCGACGCGCGGCAGGTAGTAGGCCACCTTCCCGCGCAGCACGACGGGCAGCGCCGGCCCCTTCTCCGAGAGCGGCAGGTAGACGCGGACGCTGATGAGGCGGCCCCTCCCGGCGTGCTCGGCGCCGGGCTGGATGAAGCAGCCCTTGACGCTCAGGTTGGTGATGACTCCCCGCTCTTCGCCGGCGTCTTCGATAATGTAGTCCGTGGGTTCGTAAGCGCGCACGCGCTCGGCGGCGCGCTTGTCGGGGTGCGGCGAGTCGGACATAGGGCGTTTCCTCCGTGTGAGTGGGGCGGCGCGGTGCGCGCGCGGGCCGGGTGAGATGCCCGCGCGAAGCCGTCCCGTCGGAATTGTTTGAGTGGGACAGAAGGAGTTTACGCACTTTAACGAGAAAGTCCACCGGGCGCGTCTAAAAATATGTTCACTTCACTCTTCGAGGGCCGCAAGCCCGTCGTCGGCGTCATCCACGTCGGCGCGCTGCCGGGCACGCCGGCCTCCGCGCTCACCGTCGCGGAGATCGCGGACGAGGCCGCGCGCGAGGCCGCCGCGTACCGCGAGGGCGGCGTTGACGCCCTGATGGTCGAGAACATGCACGACGTGCCGTACCTGCGCGGCGGCGTCGGGCCGGAGATAGTGGCGGCGATGTCGGTCGTCGCGCGCGCCGTGAAGCAGGAGGCGGGGCTGCCGGCGGGCGTGCAGATTCTGGCGGGCGCTAACGTGGAGGCCGTCGCCGTGGCGCACGCCGCCGGGCTCGACTACGTGAGGGCCGAGGGCTACGCCTTCGCGCACATCGCCGACGAGGGTTGGATTGAATCTTCCGCGGCGGAGCTTTTGAGGTTCAGACGAAAGATAGGCGCCGAAGGCGTGCGGGTCTGGGCCGACGTGAAGAAGAAGCACTCCTCGCACTCGGTCACCACCGACATCACCCTGGGCGCGACGGCCGAGGCGGTGGAATTTATGAGGGGCGACGCTTGTATCGTCACCGGCGGCGTCACGGGCCGGCCGCCCCGCCTCGAAGACGTGCGCGAGGCCAAAACGCATTGCCGCCTGCCGGTGCTGCTCGGCTCCGGCGTCACCCCCGACAACGTCGAACAGTTTTACGCGGAGGCGGACGGCTTCATCGTCGGCTCCTACTTCAAGCGCGAGGGCCACTGGGCGAACGCCGTTGACGCGTCGCGCGTGGCGAGGTTCATGGACGTGGTCGGGAAACTGCGCGGCTAGCGCGAGCCCTCGGCGCCGAAGACCTTGTCGAAGAAGGCGGCCGTCGCCGCGTTGACCTTCGTCCAGTTGGCGTGGCGCATGAAGTGATGCGTGTCGTCGGGGATGACCAGCTCCTCGAAGGGCACGCCCGCCCTGTCAAGCCGCCTCACGAGGTCAACCGTCTGG
>DATHBF010000028.1:0-12695 GCA_035296285.1 Pyrinomonadaceae bacterium | reverse complement strand
CGCGCTCTCCGCTTGCCCGCGCGCCTACGTCGTCCGCACCTCCTGGGTCTTCGGCCCCGGCAAGGAGAGCTTCCTCGGCGCGGCGCACCGCGAGCTTCTGGCGGGCCGCGAGGTGCGCGCGATAAAGGACACCTGGGCGAGCGCGACTTACGTCGCGGACCTCGCCGCGCGCGTCGCGGAGATAGTCTCGCGGGGGCGACACGGCCTCTACCACGTCGTCAACGAGGGCGTCTGCTCCTACTACGAGTTCGCGCTGGAGGCCGCGCGCCTCGCGGGGCTCGGTGACGAAGAAGTTAAGCGGCTGGTCGTGCCCGTCGGCGAAGACGACAAGAGGCGCGCGGCCGAGCGCCCGCGGTATACGCCGATGAGGTGCCTGCTGTCGGAGCGGTTGGGCCTCGCGCCCCTGCGCGACTGGCGCGCGGCGCTGGCCGACTACGCCGGGGCTTGACAGGGGATTGCCGCTTCGCCGATTGTTAACGCCTGCCACGAAGTCGCCCGTGCCTGCTCTCCGAGGGTGAACGAATGAGAAAACTTTTCGCGCTCTTTCTCGCGCTCTTCTGTGCGTGCGCCGTCGCGCGCGCGCAGGAGCGCCCCGTCGCCTTCAAAGGGGCCACGCTCGTCCCCGTCTCCGGCCCACCCGTCGAGAACGGCGTGCTCGTCGTCCACCGCGGCAAGATAGTCGCGGCCGGCGCGTCCGCGAGAATCCCCGAAGGGGCCGAAGTCGTAGACGCGACGGGCAAGGTCATCATGCCGGGGCTCGTGGACACGCACAGCCACATCGGCGGCGGCTCCGGCGGTGACGGCTCGGCCCCCATCCAGCCGGACGTGCGCGTGCTCGATTCCGTTAACGTCCGCGACGCGAGCCTCATGCGCGCGCGGGCCGGCGGCATCACGACCGTCAACGTCATGCCCGGCTCCGGCCTGCTCCTGAGCGGGCAGACCGTCTACATGAAGCTCAGGCGCGGGGGCGTCATAGACGAACTGCTCCTGCGCGACGCGCGCGGCGAGATAGCCGGCGGCATCAAGATGGCGAACGGCACGAACCCCTTGAGGCCGAACTCTTCGGGGCCGCACCCGGGGACGCGCTCGAAGGCGGCGTCGCTCGTGCGCGAGCAGTTCACGCGCGCTCAGGAGTACCGCGAGAAGGTCCGGCGCGCAGGGAGCGACAAGTCGAAGCTGCCGCCGCGCGACCTCGCGCTCGAAGCCCTCTCGGAAGCACTCGACGGCCGCCGCGTCGTCCACTTCCACACGCACCGCCACGACGACATCCTGACGGCCGTCCGCCTCTCGAAGGAGTTCGGCTTCCGCGTCGTGCTCCACCACGTCTCGGAGGCGTGGAAGGTGGCCGACGATCTGGCGCGCGCGCGCGTCCCCGCCTCCATCATCATGATCGAGGCGCCGGGCGGGAAGCTCGAAGCGATGGACGTGAGCCTGACGAACGGCGCGGCCCTTGAGCGGGCGGGCGTGCTGACGGCCATCCACACCGACGACTACATCACGGACTCCCGGTTCTTTCTGCGCCAGGCGGCGATTGCCGTGCGCGCCGGCATGACGCGCGAGGCGGCGCTGCGGTCGCTGACGATTGCCGGCGCCGAGATGCTCGACATGAAGGACCGCGTCGGCTCGCTCGAAGCCGGCAAGGACGCCGACTTCGTCGTCCTCTCGGGCGACCCCTTGAGCGTCTACACGAAAGTCCTTGAGACGTGGGTCGAGGGCGTCCGCGTCTTCGACCGCGCGAACGCGGCAGACAGGCTCTTCGCCACCGGCGGCTACGGCGCGGGCCGCGACCAGAGGCTCCACTACGGGTGCTACGAAGGGGAGGAAGGGGGAAGCAGCCGATGAGGATTTCAAGTTTGAAATTCGGGATTTCAACTCTCCCATCCTTCCTGCTCGTCTTCCTGCTTCTGACGGCGCAGGCGTCGGCGCAGATGGCCGTGAGGGGCGAGACCGTTCACACGATGGCGGGCGCGGCCGTGCGCGACGGCGTGGTGCTGATTCGGGCGGGGAAGATAGAACGGGTCGGCCCGGCGTCGTCCGTGCAGATACCTCCGGGCTACAGGGTCGTGACGGCGCGCGTGGTGACGCCGGGTTTGATTGACGCGCACACGGTCGTCGGGCTGTCGGGGTATCTGAACCAGCCGCACGACCAGATGCAGGTTGAGCGGTCGGCGGCCATCCAGCCGGAGCTGCGGGCAGTTGACACCTACAACGCGCGCGAGCGGCTGGTCGAGTGGCTGCGCGGCTTCGGCGTGACGACCATCCACACGGGCCACGGCCCCGGCGCGCTCGTCTCGGGGCAGACCATGATAGTCAAGACCTTCGGCGACGAGGTTGACGAGGCGGTCGTGGTGCCCGTCGCGATGGTCGCGGCCACGCTCGGCGACGGCGGGCTGATGGAGGGAAGCCGCGCGCCGGGGACGCACGCCAAGATGATAGCCATGCTGCGCGCGGAGTTCTTAAAGGCGCAGGAGTACGACCGCAAGCAGCAGGCGGCGAAGGAGGGCGAGCGGCCCGCGCGTGACTTGCGAGCGGAGATGCTGGCGCGCGTGCTCCGCCGCGAGCTGCCTCTGCTCGTGACGGCCCACCGCGCGCACAACATCGTGGCGGCGCTCAGGCTGGCGAAGGAGTTCAACCTGCGCATGGTGCTCGACGGCGCGGCCGAAGGCTACCTCGTCGTCGAGCAGATAAAGGCGGCGGGCGTGCCCGTCGTCGTCCACCCGACGATGTACCGCGCGGCGGGCGAGACGGAGAATTTGAGCATGGAGACGGCCTCGGTGCTGCGCAAAGCGGGCGTGCGCGTCGCGCTCCAGAGCGGTTCGGAGGCTTACGTGCCGAAGACGCGCGTCGTGCTCTTTGAAGCCGCGGCGGCCGCCTCCAACGGGCTCAGCTTCGACGAGGCGCTGGCGGCCGTGACCATCGAGGCGGCGCGGCTGTTGGGCGTCGAGAATCGCGTCGGCTCCATCGAGGCCGGCAAGGACGCCGACCTCGCCCTCTTCGACGGCGACCCCTTCGAGTACACGACGCACGTCACCGGCGTCGTCGTGGCGGGCCGCCTCGCCAGCGAGGAGAGGCGCTGAAACTTCCGACGAGGAGAATCCCGAGATGACTCGCTTCACGATGTTCTTAACCGCCGCGCTGTTCCTTCTGCTCCTCCCGCCGGCCGCCGCGGCGCAGGGCGAGGGGTGGACGCCGGAGTTGATGATGAAGGTGAGGCCGGTCGGACCCGTCCGCGTCTCGCCCGACGGGCGGAGAGTCGCCTACGTCTTGACCGACGCGGTGATGACGCCGGAGCGCAGCGAGTACGTCTCGCAAATCTACGTCGCCAACTCGGACGGCACGGGCGCCACGCGGCTCACCTTCGCCGACAAGACCTCGACCAACCCGCAGTGGTCGCCCGACGGCCGCCTGCTCGCCTTCACCTCGACGCGCAAGGAGAACAGGAGCAACCTCTACCTGCTGCGCCTCGACTCGGGCGGCGAGGCCGAGCCGCTGACGGACGTGAAGTCGGCCGTGACGAACTTCTCCTGGTCGCCCGACGGCAGGTGGATCGCCTTCACCATGCGCGACCCGAAGGCGGAGGCCGAGGAGAAGTCCGACAAGGGGCGCGACGACTGGCGCTGGGTGGACGAGAACGCGAAGCTCAGCCGCCTCTACCTCATCCCCGTCGAGCGCGAGGCGGGCGCGAGGCGCGAGCCGCGCAGGCTGACCGAAGGCGCCCTCAGCGTGGACACCGACTTCGACTGGTCGCCCGACGGGCGCTGGATAGCCTTCGCGCACACGCGCACGGGCAAGGTCAACGACTGGCCGACCTCCGACGTGTCGCTCGTCGAAGTCTCCACGGGGCGCGTGACGCCCCTGGCCGCCACGCCGTCCGCCGAACTCTCGCCGCGCTTCTCGCCGGACGGTAGACAGGTCGCGCTCGTCGTCAGCGACGACCCGCCGCGCTGGGCGCAGAGCGGCCGCATCAACGTCGTCGGCGTCGGCGTCGGGGCCGCCGCGCCTCGCGCCTTCGCCGCCTCGCACGACGCGCAGCCCAACCTCGCCGGCTGGTCGCCCGACGGCCGCCGCATCTACTTCACAGAGGCCCGCGGCACGGGCACGCGCCTTTACGCGCTCGACGTGTCGGCCAACAAGATAGCCGAGCTGAACACGACCGACGAGGTCTTGCAGAGCGTCAACCTCAACCGCGCCGGCACGGCGTTCGGCTTCGCGGCGCAGGCTTCCGACCGCGCGCCCGAAGCCTTCGTCAGCCGCGCCGACACCTACGCGCCCGTCCAAATCAGCCGCGCCAACGCGGACATCCCCCGACTCCCTCTCGGCAGGACCGAGGTCGTCCGCTGGAAGAGCCCCGACGGCAAGGACGTTGAAGGTCTTCTCACTTACCCGGTCGGCTACCGCGCCGGCACGCGCGTCCCGCTCATCCTGAACGTCCACGGCGGGCCGGCCGGCGTCTTCCAGCAGACCTTCATCGCCTCCCGCGGCGCCTACCCCATCGCGGCCTTCGCCTCGCGCGGCTACGCCGTGCTGCGCCCCAACCCGCGCGGCTCCTCCGGCTACGGCACCGAGTTCCGCCGCGCCAACATCAAGGACTGGGGCTTCGGTGATTTTCAGGACCTGATGTCGGGCGTGGATAAGGTGATAGAGATGGGCGTGGCCGACCCCGAAAGGCTCGGCGTCATGGGCTGGAGCTACGGCGGCTACATGACCTCGTGGACCGTCACGCAGACGAAGCGTTTCAAGGCCGCCTCGGCCGGCGCCCCCGTCACCAACCTGATGAGCTTCACCGGCACCGCCGACATCACCGGCTTCATCCCCGACTACTTCGGCGGCCAGCCGTGGGAGGCCCTCGACCTCTACCGCAAGCACTCGCCGATGTTCAACGTCCGCGGCGTCACCACGCCCACCCTCATCCAGCACGGCGAGGCCGACGAGCGCGTGCCCATCTCGCAAGGGTACGAACTCTACAACGCCCTTCGCGCGCAGGGCGTCCCGACGCGCATGCTCGTGCTGCCGCGCCAGCCGCACGGGCCGAACGAGCCGAAGATGATCTTGAAGGTCATGCAGACCAACCTCGAATGGTTCGACAAGTATCTCGGGCAGAACGGCCCGCCGCAGACTTCCGAGAAGTGAAGCTGCTATAATGCGCCGAAAGCGTTGAACGCGGAAGGGGGTCGGGAGTGAGCGCAGAAGACGTGTCCGCCGGCGGCGACTGGCGCGAGAACCTTATCGAGACGAACGCGGGCTTGAAGCAGTTGCTACAGGAGACGCGCCGCGTCGCCGTGCTCGGCATCAAGACCGAGGCGCAGAGCTACCAGCCCGCCTTCTACGTCCCCAAGTACCTGCACACGGCCGGGCTCGATGTCGTGCCCGTCCCCGTCTACTACCCCGACGTGAAGCAGATACTCGGCCGCGAGGTCTACCGCAAGCTGGCGGACGTGCCCGGCGAGGTTGACATGGTCAACGTCTTCCGCCGCCCCGAGGACATCCCGCCCCACCTCGAAGACATACTCGCCAAGAAACCCAAATCGGTCTGGTTCCAGTCCGGCATCCGCCACGACGCGGCCGCCGAGCGCCTCGCCCGCGCCGGCATCAAGGTCGTGCAGGACCGCTGCCTGATGGTCGAGCACCGGCGCTTCCTCTGAGAAGCCGCCAGCGTTGAATTATGGCCGTCACGCTCGTAGACATCCTGCTCGTCGCCGTCGTGCTTTTGAGCGCGTGGTCGGGCTGGCACCGCGGCTTCATGCGCGGGACGCTGGACCTCGTGCGCTGGGCCGGCGGGCTGCTGCTGGGCCTGCGGTTCTACCAGCCGGTCGCGCGTTGGCTGGGCGAGCGCGTCGATTGGAACGAGGCGTGGGACAGGCCCGTGGCCTTCGTCCTGACGGCGGCCGTGGCCGGGCTCCTCATACAAGTCGTCGGGGAACTCATTTTGCGGCGCGTGCCCGAGGGCGCGCACCGCGCGAAGTTCAACCGCGCGCTCGGCGTGCTGCCGGGCGCGGCGGGCGGGCTCGTCGCGGCCGCCATCCTCTCGGCGCTGCTGCTCTCGATGCCGCTGCCCGAGGCGCTGCAAGAGTCCGCGCGCGAGAGCGCCGTCGCCAACCGCCTCGCCTCGCACGCCGAAGACCTCGAAGCCGCGCTCCGGCCCGTCTTCGAGGAGGCCGTCGGCCAGACCCTCAACCGCCTGACCGTCCGGCCCGAGTCGGACGAGCGCGTCGAGCTGCCCTTCAAAGTGGGCGATGTCCGCCCGCGCCCCGACCTCGAAGCGCAGATGCTTGAGCTGGTGAACGCCGAGCGCGTGGCCGCGGGCCTCAAGCCCGTCGCGCCCGACCCGGAGATGACCGAGGTCGCGCGGCGCCACTCGACCGACATGTTCGCGCGCGGCTACTTCTCTCACGTCACGCCCGAGGGCCGCAGCCCCTTCGACCGCATGGAGGCCGACGGCGTCCGCTTCCGCACGGCCGGCGAGAACCTCGCGCTCGCCCCGACGCTCCGCATCGCGCACACCGGCCTCATGAACTCGCCCGGCCACCGCGCCAACATCCTCCGCCCCGCCTTCGGCCGCCTCGGCATCGGCGTCATGGACGGCGGCCCGCGCGGCCTGATGGTCACGCAGAACTTCCGGGACTGACCCCTCAGATGCAAGGGCCGCACCGCTTCCTCGTTGACGAGGCTTCGTCGGGCGTGAGGCTCGACGACTTCCTCGCGGCGCGGCTGCCTTCCTTAAGCCGGATGCGCATCAGGACGCTGGTCGGCCGCGGGCGTTGTTCGGTCAACGGCGCGGCGGCGCAGTCGGGGCGCAAGCTCGCGGAGGGCGACGCGGTCGAGATGGCCCCCTTCGAGGAGGCGCCGAACGCGATGACGCCCGAGCCCCTGCCGCTCGAAATCGTTCACGAGGACGAGCACGTCGTCGTCCTCGTCAAGCCCGAAGGGATGCTCGCCCACCCGACGCGCGGCGTGAAGCGCGGCACGCTCGCAAACGCTCTCTCTCATCATCTCAACCTCGCGCGCGTCGAAGGCGAATGGATTCGGCCTGGGCTGGTCCACCGTCTCGACCGCGCCACGTCGGGGCTGATGGTGGTGGCGAAGACGCGCGAGGCGCTGACGCGCCTGTCGCAGCATTTTCACCGGCGGCTCGTCGAGAAGCGTTACCTCGCCGTGCTCGAAGGAATAGTTGAAGAAGACGCGCTCGTCATCGACGCACCCATCGGGCGCGTCGCAGAGTCGAGCCCGGCGTGGGGCGTGACCGGGGAGGGGAAACAGGCCGAGACGCGCCTGCGAGTCGTCGAAAGAAGGGGCGGCCGGACGCTCGTCGAGCTGGAGCCCGTGACGGGGCGGACCAATCAGTTGCGCGTCCACTGCGCGCACGCCGGCCACCCCGTAGTCGGCGACCCCTGGTACGCCCGTAAACCCTACGCGCGCCTGTGTTTGCACGCGGCCCGGCTCGCCTTCCGCCACCCTTCGACGAACGAGCCGCTGGAGTTCTTCTCGCCGCCGCCGCCCGAGGTCTTGAGGGCGCTTGGTGAGAGAATTTGAGCCGCACCGTATAAATTTTTCACTAGGGAGTTGCGCAACGGCCACGAAAGTTTTATAGTGTGCGCCATTCGGGCATGCGGTGAAACCAAATGCCTAGACGGTTGCTGGGGTGAGGACAGTGACCGTTACATAGAGCGGGCGCGACGGCCCCAAGCCAGTCGCGCCCGCTTACTATTTCCGCCCGCCTTTCTTAAATCTCTGAATCCCCTGACATTATGTAAGCCGTAACCGTGAACGTCGGTTCGCCGTCTTTACTGATGGGTGGCAGGAGGCGGCGCTCGTGGCGGGGGCGTAAGTATGTCCGCGGCGGTACGTGCGCGGCTGGCGAGTTGGGTTATACTCTCGCCCGCAAACCCCTGCAATAGAATCCCCCGATAACTCTCCCGCATGAAGGGCCGGACGTGTGCCGAGCGGGAAAAGCCTTTAACCCAGAGAGGAGAATCAGCCGTGGCCGATCAAGAGAAGACGGACGCGCCGGACCGTTTCGCGCACGGGACGGGCAGGACCGAGTTTAAGGAGGCCGAGCGCGACGGGATGAGGCCGGGCGAGACGGCCGGCGGGCAGGGGGCCGTGCTGCCGGAGACCGGCCGTGCCGAAGACTCGGGCGCGGACCGCGCCGAGGGGACCGTCGGCGCCGTCGGCGAGATGGATTTCACGGGCGCGCCGGCCGGCCCGGGCGGCTCTTCCGGGCCTTCGGGCGGCAGCGCCGCGGGCGAGACGCGCGGCGGCGGCCCCGGCGGCGGCAGCGCCTCTTCTGGCGGCGCGGGCGCGGGCACGACCGGCGCCGGGCCGCAGAGCGTCGAGAGCACGACGGCCGCGCTCGACGACCGTGAGCCCGCGACCTCTTCTGACGCGGGCGGCGCGGGCACTTCACGGACCGAGAGTTAAGGCGGTGCGTGCTTCGATGAGAAAAACCATGACGGACGATTTCGTGAGAAACCTCCTGACGGCGTGCGTGGCGGCCTTCGTCTTCGCGTGCCCGCCCGCGGCTTCTGTGTTTGCGCAGGAGCCTGCGGCCGGCGTGGCGGCGGCGCGGCCCGCGCAGCAGCGCGTGGTGGGCGAGGTGACGGCGTTGGACGCCGCGACGGGGCAGGTCACGGTCAAGACCGACGCGGGCGAGACCGTGACCGTCTCGACCGACGCGCGGACCGAATATTTCAGGGTCGCGCCGGGCCAGACTTCGCTTGAGGGCGCCGAGAAGTTGACGCGCGCCGACCTGCGCGTCGGCGACCGCGTGGTCGCGCGCGGCTCGGCGGGTCAGGCGGCGCGGCAGTTGATTGTGACGACGCGCGCCGCCGCGACGGCCGCAGGGTCGGGCGGGCCGCAGGACGGGCGTCGCCGGCTCGTCGGGAGGATAGTCGCGCTCGACGCCGCGAAGAAGACCCTCGACGTGCAGACGTTCGGGCGCGAGGGCGCCGAGACCGTGACGCTGGCGGCCGGGGAGGGCGTGCGGCTCCTGCGCTTCGCGCCGGACTCGCTGCGCCCCTCGGACGCGCGGCCGGGCACGTTCGCGGACCTGGGCGTCGGCGACCAAATCCGCGCCTCGGGGCAGCGCACGGCCGAGGGCGCGCGCTTCGTCCCCGAGGAGATCATCTCCGGCTCCTTCACGCGCCTCGCCGGCACGGTCACGGCCGCCGCGCCCGACCGCAACGAGTTCACGCTTAAAGACGAGGCGACGGGGCAGACCTTCACCGTCGCCGCAGGCCGCAACACGATGCTCCGGCGCGCGACGCCCGAGTTCGTCGAGACGCTTGAGCGTCGCGGCCAGCGACGCGGCGGGGGAGGCGGACGCCGCGACGACCCCGAGGCGCAGGCACGCCGCGAAGAGCGTCGCCGCCAGCGCGAACAACAGGGCGGGCCGCGTCCCGAAGGAGCCGCGCGCGGCGCGGGGCGTGAAGGTGAAGGCGGCCGGCGCGGCGGAGGCGCTCGCGGACCGCAGCAGATGTTCGAGGCGCTGCCCGTCGTGACGGTCGCCGATTTGAAGAAGGGCGACACCGTGCTCGTCACGGCCACGCCCGGCTCCGACGCGGCGCGCGTCACGGCCGTCGCGCTCGTCGCGGGCGACGCGGACTTCCTGGGCCGCCTGCAAAGAATCAACGCCGACCCGCGCAACATGAGCCCCGGCCTACCCGGCGACGTGATCGGCGGCGGCGCGGGCGGCGGCCGACAGGACCCGCCGGGCAACCCGTAAAAGGACGATTGCTGATTTAGTTGTCAGTCAACGGTCGTCAGTTATCAGTGAGACAAAAACTGAGGGCTGATGACTGATGACCTATTTTCCGTCTGGGGGGATGATGCGACAGTTCTCAGTCTTGTTGGTTCTCTTCTTGTGTGTGAGCGTGGCCGGGCAGCAGTCGCAGGGGACTCTGCGCGGGCAGGTGACGGACGAGTTGGGCGGCGTCGTGGTGGGCGCCATCGTGACGGCGACGGACGCGGCGGGCGTCGAGCGCACGGCGACGACGGACGACGAGGGGCGCTACGCCTTCTCGGCCCTGCCGCCGGGCCGCTACACGATACGGCTCACGCAGGCGGGCTTCGTGCCGTTCGAGAACACGGCCGTCGAGGTCACGGCCGGGCGCACCGACCCTCTGGACATCGTCCTCACCGTCGCCATCGAGCAGGAGGAGGTGACGGTCACGGCCGAGGAGCCCATCGGCACCGACCCCGAGTCGAACGTCGGGGCGGTCGTGCTGCGCGGCGCCGACCTCGACGCGCTGCCCGACGACCCCGACGACCTCGCCGAAGCCTTGCAGGCCCTGGCCGGCCCCTCGGCGGGCGCCGGCGGCGAGGCGCAAATCTTCCTCGACGGCTTCACGGGCGGGCGCCTGCCGCCGAAGGAGTCCATCCGCGAGATTCGCATCAACCAGAACCCGTTCTCGGCCGAGTACGACCGCCTCGGCTACGGCCGCGTCGAAATCTTCACCAAGCCCGGCACCGACCGCCTGCGCGGCCAGGCGTTCTTCAACTTCAACGACGAGGCGCTGAACTCGCGCCCGCCCGCCGCGCCGACGCGCGCCGCCTTCCAGGCACGCCGCTACGGCGGCAACCTCTCCGGCCCCATAGTTCAAAAGAGGGCCTCCTTCTTCTTCGACTTCGAGCGGCGCGAGACCGACGACAACGAGATCGTCAGCGCCGTCGTCCTCGGGCCCGGCCCGACGTTCGCCGCGCAGGCGTTCTCGCAGAACGTGCTGTCGCCCGACCGCCGCACCACCTTCAGCCCGCGCTTCGACTACCAGCTGAACCCGTCGAACACGCTCGTCGGCCGTTACACCTTCGAGCGCACGGAGCGTCTGAACGAGGGCGTCGGCGGCTTCAACCTTCCCGCGCGCTCCTACGACGTGACGAACACGCAGCAGACTTTTCAACTGACCGAGACTTCCATCATCAACCAGCGCGTCATCAACGAGACGCGCTTCCAGTACGACCGCCGCCGCCGCCGACAGGAGGGCGGCACCCTTTCGCCGACCGTCCGCGTCAACGAGGCGTTCACCGCAGGCGGCGCGCAGGCCGGCAACTCGTCCTCGAACGAGGACCGCTACGAGCTACAGAACTACACCTCGTGGACCGTCGGCTCGCACTCCTTGAAGGCCGGCGCGCGCCTGCGCCATAACTCGATTGAAGACATCTCGCAGCAGAACTTCGCCGGCACGTTCACCTTCTCGACGCTCGAACAGTACCGCAACACGCTGCTCGATGCGGCGGGCGCGCGCCCCACGCAGTTCTCCATCTCGGGCGGCAACCCCGAGGCCGGCGTCTCGCAGACCGACTTCAGCCCCTTCATCCAGGACGACTGGCGCGTGCGCCCCAACCTGACCGTCTCGGCCGGGCTGCGCTACGAGGTGCAGACGAACATTGACAGCTCGCTCGACTTCGCGCCGCGCCTCGCGTTCGCTTGGGCGCCGGGCTCGCCCGGCGGCGGCGGGGGCGGCGGGCGCGGCCAGCAGCGCACCGTCATCCGCGGCGGCTTCGGCGTCTTCTTCGAGCGCTTCGGCGAGAACTTCACGCTCCAGGCCGAGCGCCAGAACGGCGTCAACCAGCGGCAGTTCATCGTCACGGGCGCGACGCAGCAGGGCATAGACCTGCTCGAATCAATCGTGTTCACGCCCGGAGGCACGGTCGTCAACCCGCCCACCGTCGAGTCGCTCTCGGCCTTCGAGCGCTCGCAGGCCGTCCGCCGCGTCGCCGCGGACCTTCGCACGCCCTACACGATGCAGACCTCGCTCAGCGTCGAGCGCCAACTGCCCTACCGCATCACCGTCTCTTTGAGCTACATCGGCGCGCGCACGCTCCACGTCCTGCGCTCGCGCAACCTGAACGCGCCGCTGCTCGGGGCGAACGGCCTCCCCATGCGCGACGCATCGAACAACCTCGTCCGCCCGTCCCCGGCCCTCGGCAACATCTTCCAGTACGAGTCGAGCGGGCGCTTTAACCAGCACCAGTTCGTCGTTAACGTCAACAACCGCTTCAGCCAGAAGTTCACCGTCTTCTCCAACTACGTCTACAACCGCGCGCGCAGCGACACCGACGGCGCCTTCAGCTTCCCCTCCAACCCCTACGACCTCTCGGGCGAGTACGGCCGCTCGACGCAGGACACGCGCCACCGCTTCTTCCTCGGCGGCGCCATCAACGCGCTGCCGTGGGGCGTGCGCCTCAACCCCTTCCTCGTCGCCAACTCCGGCCGCCCCTTCAACATCATCGTCGGCCGCGACATCAACCTCGACACGCAGTTCACCGAGCGCCCCGCCTTCGCCGACTCTCAGACGCCCGCCTGCCCCGCCGGCGCCAACCCGCTCAACTGCGACCTGCGCGAAACGCGCTTCGGCCGCTTCGACGTGAACCCGAAGCCGGGCCAGACCATCATCCCGCGCAACTTCGGCCAGGGCCCCTCCTTCTTCACCGTCAACCTGCGCGCCAGTAAGACCATCGGCTTCGGCGAGGTAGTGAACGCGGCCGCCGGCCGCCAGGGCAGAGGAGGCGGGGGCGGCGGGCGTGGCGGCGGCGGCAGAGGCGGAGGCGGCCGCGGAGGCGGCGGCAGAGGCGGCGGACGTGGTGGCGGCGGAGGCGGCGAGTCGCTCGGCGGCGGCGAGCGCACGGAGCACCGCTACAACATGACCTTCTCGGTCAACGTGCAGAACCTCCTGAACCACCCGAACGAGGGGACGCCG
>DATHBF010000027.1:0-4485 GCA_035296285.1 Pyrinomonadaceae bacterium | reverse complement strand
CTTCATCGAGAACCAGGGCAACGCCGAGAACGTCCACGACCGTTTGAACCCGTCGCTGTCCGCGCTCGTGCTCACCTCGCACGTCAAGGAGGGCCTGGAGATGGCCGCCGAGGTGGGGCTGCCGCCGCGCGTGTGCGACGTCATCCGGCAGCACCACGGGACGTCGCTGATGAAGTACTTCTACTTCCGCGCGACCGGCGGGGCGCGGGACGCCACCCTGGAAGCGCAGTTCCGCTACGCCGGCCCCAAGCCCCAGACCAAGGAAGCAGCGATCCTGATGCTCGCGGACAGCGTCGAGGCTGCGTCGCGGACGCTGGACAAGCCCACCCCGCAGCGCATCGCCGACTTCGTCGCCCGCATGATCGACGACAAGCGTGCCGACGGCCAGCTCGACGAATGCGACCTCTCCCTGCGCGAGCTGACCAAGGTCCGCGAATCCATCACCGCCTCGCTCGTCGCCATCTACCACGCGCGCATCGACTACCCCGGCTTCAACCCGCCCTCGCTCGACCCCTCCCAGGCGCCCCACATCCCCCCCGCCGACTTCGACAGCGAAGAGCGCGGCTACCGCCGCCCCATCGAAGTCCCCATCAGCCGCGGCGGCGAAGTCGAAGACGAAGCCCTCTCAAGCGACATCAAGAAGTGATAAAGTAATACGCACTCTCCTACCCGCCGGACGGACCTTTAAGGAGTAAGTCACGATGGAGACTGTAAACGTCAAAGACGAGGCGCGCCGGCTCATAGAGCGGCTGCCGGACGACGCCACCTGGGATGATCTGATGCAGGAGATTTACGTGCGTCAGGCCATAGAGGCTGGTCTTGAAGACAGTCGGGCCGGGCGGTTGACGAGCGTCGAAGATGTCCGCGCCAAGTTCGGATTGCCAAAGCGGTGAGAGTCTTTTGGACAGACGCGGCACTCGGCCAGCTTGAGAGCATCAGAGACTACCTTGCGCTGACTTCGCCGGGGTACGCGCAGAAAGTGGTCGGTCGTCTTGTCCGACGCTCCGAGCAGATTGCGGACTTCCCCCGCTCCGGTCGCATGGTGCCGGAATATGAGATTGACGAAGTAAGACAAGTGATTGAGAGCCAGTACAGAATCATCTACCTCATCAAAGATGATCAGATAGAGATACTGGCGATCGTCCACACCTCCCGCCGGGATTTACCCAGGGATGAATAGGCTAGAAGCGCGGGCGGAGTCTTTCGTAGGTGGTGCGGAGGTCTTCGGGGAGGACGCGCGTCTCGCCGACGGTGGTCATGAAGTTGGCGTCGCCGGACCAGCGGGGGAGGACGTGCAGGTGGAGGTGGTCGGAGACGCCCGCGCCGGCCGCGCCTCCGAGGTTCATGCCGAGGTTGAAGCCGTGCGGGCGGTAGACCTCTCCGAGCACGCCCTGCGCGAGCTTGGCGAGGTCCATCAATTCGTCGGAGGTTTCCTTGGCCAGATTATGGAAGTCGGCCGTGTGCTCGAAGGGGACGACCATGAGGTGGCCGCTGGTGTAGGGGTAGATGTTGAGGACGAGGAAGTTGTGGCGCGCGCGGTGGAGGATGAAGGTCTCGGCGTCCTGGTCGCGCGCCGGCAGGGCGCAGAAGACGCAGCCCTCGCCGTGGCCGGTCTTCTCGCCGCTCGACCCCTTGATGTAGTCGTACCGCCAGGGTGTGTAGAGCCTGTCCACTTCCCTCTCACCCGCCTCGCCAGCCCCCGCGCCCCGCTCACATCATCGGCGGAGTCTGCCCGCCGTCCGCGTCGCCCCCGCCCGGCGGGGCGCTGAGGCTGCCGCCCGGCTCGTTCGCGCCGGATGAGGGCGGCGCGGCGCCCGGCTCCTCGTTGATCAACTCCTTCAACTCCTTGCCGGGTTTGAAGTAGGGCACGCGCTTGGCCGGGATGTCCACGGGCGCGCCGGTCTTCGGGTTGCGGCCGCGGCGGGCGCCGCGCTCGCGGACGCGGAAGCTGCCGAAGCCGCGCAGCTCGATCTTCTCGCCGTGGTTCAGGGTCTCGATGATGCTCTCGAAGACGATTTCGACCAGGCGCTCGGCGTCCTTCTTGGTCAACTCGGCCGCGCGCGCAACGTCCTCGACCAGTTCTGCTTTCGTCATGGGGTCATCACCTCAAAAGGTTTTACGCCAACGGACTGGGGCCTGAACTTCCGCCGGAGGTCAAAGGGATTCATTTCTCGGGAGCCAACAGACCGGGCTGTAACTTAGCAGAAATCCCGAGCGCCTAGCAAGGGTAAAACGTCCGTGCAGCCAATAGTTTAGCCGCGGCCGGCGGGACGCAGGCCGACACAAAAAAGCGCCCCCGTCATCTCTGACAGGGGCGCGGGTTCTAACGTTCGGCTTCTCGGCGCGGGCTAGCGGCTGCCGCCTCCGCCGCCTTCGCCCTCGGGGCCTCCGCCGCTACGCTTGTTGAAGAAGTCGGCCAGCTCGCCGAGGCTCGCCATGCCGCCGCCGGCGTCGCTGGTGTAGCTCTTCACGTCAACGACCGGCTCGTCGTGCCTGGCGGCGCGGGCCGACAGACCGATCTTCTTCGACTCGGCCTCGATGCGGAGGATGCGGAAGTCTATCTCCTGACCGATCTGCGCGGCGTCTTCGGGCCGCTCGACGCGATCCTCGGAAAGCTCCGAGACGTGGCACAAGCCTTCCAGGCCCTCGGCCAGCTCGACGAAGGCGCCGAAGTTGGCGAAGCGCGTGATCTTGCCGCGCACGAGGTCGCCCGGCTTGTGCTCGTTGATGAACTTGTCCCAGGCGCTCGGCTCCATGTCCTTGATCGAGAGCGAGAGCCGGCGGTTGTCAACGTCAATGTTGGTGATGACGGCCTCGATCTCCTGCCCCTTCTTCAAGACTTCGCCGGGGTGTTTGATGCGCTTGTTCCAGGAGATGTCCGAGACGTGGACGAGCCCGTCCACGCCGTCCTCGACCTCGACGAAGGCGCCGAAGTCCGTCAGGTTGCGGACGCGGCCGCGGACGTGGTCGCCGACGTGGTAACGCTGCGGGAGCGTCTGCCAGGGGTTCGGCTGCATCTGCTTCATGCCGAGGCTGATGCGGCGGTTCTTCGGGTCAACGCCGAGGACTTCGACATCCACGCTCTGGCCCGGCTGGACGAGCTTCGACGGGTGCTTGACCCGCTTCGACCAGGTCATCTCGGAGACGTGGACGAGGCCCTCGACGCCCGGCTCAAGCTCGATGAAGGCGCCGTAGTCGGTGACGGAGGCGATCTTGCCCTGCATCCGCTGGCCCGTCGGGAAACGCTCCTCGACCGACTCCCAGGGGTCGGGCAAAAGCTGCTTGAAGCCCAAGCTTACGCGCTCGCGGTCCTTGTCGAACTTGAGCACCTTGACCTGCACCGTCTCGCCGACTTTGAACATCTCGGCCGGATTCTGAAGCCGGCCCCAAGACATGTCGGTGACGTGGAGGAGTCCGTCGATGCCGCCGAGGTCAACGAAGGCGCCGTAGTCAGTCAGGTTCTTAATCTGGCCTTCCACGATGATGCCCTCTTCGAGCCGGTCGAGCGTCTCGCCCTTGCGCGACTCGTTCTCGTTTTCGAGAATCGCCTTGCGCGATAGAACGACGTTCGAGCGCTTGCGGTTGAGCTTGATGACCTTGGCCTCGATCTCCTGGCCGCGCAAGGATTCGAGGTTGCGGACGGGCCGCACGTCAACCTGCGAGCCGGGCAGGAAGGCCGCCACGCCGTCAACGTCAACGCGGAGGCCGCCCTTGACGCGCTCCATGATGCGCCCCTTGACGGGGACGCCGTCGCGGTAAGCCTTCTCAAGCTCGTCCCAGGCGCGCATCCGGACGGCGTCGGCGCGCGAGAGGACGGGCTGTCCCTCCTGCGACTCCATGCTCTTGATGAGCACTTCGACCTCGTCGCCGCGCTTGACCGTGACCTCGCCGTTCTCCATGAACTCTTCGATGGGGACGGCGCCCTCCGACTTGAAGCCGAAGTCGATGACGACCGCGCGGTCGTTGACGCCGACGACCCTGCCGCTGACGACCGAGCCTTCCTGGAAGGCGGCCTGCTCCTGCTCGTACTGGTCGAGCATGGCGCCGAAGTCGAAGTCGGACGAGCCGCCGCGGGCGTCTGTCTCGTCGTCGTCATCGTCTTCCGTCTCGGTTGCGGTCGCCTGGGCGCCCGAGGGCGCGGACGAGGGTGAGGCTGTGGCGCCGGCGGCGGCCGCCGCGGCCTGGGCCTCCGGCTGCTGAGGCTGCGGGGCGGCGGCGGACGCCTCGCCCGTCGTCGCCGAGCCGGCCTCCGGCTGTTCGTTGGTGTTGTCGTCGCCGCTGGTGGGCTTGTTATCTTCGGTTGACATGAACTCCTGTCGGACTCCTGCTGGATTGATGTGGTGCGAACCGGACTCCCTGCCCCGCACCCCGGCGGCAGACTTTCTACGCGCGTCCGAACGCGTGCCCGACATTTTACGTCCGCGAACGGACGTTGGGGTCTGCCGAAGAGCGGATCAAGAGGATTGACGGATGGAGGATTAAAGG
>DATHBF010000026.1:0-8761 GCA_035296285.1 Pyrinomonadaceae bacterium | reverse complement strand
CCGGGCGCTGCCGGGCGTCAAGTCGGCGTCGGTGACGAGCGTGCTGCCGATGAGCAGCTCGAACCAGAGCGGCAGCTTCCGCATCGAGGGGCAGCAGGTGCCGCCCGGCCAGTCCTCGCCGCACGGCGACCGCTGGCTCGTCTCCGAAGACTACTTCCAGACGATGGGCATCCGCCTCGTGCGCGGCCGCTTCTTCGACGCGCGCGACACGGCCGAGGCGCAGGGCGTCGTCGTCGTGGACGAGACGCTGGCGCGCAAGTACTGGGGCGACGAAGACCCCGTCGGCAAGCGCATCACGTTCGAGACGGTCAACCAGCAGCCGCGCTACCGCGAGATAGTCGGACTCACCGCGCACGTCAAGCACGGCAACCTCGTCACGGAGACGCGCGGCCAGTACTACGTCCCCTACGCGCAGCGCGCCACCTCGGCCGAGCTGTTCGTGGCCGTGCGCACGGACGGCGACCCGGCCTCGCTGGCGGGCGCGGTGCGCGGGGCGATTCGCGGCGTGGACAAGGACATGCCGGTCTTCCGCGTGACGACGCTTGAGCGGCTGGTGTCCGACTCGCTCTCGGCGCGCCGCTTCTCGATGCTGCTGCTGGGCTCGTTCGCCGTGCTGGCGCTGCTCCTGGCGGCCGTCGGGCTCTACGGCGTGATGAGCTACATGGTGGCGCAGCGCACGCACGAGATAGGCATCCGCATGGCCCTCGGCGCGCAAGGAAGAGACGTGATGCGGATGGTCGTGGGGCAGGGGATGTTGCTCGTCGCCATCGGCGTCGCGCTCGGCCTCTCGATGGCCTTCGCGCTGACGCGCCTGATGTCGAGCCTGCTCTTCGGGGTCTCGGCCACCGACCCGCTCACCTTCGCCGGCATCGCGCTGCTGCTGTCGGCCGTCGCCTTCCTCGCTTCCTACGTCCCCGCGCGCCGCGCCATGAAGGTGGACCCGATGGTGGCGCTCAGATACGAATAAGTCAGTCGTCAGTCGTCTGTCGTCAGTAAAAGTTGACTCTGGCCGCGGCCAGGGCCGGGGAGTCGTCTTGCCGACGCGGGGCGTGACTGCCAACTGACTGGCAACTTCCTTAGTGAGGTGTCGCGATGGGCACGCTGCTGCAAGACGTTCGGTTCGCGCTCCGGCGGCTGTCGAAGAGCCCGGGGTTCACGCTGGTGGCGGTCGCGTCGCTGGCGCTCGGGGTGGGGGCCAACACGGCCATCTTCAGCCTCGTCAACGCGGCGCTCCTGCGGCCCCTGCCCGTCAGCGACCCCGGCCGCCTCGTCTCGGTCTCCGCCACCGGCCAGGGCGACTCGATGCAGGCCTTCTCCTACCCGTCCTACCTCGACTTCCGCGACCGCAACGAGGCGCTCTCCGGCCTCTTCGCCGAGCGCATGGCGCCGATGAGCCTGAGCCGCAACGGCTCGAACGAGCGCGTCTGGGGCTACCTCGTCACCGGCAACTACTTCGACGTACTCGGCGTCAAGGCCGCGCGCGGCCGCACCTTCACGCCCGAGGAGGACCGCGCGCCTCTGGCGTCTCCGGTCGCGGTCTTGAGCCACGGCTGCTGGCAGCGGCGCTTCGGCTCCGACCCCGCAATCGTCGGCCAGGACATCACCATCAACGACCGCCGCTTCAAGGTCGTCGGCGTCATGCCCGAGGGCTTCGGCGGCGCCGAGGTCATCTACACGCCCGAGCTCTGGGTGCCGATGACGATGCAGGAGTGGATAGAGCCCGGCAACGCCTGGCTCGACCGCCGCTCGACGCAGAACATCTTCGCCATCGGCCGCCTGCGCGACGGGGTGACGCGCGAGCAGGCCGAGGCTTCTTTGAACGTGCTGGCCGCGCAGCTCGGGCGCGAGTACCCGGACACGGAAGAGGGCCGGCGCATCACGCTCGTCGCGCCGGGCTTCGTCGTCCCGCAGCTGCGCGGCGCGGTCGTCGGGTTCGCGGCGGTGCTGATGGCGGCGGTCGGCCTCGTGCTCCTCGCCGCGTGCGCCAACCTCGCGAACCTTCTGCTCGCGCGCGCGTCTTCGCGCCGCAGGGAGATCGCCGTCTGCCTCGCGCTCGGCGCGTCGCGCTGGCGGCTCGTGCGCCAACTACTGACGGAGAGCGCGCTGCTGGCGTTCATGGGCGGGGCGGCGGGCTTCCTGCTGGCGCTCTGGATGACGGACCTCGCGGCCGCCTACCGCCCGCCCGTCAACGTCCCCCTCTGGATAGAATTACAGCCTGACTGGCGCGTGCTCGCCTTCACGGTCGCGGCCTCGCTCGCGACGACGCTGCTGTTCGGGCTCGCGCCCGCGCTCCAGGCGACGCGCGCCGACCTCGTGCCCGCTCTGAAGGGGACCGACGAGGGGCGCGGCCGTCGTCGTCAACTCATGCGCGGCGGGCTCGTCGTCGCGCAGGTGACGCTGTCGCTCGTGGTGCTCGTGGCCGCGGGCCTCGTCGTCCGCTCGCTCGGCCACTTGCAGAAGATGGACCCCGGCTTCGAGGTCGAGAACGGGCTCGTCCTCTCCTTCGACCTCGGGCTGCAAGGCTACGACGAGGCGCGCGGCCGCGAGTTCACGCGCAAGCTCGTCGAGCAGGTGACGGCGCTGCCCGGCGTGCGCTCCGCGTCGCTGGCCGACCTCTTCCCCTTAAGCCTCAACTACTCTTCAAACACCGTCTACGTCGAGGGCGGCCCGGCCGCGCGCGGCGCCAACGTCCCGCTCGCCATGGTCTCCTCGGTCGAGCAGCGTTACTTCGAGGCGGCGGGCGTCCCCCTCGTCGCGGGCCGCGCCTTCGGCGAGCACGACACGAAGGACTCGCCGCGCGTCGTCGTCGTCAACGAGACCCTTGCGCGCCGCTTCTTCCCCGGCGGGGACGGGCCGCGCGGCGCCGTGGGCAAGCGCATCAGCTTCCGAGGCCCCGAAGGCCCGTGGATGCAGGTCGTCGGCGTCGCGGGCGACGGCAAGTACTGGACCATCGGCGAGGCGCCGCAGATGTTCGTCTACTCGCCGCTCGCGCAGTCCTACGGCCAGTCTCTGACGCTCGTCGCGCGCACCGAGGGCGACCCGCGGCCCTACATCCGGGCCATCCGCGAGGAGGTGCGCAAGCTCGACGCGAACCTGCCGCTCTACGACGCGAAGACGCTCGAAGAGCACATAGGCGTTTCGCTCTACCCGCCGCGCGTGGCGGCGGCGCTGCTCGCGGGCTTCGGGCTGCTGGCGCTGCTGCTGGCGGCGGTCGGCGTCTACGGCGTCGTCTCTTACGCGGCGGCGCAGCGGACGCGCGAGATAGGCATCCGCATGGCTTTGGGCGCGGGCGGCTCGGACGTGCTCCGGCTGGTGGCGGGCCGCGGCCTGCTGCTCGTCGGCGTCGGCCTCGCGTTGGGGCTCCTGGGCGCGTTGCTGCTGACGCGCTTCATGGCGGGCCTGCTCTACGGCGTCTCGGCCACCGACCCCGCGACCTTCGCCGGCGTCGCCCTGCTGCTCGCGGCGGTCGCGCTCGTCGCCTGCCTCGTCCCCGCGCGGCGCGCGACGAAGGTGGACCCGATTGACGCGCTCAGATACGAATGATGAGGTGAAGCCATGGAGACTTTGCTGCAAGACGTGCGGTACGGCGTGAGGATGCTTTTGAAGAAGCCGGGCTTTACGGCCGTGGCCGTCATCGCGCTGGCTTTGGGCGTGGGCGCGAACACGGCCATCTTCTCGGTCGTCAACGGGGTGCTCCTGCAACCGCTGCCTTACCATGAGCCGGAGCGGCTGGTGAGGCTCGGCGAGTGGAGCCCGCAGGTGCCGGGGATGTCCATCTCCTACCCGAACCTGAAGGACTGGCGCGAGCAGAACACCGTCTTCGAGAACGTCGCCGGCACCCAGTTCGCCAGCTACAACCTGACGGGCGCGGGCGAGCCCGAGCGGCTGCAAGGGCGCAACGTCTCCTGGGACTTCTTCGACGTGCTCGGCGTCAAGGTCGCGCGCGGGCGCCCGCTCCGCCCCGAAGACGACCGCGCGGGCGCAGCCCCCGTCTGCCTCATCAGCCACGGCCTCTGGCAGCGGCGCTTCGGCGGCGACCCGGGCATAGTCGGCAAGAGCCTTTCCTTGAGCGGCGAGAGCTTCGAGGTCGTGGGCATCCTGCCGCAGGAGTACCGCTTCGGCACGGCGACCGACGTGTTCGCCCCGCTCGGGCGGCTCGAAGACTCGGAGCGCCTGCGCTCGCGCGGCAACCACCCGGGCATCTACGCCTACGCGCGCCTCAAGCCCGGCGTCACCTTCGAGCGGGCCGAGGCCGAGATGAAGGGTCTCGCCGCGCGCCTCGCCGAAAGCTACCCGAAGGATAACGGCGGCAACAGCATCACCATCGTCCCCTTGCGCGAATACTTCGTCGGCGACATCCGCACCTCGCTGCTCGTGCTGCTCGGGGCGGTCGGCTTCGTGCTCCTCATCGCCTGCGCCAACGTGGCGAACCTGATGCTCGTGCGCGCCACCTCGCGCGCCCGCGAGATAGCCATCCGCACCGCCCTCGGCGCGGGCCGCCTGCGCATCGTGCGGCAGCTCCTGACGGAGAGCATCATCCTCGCCGTGATGGGCGGCACCGCCGGGCTGCTTCTGGCGCTGTGGGGCGTGGACGTGCTCAGGGGCGCGAGCCTCGACGCGATACCGACGACGACCGAGATCGCCATCGACAGGACGGTGCTGCTCTTCACGCTCGGCGTGGCGCTCTCGACGGGCGTGCTGTTCGGGCTCGCGCCCGCACTCCGCGCGTCGAAGCTCGACCTCAACGTCTCGCTCAAGGAGGGCGGGCGGACGGGCGCCGACGGGTCTTCGAAGAACCGCCTGCGGAGCCTGCTCGTCGTCTCCGAGGTGGCGCTCTCGCTCGTGCTGCTCGTCGGCGCGGGCCTCCTCATCCGCAGCTTCATGACGCTGCTCAACACCGAGACGGGCTTCGACCCGAAGAACCTGCTGACGATGTCCATCGCCTACACGTCCGGCGAGACCGAGGCGCACGGGACGAAGGCCGGCGAGTTCTTCCGGCAGTTGGAGGAGCGGGTGAGGGCGCTGCCGGGCGTCGAGGCGGCGACGGTCACGAACGGCGCGCCCTTCCTCGGCGCCTCCGAGACTTCGATTCAGGTCGTCGGCCGACCCGAGCCCGAGCCGGGCAAGACGCTGATGGCCGTCGTCTACTACACCGGCCCCGAGCACCTGCGCACGCTCGGCATCCGCCTGCTCCGCGGCCGCTTCCTCGAAGAGCGCGACACGCTGAACGCGCAGCGCGTGGTCGTCATAGACGAGGAGTTCGCCCGCCAGCACTTCCCCGGCGAAGACCCCGTCGGCAAGTACCTGAAAGGGCAGAAGGAGCTGAACATACCCGACGCCGAGATCGTCGGCGTCGTCGGCCACGTCCGCCACTACGGGCTCGACGCGCCGGGGCCTGTGCAGTCCCAGTTCTATCACCCGCGGGCGCAGGTCCCCCTGAAGTTCCAGGGGCTCATGGCGTCGCGTGCGAGCCTCGTCGTCCGGACGGCGGGCGACCCGCTGGCGCTCGCCCCGCTCGTCCGCCGCGAGGTGCAGGCCGTGGACCCGAACCAGCCCGTCTTCAACGTCAACACGATGGAGGAGGTGCTCAACGAGTCGGTCTCCACGCAGCGCCTCTCGATGCTGCTGCTCGCGCTCTTCGCGGGCGTGGCGCTGGCGCTGGCCTCGGTCGGCATCTACGGCGTGATGAGCTACACGGTGGCGCAGCGCACGCACGAGATAGGCGTCCGCATGGCCCTGGGCGCGCAAGGAAGAGACGTGTTCAGGATGGTGGTCGGGCGCGGGATGGGGCTCGTCCTGGCGGGCTTAGGCATCGGGCTCGTCGGCGCGATGGTGCTGATGCGACTGATGGCGAGCCTGCTCTACGGCGTCGAGCCGACGGACCCTGCGACCTACGCCGCGGTGGCGCTCGTGCTCGGGCTCGTGGCGCTCGTCGCCTGCCTCATCCCGGCGTTGCGCGCCACGCGCGTCAACCCGACCGAGGCGCTCAGGTACGAATGAAGAAGGGGGAAGCGATGAGGACTCTCTGGCAAGACCTTCGATACGGGGCGCGCGTGCTGGCGAAGACGCCGGGCGTGACGGCGGCGGCCGTGCTGTCGCTGGCGCTCGGAATCGGCGCGAACACGGCGCTCTTCAGCGTCGTGGACGCGATGCTCTTGAAGCAGTTGCCGGTGAGGGACGCGGGGCGGCTCGTGTTGCTGAAGTCACTCTCGTCGCCCAAGTTCGAGACCGGCGGCTACAACGGCAACAGCGACCGCGACGAGTCGGGCCGCGTCGTCCGCACTTCCTTCCCGCACCTGACCTACGCGCGACTGCGCGAGCAGCCGGGCGTGCTCTCGGACGTGTTCGCCTTCGGCGGCGTCGCGCTCAACCTGAGCGCCGGGGGCGAGGCCGAGGTCGTCGCCGGGCAGGCCGTCTCCGGCAACTACTACGCGGCGCTCGGCGTCGAGGCGTTCTCGGGGCGCACCCTCAATGATGAGGACGACCGCGCCTCGTCCGCGCCCGCCGCCGTCTTAAGTCATCGCTACTGGCAGCGCCGCTTCGGCGCAGACCCCGCCGCCGTCGGCCGGCAGGTGAACCTCAACAACGTCGCCTTCACCGTCGTCGGCGTCGCGCCGCCCGGCTTCGACGGCACGATGCAGGTCGGCTCCTCGCCCGACGTGACCATCCCGGTCGCGTGGGAGCCGCAGGTCAACCCGGAGCGTTCGCGCATGGCGGGCGCGGGCGTCTGGTGGCTGCGCTTGATGGGGCGACTGCGGCCGGGCGCGACCGCAGAGCAGGCCCAGGCCGCCCTCGACTCCGCCTTCCGCCAGTCCGTCATAGACCACCGCGAGGCGCGGCGGGCGCAGGCGCAGGGCGCGGGCGCGCCGCCGCCGCTCGACCCCAAGGACGCGCCCGTGCTCGCCGTCGCCCCGGGCGCGCAGGGCGAGATGAACCTGCGCGAGTCCTACCAGCGCCCCCTCTATCTTCTGTCGGGCGTCGTCGGGCTGGTGCTGCTGATTGCGTGCGCGAACGTGGCGAACCTGATGCTGGCGCGCGCCGCAGGGCGACGCAGGGAGATAGCCGTGCGGCTCGCGCTCGGGGCGGGGCGCGGGCGTTTGGTGAGGCAACTGCTGACGGAGAGCGTGCTGCTGGCGCTCGTGGGCGGCGCGCTCGGCGTGCTGGTGGCGTTCTGGCTCAAGGACGGGCTGATGGCGGCCGACGACTGGGGCGGCCGCTGGATGAGCGCGCTGGAGCCGCAACTCGACCTGCGCGTGCTCGGCTTCACGGCGGCGCTCTCGCTCTTGACGGGCGTGCTCTTCGGCCTCGCCCCGGCGTGGCGCTCGACGCGCGTTGACCTGACGCCCGCGCTCAAGGACAGCGGGCGGGGGTCGAGCGCGTCGTCGCGGACGTGGCTCAGCAAGTCGCTCGTCGTCGCGCAGGTCGCGCTCTCGCTCCTGCTGCTCGTCGGCGCGGGCCTCTTCCTGCGGACGCTCTTCAACCTGCGGAGGGTCGAGCCGGGCTTCGACACGCGCAACCTGTTGCTGTTCGGCGTTGACCCCGGCCTCCTGGGCTACAAGGACGAGCGGCTGGCCGACCTCTACCGGCGGCTGACGGAGCGCATCGAGGCCGTGCCCGGCGTCACGTCCGTCACCTTCTCGCGCAACGCCCTGCTCTCGTTCGCTTCGAGCAGCCGCAACTTCTACCTGCCCGGCGCCGCGCCCGGCCCCGACGGCCGCGTGAAGGAGAACGGCGAGGTCTACGTCCACCAGGTGCGGGAGAACTTCCTTGAGGCGATGGGGATTCCGCTGCTCGCGGGCCGCGGCCTCTCGGCGCGCGACGACGCGCGCTCGCCGAAAGTGGCCGTCGTCAACCAGACCTTCGCCGAGCAAGCCTTCCCCGGCGAGAACCCCGTCGGCCGGCGGCTCGCGTTCAACGCCGAGAGGCCGGGCGAGGTCGAGATAGTCGGCCTCGCGCGCGACGCGAAGTACACGAGCCAGCGCGCGAAGACGCCGCCGACCGTCTACCTGCCGTGGCGGCAGGAGATGCGCGCCATGTCCTCCGTCTTCTTCGAGGTCCGCACCGAGGGCGACCCCGAGGCGTGGGTCGCGGCCGTCCGTCAGGCCGCGCGCGAGGTGGACGCGGGGCTCCCGCTCAACAACGTGAAGACGCAGGCCGAGCAGGCCGGCGAGACGATGGCGATGGAGCGGCTCTTCGCCAAGCTCCTGAGCCTCTTCGGCCTGCTCGCGCAACTGCTCGCGGCCGTCGGCCTCTACGGCGTGCTGGCGTGGTCCGTCTCGCGGCGCACGCACGAGATAGGCATCCGCATGGCGCTCGGCGCACGCCGCGGCGACGTGCTGCGGATGATCTTCCGGCAGGGCCTGACGCTGACGCTCGCGGGGATAGCCCTCGGCCTCGGCGGCGCCTACGCGCTCACGAAGTACCTTCAGAGTCTGACGGAGATGCTATACGGCGTCTCGCCCGCGGACCCGCTGACCTTCGGCGTCATCGCCGGCTTCCTCCTGCTCGTCGCGCTCCTCGCCTGCTACCTGCCGGCGCGGCGCGCGACGAGGGTGGACCCGATGGTGGCGCTCAGACACGAGTAATTCTGGTAAGGGGGATCAAAGATGAAGTCACTGTGGCAGGACGTGCGTTACGGGGCGCGGGTGCTCTGGAAGAGCAAGGGGTTCACGGCCGTGGCGGTCGTGACGCTGGCGCTCGGCGTCGGCGCCAACAGCGCCATCTTCTCGGTCGTCAACGCCGTGCTGCTGCGGCCGCTCCC
>DATHBF010000025.1:0-7217 GCA_035296285.1 Pyrinomonadaceae bacterium | reverse complement strand
GCCGACGCTGTTGCCGCCGCCCCAGTTGATGGTGGCGCTGCCGATGAGGTGGTTGATGGTCGGCATGACGCGCCGCCAGTGGACGAGGCGGCCCAAGCTGGCGTAGCCGTGCGGGTCGTCCACGGCGACGAGGTCCCAGTCGCGGTCGGCGCGGGGCGCGCCGCCACGGCGGAAGACGCCGCGGCTGAGGAGCATACTGTAGGCGGCGAGCCGCCCTTCGACGGTTTCAAAGTCGCCCGGCCAGCCCCCGCGAATCAAGTCTCTTCGTCATAAATCCTCCTCATAATTCCGAATGAGTCTGTACGAGCGCCGCGGCGCCCTCCCGTCCTTTGCGGCCACGCCGAAGCCGCGGGAATATCATCGGCACCTGTCGGCGGTAGCGGCGGTAGGCGTCGCCGTAAAACCGGACGAGGTCGCGCTCCTCGAATTGAATCGCCACGAAGATGTAAGCGGTCGTCGCCAGCGCGAAGACCAGATGGGCCGTCGTCATCCGGGGCGTAGCCCAGAAGATGCACAGCCAGCTCAGATAGATGGGGTGGCGGACGTGACGGTAGAGCGCGGGCGTCTTGAACTCGGGCGGGGCGTAAGTGAGGCCGCGCAGGTGGCGCCAGACCTGCCGGAGCCCGAACAGGTCGAAGTGGTCGATCATGAACGTGGAGGCCAGCAGCAGCGCCCAGCCGAAGAAGTAGAACCAGTAGGCGGCCCAGACGACGGGCTGACTCTCGAAGCTCCAGACGACGACGCCGAGCGGCCTCCACTGCCAGAAGAGCAGCAGCAGCGCGAGGCTGGAGAAGAGCACGTAGGTGGCGCGCTCGGCCGGCTCGGGCACGACGCGCGTCCAGCCGCGCTTGAACCACGGCCGCGCCATCAGGCTGTGCTGCACGGCGAAGAGGCCGAGCAGGCAGGCGTCAACGAGCAGCGCCCCGACGGCCGGGCCCCGCGGCCCCGAGTCAATGGACTTGGGCACGAGCAAGTCGCCGACGAAGCCGACGGCGTAAAGGAACGTCGCGAAGAAGACGAGGTAGCAGATGAGTCCGTAAGCAAAAACGATCGCTCGCTTGAGCATGACAACCTCCCTTTCAACACTCGTCCTTCGCGCCTCCGCGCCTTCGCGTGACTCTCTTTCTCACGCGAAGGCGCGGAGGCGCGAAGGAGTGGTCGTTCAGTTCGCGGCGCCATTGCCCCGTTCAAAAACGTTGATGAGGAGGGTCTGGCCCGGGACGGTGGTGGAGGAGAACAACCTCAACCAGAACATCACCGCCCTGCGCCGCTGCCTCGGCGACAGCCGCCGCGAGAGCCAATACATCGCCACCATCCCCGGCCTCGGCTACCGCTTCGTCGCCGAGGTCAAAACGCCTCCCCCGGTCGAGGAGGCCGTCGGGCCGGAGACCGACGGGCGGGTCGAAGAAGCGGGCCTCTCATCAAACGGCGCGGGGGACGCCGCCGGCAGGGACCATTTTTCGGGGGCGGTCGAAACCTTACCGCCGCCCGCCCTCGCGCCCGACGCCTCCCCGAAGACTCACAGGAGAGTCGCGGCGGCGGCGGTCGTGGCGCTGTTCCTCGTCGCGGCGACGGTGGCGGCGCTCGCGCTCTGGGTTTACAGGAAGGCGGGCGGGCCCGGGGCGGCGGCGAACGAGATCGAGGTGACGGCCCTGACGCGCACCGGCACCACAGGGCGCGCGGCCATCTCGCCGGACGGCAGACACATCATCTACTCGGTCGTCGAGGCCGGGCGCGAGAGCCTCTGGCTCAGGCAGACCTCGGCCTCCAGCGCCCGCCAGATCGTCGCGCCCATGAAGGTCGAGTACCTCGGCCTGACCTTTTCGCGCGACGGCAATCATCTGTACTTCGTCACGGGTGAGACGGGCGGCTGGCCGCACTCCCTCTACCGAGTGCCGACGCTGGGGGGCGTGCCCGCGAAGCTGCTCGAAGACGTGCATTCGCCCGTCACGCTGTCGCCGGACGGCGCCCGCCTCGCCTTCGTGCGCAACGCGGGGGGCGAGAGCGCGCTGGTCGTCGCCGACGCGGACGGGGGCGGCGAGCGCCGCCTCGCCTCGCGCCCCGTGACCGACAACTTCAAGGCGCCCGCCTGGTCGCCCGACGGAAAGGTCATCGCCTGCTCCACGGGGAGCCGCGACCGCTACGACTTTCACAACGGCGTCGTCGCCGTGAATGTCGAAGACGGCGGGCAGAGTCCCGTCTCGCCGCGGGAGTGGGGATGGACGGGCGGCGTCGAGTGGCTGGACGACGGCAGCGGACTTCTGCTGACGGCGAGCGAGCAGCCCGAGGGCATGGACCAAATCTGGCACGTCGCCTACCCCGAAGGCTCCGCGCGCAGAATCACCAGCGACTCGAAGAGGTATCGCACCATCAGCCTCACGTCGGACTCGCGGACGCTGGTCGCCGTGCAGACCGAGCTTAACTCGGACATCTGGGTCGCGGCCGTCGCAGACTCCGGCCCCGCGCAGAAGATCACCTTCGGGACGGGCTCTTACCTCGACGTGTGCTACACGCCCGACGGCCGCGTCGTCTACGCCTCGCAGGCCGGCGGCAGTTGGGACATCTGGGTGATGAACGCCGACGGCACGGGGCAGCGCCAACTGACGGCCGACGCGGGCGTCAACGCGCACCCCGTTGTCTCGCCCGACGGCCGCCACATCGCCTTCACCTCGAACCGCGCGGGCACCTTCAACATCTGGCGCATGGACGGCGACGGCGGCAACCCCGTGCGCCTGACCGCGGGCGGCGGCGAGAAATTCCCCCACTGGTCGCCCGACGGCCGCTGGGTGGTCTACAACTCGGTGAGCCCCGACGAGAGCCTGTACTCGCTCTGGAAGGTGTCGGCCGGCGGCGGCGGGCCGGTGCGTTTGACGGGCGACGGTTACGAACGCCCGGCCGTGTCGCCCGACGGCAGGCGCATCGCCGGCTTCCACCGCGACGTGTCGGCCGGCAACGGGTACCGGATAGCCGTCACGCCGTTCGACGGCGGGCCGCCCGAGCGGACCTTCGACATCCCGGCCGACATCGTGCCCCTGCCCTTCGTCCGCTGGTCGCCCGACGGGCAGGCGCTCACCTACACGGCCCACCGCGACGGCATCCCCAACATCTGGACGCAACCGCCCGACGGCGGACCCGCCAGGCAACTGACCGACTTCAAAGCCGAAGGGCGGCTCCGCTTCGACTGGTCGCGCGACGGCAGGCAACTCGTCTTCTCGCGCCACGTCTGGACATCCGACCTCGTGCTCCTCAGAAACTTCAGCACCGGCAAGACATAGATTCGGCCGTCGGGGCCGCCCCGTCCACCACGCGGCCGGCACCTGCGGATGCCCTACAAGCCGCACCCTGGTCGCACTCGCCCTGCGGCTGTCAAGGCGCCTCGGCTGAGCGGAGAAGCCCCGCAGGGGCGTGATGTAAAAGCCTGGGACAACGCCCCAAGTCAGCGCCGCGAATAATAAAGGAGCCCTGAAAGGGCGGAATAATCTATCCCCCCTTTCAGGGCTCCACGTATTGCCCGTCAGTTTCCGGGGGCGGCGCTCGGCCTTCGGCCTCGCTCTGCCCCCGGCTATCGCATCCCGCCCTTCGGGGCTTTGAAAACAGGCTCTTACCGCTCTGGAGGCTTGCCGGCGTCGGGCGTCCGCGCGTCTCGAATCACGCCGGCCGTCTTCGCCCTGTGCGCGACCGCGCAGTATTGCTGCGGCTCGCGGCCCGCGGGGTAAGTCATCCTGCTGACGGCCGGACAGTCGCGCGTCGCGAGCAGCCCCGTGGCGGTATCGACCGTGACCGTCACCGTCGGCATCGAGCGCGGCGGCGCTGCGTCGGGCGCGGCGCCGGTCTTCGCTTCCGCGTTCGGCTGGCGGGCCGGGCGTTCCTTGCCGCGCGTTGGCTGGGCCGCCGGGGCGTCGGGCTGCCGCGCGTCCCGGGCGGGTTGGGGCTCCTGTTCGGACGGCGGCGTTTGTCCGTCGGCGCGGCCGGCGCCCGTCGGGACCAGTGCGATTAACGCGGCGATGAAGACGGCGCAGAAGGCCGCCGCCGTGAGCAGAATCAACCGCGGGCGTTTGCTAGGGCGGGCGGTCGTCGAGGGCGCGGGCGAGTGAGGCTCGGGCGTCGGGGCATTCGCGCGCGGCCGCCTCCCGGCCCTCCCCGAGGTCAGTCGCCCGTACGCCTCGTTTATCTCCTTCAACCTCTCCTGCGCTTTTTGCCGGAGGCGCGGGTCGTGGGCGAAGCGGTCGGGGTGCCACACCTTTGCCATGTCGCGGTACGCCTCCTTCAGCTCGTTGCCGGAGGTGCCCGGCGCGACGCCCAGCAGCTCGTAATACCTGCCCAACTCGTTACTCACGGCGTCCTACCTCAGGATAAAAGCTCGGCCAGTTGTGACACGCTCTCGACGGGGTCCGGCATCTCGTACAAGTCCGACACGGGCACGCCCATGTAAGCCACGGCGCCCAACAGGCAGGCCGTGAAGATCAAGCCGGTGATGGCCGCCGGAGGGCCGCGCGGCAGACGAGGCGCACGAGCGCCGCGAGGAGGCGATAGAGACGGTGTCGCATAGAAAAGGATTCCCCGAATCTCGGAAGGGACGGCCGGCTGTCGTTTGAGATGAGGAGGCTCGGGGCGGTCCGCGGGCACCGGCGGACGCACTATTATTATTAGCAGGCCGGGACGGCAGTTGACAACCGTCACCTGCGGACGGCTTTGGCGGGCACGCCGAAAAAGAAGAGTGGGCGCGGAGAGGATTCCGCGCCCACTCTTTCTGTGCCCTCTGTACAAGCCGGGCGGGTTGCTACGGGTTGCAGCCGCTGACGGCGTAGTGCGTCCCGCTGTCCACGGCCGGGCCGCTCTGCGGCACGAACACCTTACGCACGGCCGTCGCCACGTTGCCGCTCGAATCCTTCACCTGCAAGGTGATGGAGTAGACGCGGCCGTCGCCGCCGCCCTGGCGCTCACTCCGCAGTTGCAGGGACTTGCAGTCAGGGGCGATGACGATGTCGTTGATGGTGTTGCCGTCGCCGTTGCCGCTGGCGTTCTCCTCCTCGTCGCTCGTGACGTTCGAGATGACCACGTCGTTGATGTCAACGCCCGCGTCGCAGCTGTCGCTGACGCTGGCGACGAGGTCGGAGAGGGAGAACGTCTGGTAAGAGTGGTTCGGGGGCGAGAGGTTAATCGCGCCCGAGGTGACGATGATGGTCGGCGCCGTCACGTCGTTGACCTTGACGGTCTGGACGGCCGACGCCGTGTTGCCGTGCGCGTCGGTGGCCGTCCAGGTGATCGTGGTCGTGCCGACGGGGTACGGCGCGTTGAGGGCCAGCGAGTCGCTGCGCGAGCCCGCGACGTTGACGCCGGGGCAGTTGTCCCCGGCCGTCGCCGTCCCGGGGTCGAGGCTCACGCTGCACGAGTTGGCGGGCGCGTTGACGTTGACGTTCGCCGGGGCGCTGACCGTCGGCGGCGTGTCGTCGGTGACGGTGACGGACTGGTATGCCTTCCTCGTGTGGCCGTGGCCGTCGTCCGCCGTGTAGGTGACGATGGTGGTGCCGACGGGGAAGACGTTGCCGGCGGGCACGCCCGTGCGCGTGACCGTGACGGAGCCGGAGCAGCCGTCGCTGGCGGCCGCCGTGCCGAGCGTCTCGTCGCTGACGAACGCGCCGCAGGAGGTCGCGCCCGGCCCGGTGTTGACGCTCACGTTCGGCGGCGCCGTAATCATCGGGTCGGCCGTGTCAACCACGTTGACGACGACCGTGTCCTCGTTGAAGTCGCCGCTCGGGTCGGTGACCTTGAGCGTGACGGTGTGCGGGCCGAAGGCGAACGACGTGTTGAGCGTCGCGGCCGTGCCGAGCACGGTCGCGCCCTCGCGCCACTCGTAGGCGAGCGTGTCGCCGTCGGCGTCGGCCGAGGCCGAGCCGTCGAGCGTGACGGGGGTCGTGCCGCCGCCGCACTCGATTGTCTGGTCGGCCCCGGCGTCGGCGACGGGCGGCGTGTTGCAGCCGCCGTCCGAGTGGCCGCCGTTCTCCGTGTGGCCCCTCAGCTCCCAAACGTCCTGCCCTATCTGGCCGCCGGTGGCCGCCTCGACGACGAGGCTGACGTGGTAGTCGCCCGCCTGCTCGACGCCGAAGAGGAGTTGCAGGTTGACGGAGGCGCCGCCGGCGAGCGGCGTCCCGAGCGTGACGCCGAGCGTCGAGTTGACGCCGCCGCCGCTCGTCTGCGCGGGCGGCTGTCCGAGCGTCGTCGCCTGCACGGTCACGCTGCAAGGCGCGGGGCCGCCGCAGGTCGCCGGGTCGTTGACGGAGACGGCGACGGGTGCGGAGGTGCGAGCGCGCAGGTCGGCCGCGCCCGGCGTGGACGGGTTCCTGGTGTTGGTGATGCGGAAGCGCAGTTGCGTGACCGGCGCGCCCGTGTTGTTGGTGAACCTGCGGCGGAAGGCGATGGTGCCGAGGGTCGAGTTGTTGGCGGGGTCGGCGGTCGTGTCGCGGACGGTGTTCGGCGCCGTGCCGACGGGCACCGTCGAGTCGAGACGCGACCTCTCGAACTTGGCCGCGGCCGGCACGTCGCAGGGCACGGGGCCGCGCGCCCCCGTCGCGTTCTCGGGGCCGGGGGCTCCGAGCGTCGGCGAGGCGTTGGAGCCGACGGGCGTCGCGGGCGTCGTCGAGACGACGACGAAGTCCGCGGCGTTGTCGTTCGTGTCCTGAGTCGAGCCCTTGTCCACCTTACGGACGAAGCTGTACTCGGACGTGCCGCCCTGCGCGTCGGCGAGCGTCGCGCCTTCGCGGAGCAGGTCGCAGTTGTTGCCCGCGTTCGAGCCGAAGCCGACGGCGTCGAGCCGCGCGGCGGTCGAGATGTTGGCGAGGTCGGCCGTCGAGAAGAGCGCGACGTTGCGGTCGCCCTCGATGCCGAGGACGAGCGACTGGTCGCCGGCCGCGTAGGCGCCGAGGCTGTAGGCCGAGCCCGTCAGCAGGTAGTTGCCGCGCGCCGGGATGACCGTGCCCGCGGGGACGACGGCGACGACGACCGGCGTGGCCGAGCAGTCGTTGCCCGACTTCACCAGCGCCCAGCCCCCGGAGGCGTCCGCGGCCGAGACGACGACGGCGGCGTCGGTGTTGTTGTAAAGCTCGACGAACTCGTCGTCGGCGCCCAAGGGGCCGGACGTGCGAAGCTCGCTGATGAGCACGGTGCCCGGCGTGGAGTCGGGCGTGATGGTGCCGACGGCCTGCGCGTCGGCGATTGTC
>DATHBF010000024.1:0-3474 GCA_035296285.1 Pyrinomonadaceae bacterium | reverse complement strand
CCCCACGAGTGGCCGCCCGCGCCGCGGAACGTCGCGCGGTAGCGGCGCGAGCCGACGGCCGCGTTCGTTATGCGCTCGACGCCCGGGCCGTCCAGACTCAGGAACGCATCGATCCGCCCGGCCCACTCGCCCGCGGTGAGCAGGTGGCGCGCGCCGCGCAAATCGCCCTCGCCCTCCTCGCCCACCGTCCCGACGAACAGGACGGGCGCGCGCGTCTCGATGTCACAACTCCCGAGCGCGCCCGCCAGCGCCAGCAGCGCCGCCAGCCCGCTGCCGTCGTCCGCTATCCCGGGCGCGCGCATCCTGCCCACCGCGTCGCGCCGCACGGTGAAGTCCGTGCCCGCGGGGAAGACCGTGTCGAGGTGCGCGCTCAAGACGAGGGGCGGCGTCTCCTCGCGCCCGCGCCTGAGCGCCAGGCAGTTGCCTTCGTCGTCGAGTGTCGCGCCTTCGAGCCCGCGCTCGGCGAGCCTGGCGCGCAGGTACTCGGCGCGCTCTGCCTCGCCGAACGGCGGGGCCGGGATGGCGCAAATGCGCGCGTGCTCCTCGTTGATCTCGGCGGCCCGCGCCTCGAAGTAAGCGAAGGCGCGACGCACGCTCCCCGACGCCGCGAGGTCGCGGACCGTCTCCTCGGGCGGGGCGGGCGTTGTGATCGGGGAAGCCATCGGCGGTTAAACGAGTTGCCTGACCTCTTCTTCGCTGAGGACGCCGCGGGCGCTCTTGGCGTGGTCGTAGATGCGTTGGACGCGGTCGTCGGTGGCTTCGAGGCCGCGCGATTCGAGCCAGTAGATGACGTTGGACTTGCCGCTCATCGGGCCGACCTCTATCTTCTGGCTCATGCCGAAGAGGCCGGCGGGCACGCCCGAGTAGATGAGGTCTGCGAGCTCCGTGTCGCCCTTGCGGAAGCTCTTGATGACGGCGGCGGCGTGGACGCCCGTGGCCGTGCGGAAGGCGTCGCGGCCGAAGACGGGGTAGTTGAGCGGGATGGTCCAGCCGCAGCCCTCGGCCGCCTTGTCGCAGTACTCGCGCAGGCGCGAGAGGTCGTTGTCTATCCAGCCCATCAGTTTCAGGTTGACGAGGAGTTGGTCCATCGGCGTGTTGCCGACGCGCTCGCCGACGCCGAGCGCCGAGCCGTGGACCTGGTCCGCGCCGCCTTCGATGGCGGCGATGGAGTTGATGACTCCCAGCCCCCGGTCCTGGTGGCCGTGCCAGTCGAGCCGGACGCCGCCGCCCTGCTCCTCGATGATTCTTTTGACGAAGCGGACGACGGCGCGCGCGCCGTCCGGCGTGGCGTGGCCGACCGTGTCGCAGACGCAGACGGCGCGGGCGCCCGCGCGGATGGCCGTCGTGTAGAGGGCGCGGATGGTGTCGGGGTCGGCGCGCGTCGTGTCCTCGGTGACGAACATGACGGGCAGGCCCTCGCGGACGGCGAAGGTGACGGCCTCTTCGGTCAGCTTCAAAAGCTTTTCGAGCGTCCAGCCCTCGGCGTAGAAGCGGATGAAGGAGGAGCCGAGGAAGGTGCAGGCTTCGATGGGGATGCCGGCGCGCTGGGAGATTTCGGCGATGGGGCGGATGTCGTTCTCGTGCGTGCGCGCGGCGCAGTTGGGACGGATCTTTAACTTCTGCTCGACTATCTCGCGGGCCAGCGCGTAGACGCCCTCGGCGTGGGTGCCCCCGGCGCCGGGCAGGCCGATGTCGGCGGTGTCCAGCCCCAGCGCGTCCATGAGGTGAAGCAGCTCTATCTTGCGCCCGACGGGCGGCTCGCAGACCGAGGGCGACTGGAGCCCGTCGCGCAGCGTCTCGTCGTCGAAGCCGATGTGCCGGCCCGGCCCCTCGAACGAGGGCTCGACCCGGTTCCAGTCGTAGATGAGTTCATCCGCAGACACTTCCCGCCACCTCCTGCCCGTCATGCCTTCGCCTGTCTCGTGGGGAGGTGCGATTACAGCAAGCGCCACGCACGCTGTCAAGCAAGGCGGGCGGGCGAGTGTTTCACTTCGCCTTGTACTGGTCGAAGGGCGTCCAGGCCGTGTCGTCGGTCGCCTTGCAGCGGGCGAGGGTCGTGTACTTGCACACGTCCACGGCGTAGACGGGGTGAATCTCCCAGACGGAGATGCGGACGGGGCTCCCCGTCGCGGGCTTGCCGTCGGTGCAGGGCTTGTGCTCGGCGTCGAAGGTGAGCGCGCCGGTGACGCGCAGCGGGCGCGAGGTGAAGATGGAGTTGCTCGACGCGGCGGCCAGCCGGTTCCACGCGGCGGGGCGGAAGTGCGGGCTGACCTCGGCGCTGACGGAGTTGCAGCGCGGGTCGGGAAGGCCCGCCGGGCGCTTGAGGATGAGGCCGGGCGTGGTGCGCAGCGTGAGGTGAATGTCGTTGGTGTCGTCGCCGCTCAGGTTGCAGTTCACGTCCTCGCCGCCGTGCGTGTCGGCGAACTCGTAGGCCATCACATAGCCGACGAAGGAGACCTTCGAGCCCTCGCCGATGGTCAAGGTCTTGCCGCCGTCCTTGACGGACAGGTTTTGCAGCGGGGTGCGGTCGGCGGGGAGCTTCTGGCCGGAGCCCCAGACGAGGTTCGAGCCCATGTCGCCCACGGCCGTTTGCAGGGCGACGAAGGCGTCGTAGCCGACGGGCGTCGCCTCGCCCTTGACGCAGAAGTTGTTCTTGGCGAGGTTTTGCAGGACGTGCGGCTGGCTCGCGCCGAGGAGCGCCGAGTGGCCGCCCTTCGGGCACTGCGCGTCGATGCCGAGCCCCGTCGTCTTGATGGCGTCGAAGGGGAGCGTGCAGCCGGGGTCGAAGGGCTGGCCCTGCTGCTGCGCCGCGGGCGGCGGCGGGGCGTCAGCCGGGGTGCGCGCCGCGGCGGCCAGCGCGAGGCCGAGGGCGGGCGTGAGCAGGCAGAAGAGGGCGCGCGTCGTCAGTGTCTTCATCGTTGGGCCTCCGGCGGTGCAACTGGCTAGGGTCTACTTGCGTGTGTTACTGTGCCAGAAAACCTTGCACGGACAAAGGGGATGCCGAGACTCACATGACGCGCGCGAAAGAGCTGGTCGTGATTGACGGGGCGAACGTCGCCTACGAGGAGAAGAGCGCGGGCGGCAAGCCGAAGCTCGCCAACCTGCTGAAGGTGAAGCGGGAGATGGAGGAGCGCGGCTTCGACACCGTCATCATCGTGGACGCCAGCCTTAAGTACGACATCGACGACCAGACGCAGATGGCGGCCCTCATCGAGTCGCAGCACATCCGCCAGGTCCCGGCCGGCACCGACGCCGACTTCTTCATCCTCGACATCGCCGACCAGCACGGCGCCCGCATCGTCACCAACGACCAGTACCGCGACTACCGCGACCGTTACCCCTGGATTCAGGACCGCCGACTCCCCTACATGATAGTCAAGGGCGAAGTCCACCTCTACGAGGTGGACGACCGCCTAACCGCCTAAGGCAGCTTGTCCAGTTCGAGCCAGGTCTTCGGCCCGACGATGCCGTCGG
>DATHBF010000023.1:0-6589 GCA_035296285.1 Pyrinomonadaceae bacterium | reverse complement strand
CGCGGCCACGTCCGGGTGCTCCGGCCCCTGCGACTTCTCGCGGGCGGCGAGCGCGCGCGAGTAGAAGGTCTCGGCGCGCGCGAAGTCCTCGCGGTTGAGGTGGAGCGTGCCGAGCATGTCGAGGGCGAGGGCGACGAGTTCATGGCCCCCGCCGAGCGACCTCTCGGCCGCGGCGAGCGCGGCCTCGGCCGCCTCCACGGCCTCGCCCGTCTTCCCCTCCCCGTTCAGCTCCTGAGACCGGAGCAGGAGCGTCATCGCCTCGCCGCGCGCTCGCTCCTGCTCGGGCGTCAACTGCTGCGCCGGGCAGGGGAGGGCGAGCGCGAAGAGGAGGACGAAGGCGGCGAGCGTTTGTCTCATCTCCTCCTACGAGTCGGCCTGGCCGGCGAAGCGGGCCGTCGAGGCGCCGGAGATGAAGGGAGCCTCGGCCGTGAGCGCGTCGTCGACGAGGCGGCGCTGCTCTAGCTCGTGGATGGTGTAGGAGCCGGTGGCGGGGCTCGCCGAGGCGTCGCGCCCGACGTAGTGGGGCCGCTCGCAGGCCGTCATGAGTCCGACGAGGCGCGGCTCGACGAACGTCCAGCCGCCCATGTTCTTCGCCTCCTCCTGCGCCCAGACGAGCTGCGTCGCCTGCGGGTAGGACGCGAAGATTTCGCGCAGCGCCCGCTCGGGGAACGGGTAGAACTGTTCGAGCCGGACTACGGCTACGCGCGCGTCGCCCGCCTTCTTGCGCGCCGCCGCGAGGTCGTAGAAGACCTTGCCGCTGCACAGCACGATACGCCGCACCTGAGAGCGGTCCCCCACCTCCGCGTCGTCCACGACGGGCCGGAAGCCGCCGGCCGTCAGCTCCTCGACCGACGAGACGGCGGCCGGGAGCCTCAGAAGGCTCTTCGGCGTCATCACGACGAGCGGGCGCGCCCGCTCCTGCTTCACCTGCCGGCGCAGGAGGTGGAAGTACTGCGCGGGCGTCGTCGGGTAGCAGACCTGCACGTTGTTCTCGGCGCACAGTTGGAGGTAGCGTTCGAGCCGCGCCGAGGAGTGTTCCGGCCCCTGCCCCTCGTAGCCGTGCGGCAGCAGCAGACACAGGCGCGAGGACTGCTGCCACTTGTCGTAGCCGGGCGTGATGAAGGTGTCGATGATGACCTGCGCGCCATTGCCGAAGTCGCCGAACTGCGCCTCCCAGGCGACGAGCGCGTCGCGCGCCACGACCGAGTAGCCGTACTCGAAGCCGAGCACGCCCTGCTCGGAGAGCGAGCTGTCGAAGACCTCGACGAGCGAGCGCCCGTCGCGCGCCGTCATCTCCGTCAGCGGAGCCCACGGCTTGCCCGTCCGCGTGTCGTAGAGGATGGCGTGGCGCTGCGAGAAGGTGCCGCGCCCCGAGTCCTGCCCCGAGAGGCGGACGCGCACGCCCTCTAGGCCCAGCGACCCGAAGGCGACGAGCTCCGCGAACGCCCAGTCCATCGGCGCCTGCCCCTCGCCCATCTTCGCGCGGCGCGCGAGCTGGCTCACCATCTTCGGGTTGACGTTGAAGTCTTCGGGGACGACCGCGATGCGGTGCGCGACCTGGCGCACCACGTCGGCCGAGACGGCCGTCTCGACGATGTCTGAGCCGTCCTCCTCGCGCTCGGCCGGCGGCAGCTCCCGCTTCGGCGGCTTCCGGCTGACGATCTCCTTGGCGCGCGCGTGCACCTCCTCGTAACGCGCCGTCGCGTCCTTAATCATCTGCTCCGCCTCTTCGGCCGTCACCACGCCCTCGGCGACGAGGCGCGCGGCGTACAGGGCGCGCACGCCGGGGTGGGCCTTGACGCGGGCGTACATGATGGGCTGCGTGTAGCTCGGCTCGTCGCCCTCGTTGTGGCCGAGGCGGCGGAAGCCGACCACGTCGAGGACCACGTCCTTGTTAAACTCCTGCCGGAAGTCGAGCGCCATGCGCAGCACGCGGAAGGCGGCCTCGGGGTCGTCGCCGTTGACGTGGAAGATGGGGAGCTGCGTCATCTTCGCCACGTCGGTCGAGTAGATGGACGAGCGGCTCTGCTCGGGCGAGGTGGTGAAGCCGATCTGGTTGTTGATGATGATGTGAATGGTGCCGCCCGTGCGGTAGCCCTTGAGGTCGGCGAGCTGCAACGTCTCCATCACGACGCCCTGGCCGGCGAAGGCCGCGTCGCCGTGCAGAAGGACGGGCAGCACGCGGTCAATCACCTCCTCGCGCGGCGTGCCCGAGAGCTGCAACGTGTCCTGCTTGGCGCGGACGACGCCCTCGACGACCGGGTCGACGAACTCAAGGTGGCTCGGGTTGGGCGAGATGGCGATGCGCACGCGGCGGCCCGACGCCGTCTCGCGCTCGCCGGCCGCGCCCTGGTGGTATTTCACGTCGCCCTCGTCGGCGGGGAAGTCCGGGTGGACCGAGCCCTCGAAGGCCGTGAAGATTCGCTCGGAGAAGTTGCCGACGACGTTGGCGAGGACGTTCAGGCGGCCGCGGTGGGCCATGCCGAGCGTGATGTCCTCGACGCCCATCTCGGCCGAGCGCTCGACCAGTTGGTCCAGGAGCGGGATGATGGTCTCGCAGCCTTCGAGCGAGAAACGCTTCTGGCCGAGGTACTTCGTGTGTAGGAAGCGCTCGAACTGCTCGGCGCGCGTCAGCTTGAGCAGGAGCGCCTTCTTCGTCTCGGCCGACAGCGGCTCGGGGTGGACGAACTCCCGGCGGATGCGCTCGCGTATCCAGAGCTTCTGCTCCTTGCTCTGGATATGGCGGTACTCGGTGCCGACCTTGCCGCAGTAGGCGCGGCGCAGGACATCCAGAATCTCCCTCAAGGTCGCGCTATCCTTGCCGCCGAGGCCGCCCGTGATGAACTCGCGGTCGAGGTCCCAGATGGTCAGCCCGTACGTCTCTATGTCCAGCTCCGGGTGGTACTGGATGGGGAGCGCGTTCAGGGGGTCGATGTCGGCGACGAGGTGGCCGCGCACGCGGTAGGCGTTGATGAGTTCGAGGACGCGCGCCTCCTTGCCCACCTCCTCGCGCGCGTCGTAGCGGCCGAGCAGCGCGGGGTTGAAGTCCCTCGCCCAGCGCATCGGCTGGTAGGGGATTTGGAGGTCGCGGAAGATGCGCGGGTAGAAGTCGCGCTCGCCGAGCAGAAGCTCGTGGACGCGCGCGAGGAAGGCGCCCGACTCGGCGCCCTGTATGACGCGGTGGTCGTAGGTCGAGGAGATGTTGACGACCTTGCTGATGCCTAAAAGCGACAGCGCCTCGGGCGTCATCGCGTGGTACTCGGCCGGGTACTCGATGGCGCCGGTGGCGATGATGGCCGACTGGCCTGCCATCAGGCGCGGGTTCGACGAGACGGTGCCGAGCGTGCCCGGATTGGTCAAAGAGATGGTTGTGTCCTGAAAGTCGGGGACGCCGAGCTTGCCGGCGCGCGCGCGCTTGATGATGTCGTCGTAGGCGGCGAGGAACTCCGCGAAGTTCAGGCGGCCGGCGTTCTTGATGTTCGGGACGAGCAGCGTGCGCGTGCCGTCCTTCTTCTCAAGGTCGATGGCGAGGCCGAGGTTGACATCGGCGCGGCGGACGCGCGACGGCTGGCCGTCCACGACGGCGAACCCGTCGTTGAGCTGCGGGAACTCTTCGAGCGCGCGCAGGAGGGCGAAGGCGATGAAGTGCGTGTACGAAGCCTTGCCCCGCCCGTGCTCCTTCAGGAACTGGTTGGCGATGAGCCGGTTCTCCTCCAGCACCTTGACGGGCACCTGCCGGTTCGAGGTCGCCGTCGGCACCGTCAAGCTCGTCTCCATGTTCTCGACGATCTTGAGCGCGCCGCCGCGGATGGGCTGCGCCTCGCCGCGGACCGGCCCGGGCTGCGAGGTCGCGGGCTGCGGGGCCGCGGCCTGTTCGGCCGGGGCCGGCTGCGGCGCGGCCGGCTGCTGCGGCGCGGGCTCCCGGGCGGGCGCCGGCCAGGCGGCGGCGGCCGGCTGTGCCTGCGCGCCGTTGCCGCCGTCCTGGCCGCCGAGCAGTTCCCTGAAGTAAGCGCGCCAGGCGTCGTCAACCAGCGACGGGTCGCTGCGGAAGCGGCCCAAAAGGCCCTCGACGTAGGTGGCGTTGGCGCCGAAATTCTCGGCGATGATCTCCGACAGGTCTACGCTGTTACGCTCTTCGCTCAAAGCCTTGCACCTCGCTCAAAGGGGCGACGGCGCCTCTCTCGCGTCGAAGGA
Organism: Pyrinomonadaceae bacterium; assembly: GCA_035296285.1. GTDB lineage: Bacteria > Acidobacteriota > Blastocatellia > Pyrinomonadales > Pyrinomonadaceae > QHXN01. The sequence continues at coordinate 2,395 of DATHBF010000023.1, read as the reverse complement.
AGCGCCCGGCCCGCGCCCATAATTTGCGTTTGAAATTCGCCCAATAGCCTATCACCATCCGCCCCCGTTTGCACACACTCGGCCCCGCGCGCGGTGTTATACTCGCGCCGCCCGCTGACGGCTGACAACTGATAACTGATAACTTTCTTCGCATGCCGACCGTCTTCACCCACTCCTTCTTCGCCGCCGCGCTGGGCAAGCTCTTCTTTCCCGGCGAGCGTCTGCCGGCGCGCTTCTGGGTGCTGGCGGCCGTGTGCGCGGCGCTGCCGGACGCGGACGTGTTGGCCTTCCTGTTCGGCGTCCCGTACGGCGACCTGTTCGGGCATCGAGGCTTCACGCACTCGCTCCTGTTCGCGCTGCTGCTCGGCCTGGGCGTCGTCGCCGTCTTCTTCCGCGGGTCGCCGCGCAAGGCGCCGCTCGCCGGCTTCTTCTTCCTGGCGACCGCCTCGCACGGCCTGCTCGACGCGCTGACCGACGGCGGCAGCGGCGTCGCCTTCTTCGCGCCCTTCGATAACGGGCGCTACTTCTTCCCCTTCCGCCCCGTCGAAGTCTCGCCCATCAGCGTCACGCGGTTCCTCAGCGCGCGCGGGCTGGAGGTCATCCAGAGCGAGCTGCTTTGGGTCTGGCTCCCCGTCTCGCTCGCCGCGGGCGCGGCCGTCCTCGCCTCGCGGGCGTCGAAGGGGCGGAGGAGTTGATGGACCTCGTCTTCATCTACGGGCCGCCGGGGGCGGGCAAGCTGACGGTGGCGACGGAGCTTGCGCGGCTGACCTCCTACAAGCTCTTTCACAACCACGTCACCATCGACTGCGTGCGCACGGTCTTCGACTTCGGGACGCCCGCCTTCTTCCGCCTCGTCAGCCGGATGCGGCTCGACATCATCGGGGAGGCGGCGCGCGAGGGCGTCCATCTCATCTTCACCTTCGTCTACGCGCACCCCTCGGACGCGGCCTACGTCGAGAAGATTTGCGGGCTCGTCGAGGGGCACGGCGGCCGGGTGTGCCTCGTCCGGCTGGCGTGTGATAAAACGGTCCTTGAGCGGAGGCTGCAATCAGAAGAACGCGCCGCGCAGGGCAAGCTCGCCTCGCTCGACACGTTGCGCGAGATTGAAGGCCGACACGACATCCATTCGCCCGTCCCCGGCCGCGAGAGCCTCCACATAGACAACACCGCGCTCCCGCCCGCCGAGGCCGCGGCGCGAATCATCGAGCACTACAGCTTATAAAAAACTTCCCTTTCCGATGCCCGAGAAGAGCCTGACAATCCGCGGGGTCGAGTGGCGCTACGAGACGGGCGGGCGCGGCGAGCAGGCGGTGCTCCTGTTCCACGGCGCGGTCGGCGGGGCCGAGACGATGCGCACGCTGGCCGAAGCCTTCGCGGGCGAGTACCGGACCATCGCGCCGACCGTCTCTGACGTGAGCACGCTCGACGAGGTGTGCGACGCGGCGAGCGCCATCCTCGACCGCGAGCACGTCGGCCGCGCCGTCGTCTTCGGCGGCTCCTTCGGCGGGCTCGTCGCGCAGGCTTTCCTGCGGAGGCGCCCCCGACAGGTCGAGCATTTGATACTTCTGAGCACGGGCGCGCCGAGCCGTGCCGTCGGCAAGAAGACGGCGAGGCTGATGAGGCTGCTCCGGCCCTTCCCCTTCCCGTTCCTGCGCTGGCTCATCAAGGCGGAGTTGCGCAGGGGCCTCGGCGCCTCCGTGCCGCCGGAGCAGGCCGCGCGCGTCGAAGGTTTCAGGCAACGGCTCGACGACTACCTCGATCACAAATTAACGAAGCGGACGCTCCTCGCGCGCGTCGCGCTCGGCGCCGACTTCAACCTGCACGAGCCCACGGGCGCCGAGATTTACGACGGCTGGACGGGCCGCGTGCTCATCGTTGACTCCGACGACGACCGGATGGTGACGGCCGAAGACCGCAGGCGGCTGCGCGAGGCTTTCCCGCGCGCCCTCTCCTGCACCTTCCACGGGGCGGGGCACCTGATTCCGCTGCTGATGGCCGACGAGCTGGTCGAAGTCGTCAAGGCTTTTCTCACGGAACGCTACAGCTCGCCCGACGAGATAGAGCGCCACGAGTGCGACCCGCACGAAGGGCACGCCACGCGAGGTTGAATCCTATGAAGCCCCTTTTCACGCTCCTCCTCTCCGCCGTACTCGCGCTCGCGTTTCAACAGCCGCAGCCGCAGCAGGACGTGACCGCCGAGCAGGCCGCCAAAGATTCAGGGCTGCTTGAGGCCGCGAAGCGCGGCGACGACTACGGGGTGAAGGCCGCGCTCGAACAGGGCGCGAGGCCCGACGCGGCCGACCAGCAGACGGCGCGCACCGCCCTGATGTTCGCCGTCGAGGGCGGATACCGCGACGCGGCCGCCGCGCTCGTCAAGGCCGGCGCCCGCGTTGAC
>DATHBF010000022.1:0-2933 GCA_035296285.1 Pyrinomonadaceae bacterium | reverse complement strand
CAGGGCCGCGCGCCCCCCGAACAGCTCGCGCGCGAAGAGGAAGAGGACGACGCCGAGCGCGACCGTCAGCAGTACCATCGGCACGCGCGACCAGAAGGAAAGCTCGCCGTAGATGTCGCGGTTGTCGTTCCAGAACCTCTCCTGGTAGGCCCAGGTGTACTCAGTAGAGCTGACCTTGTCCGGGACGAGGTCGGCGGGCGCCTCGTTCGGCTGGACGAAGAGCAGGGGGACGCCCGCGAGCAGCTTGCAGAGCGGCGGGTGCTCGGCGACGTGTTGGAAGTCGCCCGCGGCGAGGTGATAGTATGCTGCCGGGATCAGCACGGTCTCGTCGTTGGTGATGCTCTTGCGCGCGAGCGTCGCCAGCATGTTCAGCGTCATGACGGCGAGCAGTCCCGCGCACAAGAGCGCCGAAGCGCGCGGCGCCGCCCACGCGCGGGCCTCGCGCAGCGCCCCGCTCCAGCCCCCGCCGAAGGGGGCCGCGCTCGCCCGCTCCTGCTCCAATGACTCGTCCATCCTTCTCCCGCTTACGGCCGACGAAAGACCGCGCGGCCGCGCTCCTCGTCACGCTCGCGCCGCTCCTGTTCTTCTACCCGGCGGCGGCAGGCCACCTCATCATCTCGCCCGACGACGGCGTCATCCAGAACGTCCCCTTCCGCGTGGCCGCCGCGCGCATCGCGCTCTCGGGCAGCCTCCCGCTCTGGAACCCTTACATCTTCTCGGGGACGCCGCTGCACGCCGAGGCGCAGGCGGGCCTGCTCTTCCCGCTCAACTGGTTCTTCCTCACCTTCGCGCCCGAGGCGGCGACGAACCTGATGATGCTCGCCTCCTACGCGCTGGCCGCGCTCGGGGCCTACGTGTGCGCCCGCCGCTCGGGCTCGTCGGCGGCGGGCGCGGTCGTGACGAGCCTCGCGTGGCAGTGGGGCGGCTTCGCGCTCAACCAGATAGGGCACACGAACGTGATGCAGACGGCGGCCGTGCTGCCCTGGGTCGTGTGGGCCTTGGACGGGTACGGCCGGACGGGTCGCGCGTCACGCGGGGCCTTGCTGGCGGCGCTCGTCGCCTTGCAGTGCTTCGCGGGCCACCAGCAGACGTTCGCCTACACGCTGCTGCTCGTCTCGGCCTACGCCGTCTGGATGTGGCGCTCGGCGGCCGAGGGGGGCGAGCGCGAACACTACCTGAAGTCTCTGGCCTACGTCGCCGCGGGTGTGCTGCTGGCGGCGGTGCAAATCCTACCGACCTTCGAGCTACTGCGCAACAGCCCGCGCGCCGAGGCCAGCTACGACTTCTTCACCTCGTTCTCGATGCCGCCGCGCTTCGCGCTCAACTTCCTGGCGCCCTACCTGTCGGGCGGCGGCGCGTGGGGAATCTTCCGCGCGCCCTACGTCGGCCCGTCCTACTTCGGCGAGTACGTCGGCTACGTCGGCGTCATGACTGTCATGCTCGCGGGGCTGGCCGTCTGGGCGCGGCGCGACGCGTGGACGAAGTTCTGGGCGGCGGTGGCGCTCGTCTGCCTCGTGCTCGCCTTCGGGCGCTTCGCGCCGTTCGGGCTTTACAAGATCATCTATTACGTGCCGGTACTGAATCTCTTCAGGGTGCCGGCGCGTCACTTGATGGAGGTCGAGTTCGCGCTGGCGCTTCTGGCGGGGCGCGGGCTGACGCTCGTCGCGGCCGCGCGCGGCGAGGCGCGTTTGACGAGGCGCGTGCTGATCGTCGGCGCGTGCGTCTTTCTGCTGACGTGCCTGGCGGTGACGCTCGGGCGCCCCGACGACTTTAAGTTGGCGAGGGCGGTGCAGGCCGTCACGCTGCTGCGCGCGCCGGAGCTGTTCATGCCGATTCTGGTCGCCGCCGCGAGCGCGTGTGCCTTGTGGTTCTTCGCGCGCGGGAAGGGTTGGCGGCGCGGCGCGGTCGCGGTGCCGCTGGCGGTGTTGGCCTTTGACCTCTTTCTGTGGGGGCAGTCGGGCGGGTGGCGCGTGAGCAGTCCGGGGCCGGAGTCGCCGCTGTGGCGGGAGCCGGCGACCGTTCAATATCTCCGGGGCAAAGGGGCCGCGTGGCCTTACCGCATACTGACGGCCGAGCACCCCTTCGACCCGGACCTGCCGGCGAGCACGGACGCGCCGCGCGGCGTGCTGCGCCTTGCGCTCCAGCCCGACACGTACATGATGCACGGCGTCGAGAACGCGGCCGGCTACGGCGGCTTCTGGCTGGCGCGCTACAGCCGCCTGGCGGGCGACATGAAGGTCTGGGGCGAGCTGCCCGACCCCGAGCGGACGCTGCGCGGCGAGGGGCGAGAGCTCGACCTGCTCAACGTGCGCTACCTGCTCTCGATGCCGCGGCAGGCCGCGCCGACGCCGCAGCCTTCACCTTCGTCGAATACGGCGGCGCCCGCGGCGCCCGCCCCGCCCGCGTCCGTGGACGGATTGAGCTTTCCGGCGGCCACGCAGGTCTACGGCGGGCAGGCTTTCGCGGCCGAAGACCTGAGCGTGCGGAGCCTTGAGGCGGGCGAGCGTCTGACGTTCGAGGTGCCGCCCGCGGAGGTTGACGGCGTGGCGATAGTGACGAACCTTTCGTGGTCGGTCACCGTGCCGGACGGCGCGGTGGTCGGGCGCGTGCGGCTGCGCGCCGAGGGCGGCCGCACTTTCGAGCTTGAGCTGCGCGCGGGCGAGCACACCGCCGAGTGGGCTTACGACCGCCCGGACATCAAGCCTTCCGTGCTGCACGCGCGCTCTCCGGTCGCGGCGAGTTTCCCCGTAGAGGACGCGCAGGGCCGATACGAAGGGCACACCTACGTCGCCTCCTTCAGGCTGCCGGCGCGCGCGAGGATAGTCGGCGGGGAGGTCGCGGTGGCACGCGTGGGCGCGGCGCCCGAACTGAGCCTTAGCGTGCGGCGCGTCTCGCTCTTCGACGCCGAGGGCGGCAAGACGTTCCCGCTGCGC
>DATHBF010000021.1:0-2157 GCA_035296285.1 Pyrinomonadaceae bacterium | reverse complement strand
GAAGTCCACGAAGAAGGCGCTGGCGATGACGGAGAGGCCGGCGAAGTCCGCGCTGCCAAGGCCGGCGACGAGGGGCGCCTCGGCGACGGTGACGGTCCGCAGGGGAAGCGGGCCGAAGCGCGACGAGTAGGTGCGCGCCGCGTCCGTCCCGACCGAGAGCACGCGGCGGGCGACTCTCTCATGCTCGGCCCTGTAGACGACGCGGACGCGGAGCCCCGGGGCCGCCTCGCGCTCCTCGGAACGCAGGGCCCGGCCGGCGACGAGCGCGAAGCCGCGAAGGTTTTCGCCGCTGAAGACGTGAGCGGCGTCGGCCCCCCTCTCCCTCGCGCCCTCGGCCGGGGAGAAGACGTTGACGCCGGCCGGCGCGACGACGCGCACGTCGTAGTCGGCCACGTCCGCGAAGACGGCTTCGCCGACGGTCGGCTCGACCTCGCGGAGCCAGTCGCCGCCCTCGCGCGCGGCGAGGACCGGGTGGAAGCTGGCGAGGAGCATCACGCCGCGCGACGAGAAGTTCGTGTCGCGGGCGCGGCGCACCTCGCGCGTCTCGCGCATGGCGGCGCCGACCTGCTGGATGACGTGCGCCGTCAGGCTCGTCTCGTCGGGGTCGATCTCGGGGACCGTGCCCCTGAATGAAAGCTCGACCTCCCCGACAGCGCCGGCCGCGACCGCGTCGCGCAACTGCACACGCAGCGTCGCGCCGCCGTCCTCGTAGGAGAGGGCGAGCGGCTGACCGCCCGCCGTGGCCTTCGTCACGTCGAGGCGGGGCTCGTCGGCGTAAAGCTCGTCGGCCGTCTCGCCCCGCGTCGTCGCGGCTTCGGCCCGCAGGTTCGGGTAGAGGTGGAAGTAGAGGGCGGAGGCGGGGCGGTCGTCGCGGTTGACGAAGCGCACGCGCTCTATCCCCGAGTAGCTGCGCTCGTCGAAGTTCAGGCGCAGGTCTATCCGGTAAGAGTCGCGCGCCGGCTTCTTAACTTCAACCGGGGAAGGCCGCTGGCCGCGCGCCGCGCCCGCGACGAGAAGGCCGGCGCACAGCGCGAGCGAGACGGCGAGCCTGTTCGTAATCCTCTTCATCCCGCCCTGTCCGAATCGCCTCTACTTCCCCGCCGCCCTCTGCGCGCGCGGCGTCGCGGGCGCTTTGCCTTCGACTATCTGGACGGAGCGGATGCGGTCGCCGCGCGCGATGCGGTCCACGACATCCATACCCGCGGTGACGTTGCCGAAGACCGTGTAGCCGCCGTCGAGGTGCGGCTGCGGCGAGTGCGTGACGAACCACTGCGAGCCGCCCGTGTCCTTGCCCGACAGCGCCATCCCGACCGCGCCGCGCGCGTAAGGCGTCGTGTTTATCTCGCAGCGAATCTGGTAGCCGGGGCCGCCGTTGCCGTCGCCGCGCGGGTCGCCGCCCTGCACGACGAAGTTGGGCACGACGCGGTGGAACGCGACGTTGTTGAAGTAGCCCTTGCGCGCCAGCTCGACGAAGTTGTCCACGGCGAGCGGCGCCTCCGAAGGCAGCAGCTCAATCGTGAACAGGCCCTTGTCGGTCGCCACAAGGGCGCGCACGCCGCGGCCCACCCGCGCCAGGGCGCGCTCGTAGTCGGCGCGGTGGTTGCGCGTGTTCACCGTCTCGATTCTCTTCTCCGACGCCGCCCCGCGCTCGCGCAGGATGTCTGTGGCGCGGCGGCGGACGAGGTAGTCGGTGTCTTCGAGCGCGGACTTGATGGCGGCGTCGGTCTCGCCGCCCTGCTGGCGCGCGAGCGCGCCGAGGGTGGAGAGCGCGGCGTCGTTCGTCTCGTCTTGCAGGGAGCGCGGCAGCGCCTCGACGAGTGCGCGGGCCGTCTCGGCTTCGGGCTGAAGCTCGGAGAGGAGGTCGGCGGCCGTGGCCCGCACGATCACGTCGTCGGCCTTCAGGCGCCCGCGCGCGACCGAGGCCAAATCGGGCGGCTTGAAGCCGGCCAGCGCGCGGAGTAAATCGGGCACGGCGAGCGCGGGCGTGTTCGGGCTCTCGATGAGCGAGCGCAGCATTATCTGGGCGTCGGCCTGCAAGCCGACGGCGCTGTTGCCGACCGTCGCGCTCGTCAGCGCCGAAAGCTCGCCCAAGCCCTGCCCGACGGCCGACACCCTCTGCCATGAGGCGTTCGGGTCTTTGAAGGAGGTCGTGCGGTT
>DATHBF010000020.1:0-1691 GCA_035296285.1 Pyrinomonadaceae bacterium | reverse complement strand
CACCGAGATGCCGAAGTCGGTCGGGCGCTCCGCGAGCGCGGGCCAGCCCGAAGCCCAACCCGCGACCGCCTCCGCGCCCAGCCGCGCCCCGAAGATGCTGTAGAGCGCCCGCGCCGCGCCGTTCCCCAGGCCCCACCCCGCGACGACGACGAAGACGGCTGACACGACCGCGTCGCGCCGCACGTACCTCAACCCCTCACGGAACTCCGACCCCATCCGACGGATGATGCCGAAGACGCTGAACCGCCTCGTCGGCCGGCCGATTACGGATTGCCGGACGGCGTCGCCCTTATCAACCCGCAGGCGCTTAGTGATTCTCCGTATCATCTCGGCCGAGGCGACGAAGGTGAGGGCGTTGATGACGAAGACGGCGTCGCGGCCGAGGGCCGTGGCGGCGACCCCGCCGAGGGCGGAGCCGGCGGCGATGGTGGCGGCCGTCGTCGAGGCCGAGAGCGAGTTGGCCGCCAGAAGTTCGTCGGCGCGGCCGACGAGGTTGGGGACCGACGCGCGCTTGGCCGCGTTGAAGAAGGCCGAGACGGAGAAGAGCGCGGCCCCGACCACGTAGATGAGGGCCAGCGACGAGAGGCGGACCGCCAGCAGGAAGCCGAGCGCGAGCGCCGCGCGCAGCAGGTCGGCCGCTATCATCACGCCGCGGCGGTCGGCGCGGTCCACGACGACGCCCGCGACGGGGCCGAACAGAAAGAGCGGCAGGTGGCGCGCGATGGCGTAGAGCGCGAGCGAGAGCCCGACGCGCCCCTCGCCCGCGAACTGGATGACGAGCGCGAGGACCGCGATGTTGTTCAGCCAGTCGCCGACCTCCGACACGACCTGCCCGGTCCACAGGCGACGGAAGTCGGCGTTCCCGGCCAGCAGCTCGCGGTACGTCACCGCCCCGCTTCCTTCATCCGCCGGTATCGTTCGAGGATGTTCGAGACGTAGGCGCGCGTCGTCGGGAAGTCTATGCGCTCGACGAACTGCGCTTCGGTGAGCGGCTTCTGCCCGGCCGGGACGCGGTTCCACTCGGCGGCGCGGCTCGGGCCGGCGTTGTAGCCGGCGACGATGCGCGCCTCGGCGCCCGGCGTCCCGCGGTAGTCCTTCCCTATCTTCTCCATGTACCAGCAGCCGATCTTGATGTTGGTCTCGGGGTCGAGGAGGAACTGGTCGGGGTTGGCGCGCATCTGCTCGGCGAGGTCGCGCATCCCCGTCTCGGCGGCCCACTCGCGCCCGACCGTCGGCGTCACCTGCATCAAGCCGATCTCGCCGGCCTCGCCCTTCATCCAGGGGCGGAAGTAGGTCTCCTCGTGGATGACGCTCCACACCAGATCGGGGTCGAGGCGGTAGACGCCGGCCTGCCGCGCGATGAGCGCGTCGAAGCGGTGGACCCAGTAGCGGTTGAAGAGGTAGAGACCGGCGGCGCCCGCGACGACGAGGATAAGGAGGACGACGGCGAGACGTTTCATCGGGAAGTAGGCAGTGAGCGGTTGGCGGTTGGCAGTAAGAACGTTCTCTGAAGCTGAACCCTGGTGGAAGCGGCGACGCACGCGGGGCGGGGCGAACTGCCTGCCGTTCTCAATTCCTCCTCCGCAGGTGCGACCAGAGCCGGGACTTCGGCACGGAGGAGTCGGCGCCCTCGTAGCGCGAGAGCATCGCGCGGCGGTCGAGGACGTGGCCCTGGAGCCAGACGTCGGCCG
>DATHBF010000019.1:0-6859 GCA_035296285.1 Pyrinomonadaceae bacterium | reverse complement strand
TGCAGGAGGTGGAGGAGCGGCTGGCGAGGCTCAACGGCGAAGTCGAGCAGATTCGCGCGCAGGCCCAGAGGGAGGCGGCCGAAGAGGGGCAGAGAATCGAGCGGGCGACCGAGGAGGAGATTCGCAAGCTGCGGGAGCAGGCGCGGCGCGAGATTGAGAACGCGTCGAAGGCCGCGCGCGCAGGGCTTCGGGCGTACGCGGCCGAGCAGAGCGTGCGTATGGCCGAGGAGATCATCCGCAGGGACATGAGGCCGGAGGACGACGAGCGTTTGGTCAGGGGATACGTCGAAGAGCTGGGAGGTATCAGGCGTTGAGCGTGCAGGCGGTAGCGCGTCGTTACGCTGTGGCGCTCGCGGACGTTGTTATTTCGCGCGGCGAGGCCCAAGAGGTCAGGGACGAGTTGTCGGCCTGGGTTTCGATGTTGGATTCCAACTCCCAACTCCTCGAAGTCTTCCGCCACCCGACCATCCCGCAGGAGCAGAAGCGCGGCGTGCTCACGGCACTCGTCAGTCGCACGCGCGCCCGGCCGACGACGGCCAACTTCCTCCAGGTGCTCCTACAGAATCACAGGCTGGCCGACCTGCCGGCCGTTAACGCGCAGTTCGTCAAGGAACTCGACCGGCGCTCGGGCGTCGTGACGGCGCAGGTGACGACGGCGCGGCCGGTCTCTGAAGACGTTCAGAACGCCTTGCGGGCGAGGCTGGGCGAACTGACCGGAAGCCGCGTGCGCCTCCAGTTCGCAGTGGACGAAGAGCTCATCGGCGGGGTCGTCACACAGATCGGCTCGACGGTGTACGACGGCTCGGTGCGCAGCCAGTTGCGCCGCATCAAGCAGAGGATGAAGGGCGAGCAGTAGCGACTTCGGTAGGATAAAAAATATGGAATCCATTAGGGCTAACGAGATCAGCGACATCATCCGCCAGCAGATAGAGAACTTCGAGGCCGGCGTGACCGTGACCGAGGTCGGCACCGTCATCAAGATCGGCGACGGCATCGCCGAGGTGCACGGGCTTGAGAAGGTGATGGCGGGCGAGCTGCTTGAGTTCCCGCACGAGGTGCGCGGCCTCGCCCTGAACCTCGAAGAGGACAAGGTCGGCGTCGTGCTCTTCGGCGAGTACCAGATGGTCAAGGAGGGCGACACGGTCCGCCGGACGGGGCGCATCATGAGCCTCCCGGTCGGTGAGGCCATCGTCGGCCGCGTCGTCAACGCGCTCGGCGTGCCGATTGACGAGCGCGGGCCGATTACGGCCGACGCCTACAGCCCCTTGGAGCGCATCGCGCCCGGCGTCGTTGACCGCCAGCCCGTGAAGGAGCCGATGCAGACGGGCCTGAAGGCGATTGACTCGATGGTGCCCATCGGGCGGGGACAGCGCGAGCTGATCATCGGCGACCGCCAGACGGGCAAGACGGCCGTCGCGCTCGACTGCATCATCAACCAGCGCGGCAAGGACGTGATCTGCATCTACGTCGCCATCGGCCAGAAGAACTCGACCGTCGCGCAGGTCATCAAGACCTTGCAGGACTTCGGCGCGATGGACTACTCCATCGTCGTCTCCGCGACGGCCTCCGACCCGGCGGCGATGCAGTACCTCGCCCCTTACGCCGGCGCGGCCATCGGCGAATACTTCCGCGACTCGGGCCGCCACGTCCTGACCGTCTACGACGACCTCTCGAAGCACGCCGCCGCCTACCGCGAGATTTCGCTGCTGCTGCGCCGCCCGCCCGGCCGCGAGGCTTACCCGGGCGACGTGTTCTACCTGCACTCGCGCCTGCTTGAGCGCGCCGCGAAGCTCTCCGATTCGAAGGGCGGCGGCTCGCTTACCAGCCTTCCCATCATCGAGACGCAGGCGGGCGACATCTCGGCCTACATCCCGACGAACGTCATCTCGATCACGGACGGGCAAATCTTCCTCGAAGCCGACCTCTTCAACTCGGGCATCCGCCCGGCCATCAACGTCGGCAACTCGGTCTCGCGCGTCGGCGGCTCCGCACAAATCAAGGCGATGAAGCAGGTGGCCGGCACGTTGCGTCTGGACCTCGCGCAGTACCGCGAGCTGGCGGCCTTCGCGCAGTTCGGCTCCGACCTCGACCGCTCGACGCAGGCGCAGCTCGCGCGCGGCCAGCGCCTCGTCGAAATTCTGAAGCAGCCGCAGTACAGGCCGATGGACGTTGCCAATCAGGTGCTCATCATCTGGGCGGCGACGGCCGGCCAGCTCGACGACATCCCCGTGGACCAGGTGCGCCGCTTCGAGTCGGACTTCACGCGCTTCATCGAGAGTTCGCACCCCGGCATCCTCAACACCATCCGCGAGAAGAAGTCGCTCGACGACAATCTCAAGGAGGAGATGAAGCGGGTGCTCGGCGACTTCAAGGGGACATGGACGGAGGCGGCGCTCAACCCGCAGCCCGAGCCGCCCGGCGTGACGGCCACCGCCGCGAAGGCGTAGCGAATCATGGCAAACCTGCTCGACATCCGCCGGCGCATCAAGTCGGTCAAGAACACGCAGCAGATCACGAAGGCCATGAAGATGGTCTCGGCGGCGAAGCTGAAGCGCGCGCAGGAGCGCGCCGTCGCCGCGCGCCCGTTCGCCACGAAGATGGCGGAGGTGCTGAACAACCTCTCCCAATATGCCGGCGAGGACTACAACCACCCTCTGCTCGACGCGCGCGGCGACGAGCGTTACCTGCTCGTGCTCGTCACGGCCGACAAGGGGCTCGCGGGCGCCTTCAACGCCAACCTCATCAAGGCCGCGCAGGCTTTCATCCGCGAGCACGAAGGCAAGACGGTGGAGATTCTGGCCGTCGGCCGCAAGGGGCGCGACTTCTTCCGCCGCCGCCCCGTCGAGATCGTCGGCGAGTACGTCAGCCTCACGGGCAAGGGAAGGATTGACCTCTCGGAGGCGCTTGAGATTGCGCGCGACGTGATGCGCCGCTTCACCGAGGACGAGGGCATTGACAAGGTCTTCATCCTCTTCAACGAGTTCCGCTCCGTCATGTCGCAGCGCGTCGTCGTCGAGCAGCTTCTGCCCGTCTCGCGCGGCGAGGATGAGAATGAAGGCGAGGCTGCTTCGGCCCCGGCCGAGGCGGGGCAGAACCTCGTCGGCTACAAGTACGAGCAGCCGCCCGAGCAGATTTTCGGCCAACTGCTGCCGCGCCTCGTCGAGACGCAAATCTACAAGGCGCTGCTTGAGTCGGTCGCCAGCGAGCAGGGCGCGCGCATGACGGCGATGGACTCGGCCTCGAAGAACGCGGGCGAGCTGATTCAAACGCTCACGCTCAACATGAACCGCATCCGCCAGGCCAGCATCACGCGCGAGATCATCGAGATCGTCTCGGGCGCCGCCGCGCTTTAAGTCGGGGATTAAAGGATGAGGGATGAAGAAAGGCAGGCTGCCTTCTCTTCGTCCCTCTTCCGGCGTTACGGCCCGGTGGCCGCGTGGGTGGGCTTCATCTTCCTCGCCTCGTCCGCAAGCTTCTCGGCCTCGAACACGTCGCGCGTCATAAGGCCGGTGCTGGTCTGGCTCTTCCCCGAAATCTCAGAGGCCGCGCTCCAGCAGGCCCACTTCCTCATCCGCAAGGCTTCGCACTTCACGGAGTACGCCGTCCTGGCGCTTCTCTCGTCACGCGCGTTCCTGTCCTCCCCGGGTCCAAAACTGCGCGCCCGCTGGTGGCCCGCCGCCTTCGCCCTCGTCGCCGCGGTCGCGCTCCTCGACGAGTATCACCAGAGCCTCCTCGCCTCGCGCACCGGCGCCGTCTACGACAGCCTGCTCGACATGGCCGGCGGCGGCGCTGCGCTCGCGGCCGTCGCGCTGTGGCGTGCCCGCCGTCGCAGGTCTTATCGCCCACTCGCCGGGTAGTGGTATGCTCTTTCCGTCTCCCTTCAGAGAGGAAGTGAAGCTATGTTTGGACGCTTCGTGAAGCCCCGCCGCGTGGCGATTACCGGCATGGGGTGCGTGACGCCTTTGGGCCTGGGCCGCGAGGCGTTCTGGCGCGCGCTCGTCCGCGGCGAGAGCGGCATCCGCCGCATCGAGAGCTTCGACGCGTCATCCTCGCCCGTGCAGATAGCCGGCGAGGTGCGCGGCTTCGACTGGGAGAGGGAGCTGAAGGCGAAGGACCGCCGGCACGTCGCGCGCACCGTGCCGCTGGCGCTCGCCGCCGCGCGCGAGGCGCTCGAAGACGCCGGCCTCCAGCCTTCCGACTTCGGCCCCGAAGAGCGGCGAGCCTTCGGCGTCATGCTCGGCACGGGCGGCGGCGGCCTCGCCTTCACCGAGCGGCAGTACGGCCACTACTACCGCGGCGAGACGGGCCAGGCCAGCGTCTACACCATCCCCGCGTCCACGCACGGCGGGCTCTCCTCCGAGCTCTCGATGGCCTTCGGCCTGCGCGGCCTCTCGCACGTCATCTCGACCGGCTGCACCAGCTCGACCGACGCCATCGCCTACGCCGCCCAGCACATCGCGCTCGGCCGGCAGGACGCGATGCTCGCCGGGGGCTCGGACGCTCCCGTCGCGCCCGGCATCCTCGCCGGCTTCTGCCTGATGAAAGTTTTGACGGAGGACTGGAACGGGGAGCCGGAGCGCGCCTCGCGCCCGTTCTCGCGCGACCGTTCGGGGATGGTGCTCGGCGAGGGCGCGTGGGTCTACGTCCTCGAAGAGCTTGAGATGGCGCGGCGGCGCGGCGCGCAAATCTACGCGGAGATAACGGGCTACGGCGCGACGTGCGACGCCTACCACCGCGTCCGGCTCGAAGACACAGGCGAGGAGCCCGCGCGCGCGATGCGGCTCGCGCTCGAAGACGCCGGGCGCGCGCCCGAGGACTTGGACTACGTCAACCTTCACGGCACCTCCACGGCGCTCAACGACCGCATCGAGACGCAGGCCCTCAAGCTCGCGTTAGGCGAGGCGGCCGCACGGACGCCGATGTCGGCCACGAAGTCGCAGATAGGGCACCCGCAGGGCGCGTCCGGCGCCGCGGGCCTCGGCGCCGCGCTCTGTGCGATGACGGACGGCCTCATCCCGCCCACCATCAACCTCGACGAGCCCGACCCGTCCTGCGACCTCGACTACACGCCCAACCGCGCGCGCGAGGCGCGAGTCCGCGTCGCGCTCTGCAACTGCATCGGCTTCGGCTCGAAGAACAGCGCCCTCGTCGTCGAGCGCGTCGAGTAAGGAGGTCCAGGACTGGGCACGATGAGAAGCACGAGTTTCCAGATGCGCCGAGCCTTCACGCTGCCTTTCATCGAGGCGGCGGCGGTCTCGGGCCACGACCTGCTCCGCCCGGCCGCGGAAGAGGCCGCGAGGAAGGTGAAGTTATCGCCGACGCTGCTCTGCGGCCGGCCCGTCAAGGTCAGCGGCATCATCACGTACAACTTCGTGCTGCTTCGGTAAGCGAGCGGCGCCCACGACGGCCCGCCGCGAAGGGTTTCGCCATGTTCGAGCGTTTCCGACAGCGCAGCGGCGAGCTTGAGCACCTGGACAAGGGCGACTACACGCCGGAGGAGTACGAGGGCTGTCTGGTGGAGCTGCGGCGCGTCAACCGCTGGCTGGGCGACGCGAGCGCCCTGCGCCGCTCGGTGCTGCCGGAGGTCGGGCGCGAAGGCGCGAAAGAGTTTTCGCTGCTCGACGTGGGGGCCGGCTCGGGCGAGCTTCTGCGCGAGGCGGCGCGCTGGGCGCGCGCGGAAGGGAAGCGGGCGCTGTTTGCGGGACTGGAGTTGAACGAGCGTTCGGCCCGAGGCATCGCGGAGGAGTCGGGCGGGTTTCATGAGATAGTCGCCTTTAAAGGCGATGCCCTGCGGCTGCCTTTCGCCGAAGGCGCCTTCGACTACGTGATGTGCTCGCTCTTCACGCACCACTTCCGCGACGAGGGCGTGATAGAGGTGCTGCGCGAGATGGCGCGCGTCTCGCTCCGGCGCGTCTACTGCATAGACCTGCACCGCCACCCCGTCGCCTACCACTTTTACACGACGGCCGGCCGGCTCTTCCTGCACAACCGTCTCGTCAGGGAAGACGGCGCGCTCTCCATACTGCGCGGCTTCACGCCGGGCGAGTTGCGCCGTCTGGCCGAGCGCGCGGGGCTCCGGCGTGTCAGGGTCGAGCGCCGCTTCCCGTTCCGACTGGTCCTGAGCGCGGAGGGGCGTTGAAGGAGGCGAGTGGCTGAGTTCGATTGCATCGTCGTCGGCGGGGGGCCGGCGGGCGCGGGCGCGGCCATCGGGCTCGCGGCCGGAGGCGCGCGCGTGCTGCTCGCCGAGCAGAAGAGGTTCCCGCGCGAGAAGCTGTGCGGCGAGTTCATCTCGCCGGAATGCCTCACACACTTCGCGCGGCTCGGCGTGCTCGAACGGATGCGCGCGGCGGGCGGCAGCAGGATTTCGGAGACAATCTTCTACGCGCCCGGCGGGCGCGGCGTGAGCGTGCCGAGCGAGTGGTTCGGGTCCGACGGAGGCCCGGCCGCGCTGGGCCTGAGCCGCGCCGAGATGGACGCGCGGCTGCTCGCGCGCGCGAGGAAGGCGGGCGCGGCCGTGTTGGAAGACGCGGCGCTGGCGGGCGTCGTCGTCGAAGAAGGTCGTGTCCGCGGCGTGCGGCTGCACACGGGCGAAGGCGAGGCCGAGCACCGGGCGCGCGTGGTCGTAGACGCCACGGGCCGCGCGCGTGCCGTGGCGCGGCGCGCGGCGCGCGAGCTGAAAGGGGGCGGGGAAGAGCGCGAGTCGAAGAGCGCGCGCGCCCGCCTCGTCGCCTTCAAGGCGCACGTGGAAGGCGCGGGCGGCGCGGGCGGCGTGTGCGAGATATATTTTTACCCGGGCGGCTACGGCGGCCTGAGCCCGGTCGAGGGCGGGCTCAGCAACCTCTGCTTCATCGCGCGCGCG
>DATHBF010000018.1:0-10379 GCA_035296285.1 Pyrinomonadaceae bacterium | reverse complement strand
GGTGGCCGCGCTCTGCGACTGGGGCTCGGGCATCGCCGCGCTCGTCGGCGGCCGGATGGAGGAGGCCGTCCGCCGCCTCGACGACGCCGAGGCTCGCTTCCAACGCCTGTGCCAGCCGCACACGGCCGGCTCCACGCAGGTCAGCAAGCTCATCGCGCTCGCCATGCTCGGCCGCTACGAAGAGGCCGTCGAGACGGGCCTGCGCGCCCGCGACCGCTTCCTCGAACACGGCGACCTCCTGGCCGCCGCCAAGGTCGAGCACAACATCGGCAACATCTACTGGCGACGCGACCGCTACGACGAGGCCGAGCAGTTTTTGAAGTCGGCGCGCGAACGCTACCTCGCCGCCGGAGACCCCAAGCTGATCGCGCTCGTCGAGAACTCGCTTGCCACCAACTACACCTTCCGCCACGACTTCCGCTCCGCCGAGCAGCTCTACCGAGAGGCTTACGCCCATGCCGAATCAGCCGGCCTCACGCTCACGCAGGCCGAGATAGAGGCCAGCATGGGCACGCTCGCGCTCTTCCGCGGCCGCTACCACGAAGCCCTCGACCTGCTCGAACGTTCGCGCCGCCGCTTCGCCACGATGGGCATGCCGCACCAGTCGGCCGTCGCCGAGCTTGAGCTGGCCGACGCCTACCTCGAACTCAACCTCGCGGCCGAGGCCATCGCCGTCTACGAGCGCGCCGCGCCGACCTTCGCCGGGCTGGGTATGCGAGCCGAGCAGGCCCGCACGCTCGCGCAGGCCGGCCGCGCCGCCCTGATCACCGGCCGCACCGAGGAGGCGCACCGGCTGCTCGCCGAGGCCCGCACGCTCTACGCCGCCGAAGGGAACCTCGTCGGCGAGGCTTACGTCACGCTCACGGAGGCGCAGCTTCATCACGCCGAGGGCGACCACGCGCACACGGCCGTCCTCGCCGCGCAGGCCGAGGCGCCCTTGCAGCGCGCCGGCAACTGGCGCCGGATGCTTCTGGCCCGCTGGCTGCGCGGCGAGGCGGCGCGCGCCGGGGGGCACGAAAGGCTCGCGCAGATTCTTCTTGAGAGCACGCTCCGCGAGGCCGAGTCGCAGGCGCTGCCTCAAATAGCCGAACGCTGCCACACGAGCCTCGGCCTGCTCGCCGCCTCGCGCGGCGACGCGCGCAGCGCCGAAGAGTCCTTCAAGCGCGCCGTCGCGCTCATCGAAGACCTGCGCGCCCCGCTTCCCGCGGAAGAGTTCCGCACGGCCTTCGTCGCCGACAAGCTGGCGCCCTACGACGAGCTGGTCCGCCTCTGCCTCGCCGCCCCCGCGTCGGGGCGCGTGCGCGAGGCTTTCGCCTACACGGAGCGGGCGCGCTCGCGCGCGCTCGTAGAGATGATGGCGGGCACGCTGTCGGCCGTCTCCCGCCCGCGCGACGAGTTCGAGGCCGAGCTTCTGTCGCGGCTCGAACGGCTGCGCGAAGAGTTGAACTGGTTCTACAGCCGCATCAACCGGCCGCCCGAAGAGGGAGAGAGTGCGCGCGGCCCCGCCGCCATGCAGGCCCTCCACGACGCCGTGCGCGAGCGCGAGACGCGCACGCTCGAAATCATGCGGCAGTTGCAGCAGCGCGGCGGGGGCGAGCTCGGGCGCGCGGCCGAACACCTCGACATCAGGGGACTCCAGAACGATTTAGGCGATGACACCGCGCTCGTCGAGTACGCGACGCTCGGCGGCGAGTTCGTCGCCTTTGTCGTGACGGGAGACGGGCTGGAAGTCGTCCGAGGGCTCGGGCGCGAGGACGAGGTCAACGAAGCACTCGGCCGGTTCCGTTTTCAAATAGGCAGTCTGCGCTACGGCTCGCGGAGGATGCGCGCCCACCTCGCCGTGCTGACGGGCCGCGCGCGCCACTACCTCGAAAAGCTCTACGACCTGCTGCTCCGGCCCGTCGAGCCGAAGATGGGGGACAGGCGGGCCGTCGTCGTCCCGCACCGCGCGCTCCACTACGTCCCCTTCCACGCGCTCTCGGACGGCGACTCTTACGTCGTCGAGCGGCGCGAGGTCGCCTACGCGCCGTCGGCCGGGGTGCTGCGCCGGTGTCTCGCCAAGGGGCCGGGCTCGTTCGAGCGCGCGCTGCTCGTGGGCACGGCCGACGAGCAGACGCCGCTCGTGCGCGAGGAGCTGGCGGCCGTCGCGCCCCTCTTCCCCGAGGCGACGACGCTCCTGGACTCCGAAGCCACGCTCGCCGCCCTGCGCGAGCACGCGCCCGCGGCCGACGTGCTCCACCTCGCCTGCCACGGCCAGTTCCGCCCGGACAACCCGCTCTTCTCGTCCCTGAAGCTCGGCGACGGCTGGCTCACCGTCCGCGACGCCTACGGGCTGGACTTCCGCGGCGGGCTCGTCACGCTCTCGGCGTGCGAGACGGGCGTCTCGGCGGTCGCGCCCGGCGACGAGCTGATCGGCCTCGCCCGCGGCTTCTTCTCGACCGGCGCGCAGACGCTCATCCTCAGCCTCTGGACCGTGGACGACGAGGCGACGGCCGAGCTCATGAAGGATTTTTACGCCTCGCTCCGCACGGGCTCGCGCCCGGCCGCCGCCCTCCGCGCCGCCCAGCTCCGCCAGCTCGGCCGCCGGCCCCACCCCTTCTTCTGGTCCCCCTTCACCCTCGTCGGCCGCTGGTAAAAAGTAGCGCGCGGCGTGTATTTTTGCCGGCCGGCGGGGCACTGTAATTGAGGGGCAAAGCATCTAAGACGCGGCCGGAGAGTCCACTTTTTCTCAGTTTTTCGCCCCGCCCGGCCCCCCGACGCGCCCCCGCTCTAATCTTTAAGGAGTGTTCCTCCGGATGTGCCTTAAGCTTTTACGCCCGCTGTTTACACCGGCCCTCTGCCTCGCCCTGTTGGCGGGCCTGCTCCTCCAGCCCGCGCCGCGCGCCGCCCGCGCCTCATCCAACGACGGCGAGGAGGGCTACATCCGCGACGAGGTCAACGTCAAGCTCTTCAACGCCTCGGACCTTCCGGCCGTCTCGCAGCAGTTCAAGCTCCAGCTCGTCGAGCAGTTCGGCGACCGCCCCATCTACCGTATGCGCGTCACGGACGGGACGGACTCCAGGGCCAAGGCCGGCGCGCTCGCCCTCGACGCCGCGCGCGTCGAGTTCGCCGAGGCGAACTACACGGCCGGCTCGCCCGAGGGCAGCGGCGTCTCGTGGGTCGGGGGCGTGTCGTGGGTCGGCGGCGTCTCCTGGGTCGGGGGCGGGGCGGGTCAGTACGCGGGGCAGTGGGCGCCGACGACGCTGCGGCTGAAGGAGGCGCACCGGGTCACGCGCGGCGCCGGGATGATAGTCGCCGTGCTCGACACGGGCGTCGACCGCCGCCACCCGGCGCTCGCCGGCCGGCTCCTGCGCGGGCGCGACTTCGTTGACGACGACGACGACCCGAGCGAGGTCTACCCCGAAGGCGCGAAGAACATCGAGGAGGCCCGGCAGCTCGGCCCCTACGGCCACGGCACGCACGTCGCCGGCCTCGTCGCGCTGGCCGCGCCCGAAGCCAGGATCATGCCGCTGCGCGTGCTCGACGCGCACGGCGTCGGCAACATGTGGGTGCTGGCCGAGGCGCTCAGGTACGCCGCCGACCCGGACGGAGACCCGGCGAGCGACGACGGCGCCGACGTTATCAACATGAGCCTCGCCACCGTCCACGACTCAAGGCTCCTGCACGACCTCGTCGGCGAGGCTTGCGACGACGACGCGGTCGCCCCCGCGCCTTCGCCCACGCCTTCGGGCGAGAACGCGGGCGCGGTCGTCGTCGTCGCGGCCGGCAACCGCGGCACCGACCAGAAGATGTACCCGGCGGCCGAGGACGTTGACGGCTCCCTCTCGGTCGGGTCGAGTAATCAGGACGACAAGCTCTCGGCCTTCTCGCAGCGCGACTGGGTCAGGGTCATGGCGCCGGGCGAAGGCATCCTCAGCAGCGTGCCCGAGGGCGGCATGGGGACGTGGGCCGGCACCTCGATGGCCGCGCCGCTCGTCGCCGGCCAGGCGGCCCTCATCCGCGCCGCCTTCCCCGGCATGAGCCCGTCGCTTGTCACGGACCGCATCCGCGAGACGAGCCGGCGGACCGACGAGGACATCTCGCGCCGGGTGGACGCGGCAGCCTCCATCGTCCGCTTCGTGACGGACGCGACGAACCCGATTGACCGCACGCCCGACTTCGTCCGCCAGCAGTACCTGGACTTCCTGAACCGCGCGCCCGACGCCCCCGGCGAAGCCTTCTGGCGCGGCGGCATCGAGCGGTGCGGCTCGGATGCGCAGTGCGTGCAGGTCACGCGCATCAACACGTCGGGCGCCTTCTTCCTCTCCGAAGAGTTCCGCGCCACGGGCTACTTCGTCTACCGGCTTAACAAGGCGGCCTTCGGCGACCTGCCGGGCAAGCCCGTCCCCGTCCGCTACGAGGTCTTCATGCCGGACACGCAGGCCGTCGGCGAGGGCGTTGTCGTCCACGCGACCGGCTGGGAGCGGAAGCTCGAAGCCAACCGCCAAGCCTTCCTCCTGAGCTTCGTCGCGCGCCCGCAGTTTAAGACGGCCTTCCCTTCGGGGACTCCGGCCGCGGCCTTCGTGGACAAGCTGTTCCAGAACGCCGCCGTCCAGCCTTCGGCCGACGAGCGGCAGGCGCTCGTGGACGAGCTGTCGCCGGACCCCGACTCGCCGCGGCTGCGCGCTTCCGTGCTCAAGAAGGTCGCCGACAACGCTTCCGTCATCAACCAGGAGCGCAACCGCGCCTTCGTCCTGATGCAGTACTTCGGCTACCTGCGCCGCAACCCGGACGACGCGCCCGAAGAGAACCGCGACTTCGCCGGCTACAACCACTGGCTGACGAATCTCGAAAAGTTCGGGGGCAACTTCGTGCATGCCGAGTTGGTCAAGGCGTTCCTCGAATCCATCGAGTACCGCCAGCGTTTCCGCCAGTGAGCGCCCCGAGATAATTTTTTGCGGGGATGTATTTCCGCGCCGGACCGCCGCACTGTACGCGTGCAGACGCCTTACGGCCGAGCCTTTAAAGGTGTAGGTCGGGAGCGTCTGCCGCCGGCTCGGGCGGCGCCCGCCAACGGGGAGAGCGGGCGCCGTACGGCCGGGCAATAGAGCAAGGGGAAAGGAAAGGTTAACGGCCCGCGCCTTGTTTCGACAAAGCGCGGGCCGTTCGCCGTCAGGGCCGGGAGTGCGGGGACACTTCAGGGCTTGGTGACCCCGGCGAAGTTCACTTTAAGCTTCCGTCCTGCTTCTGTTTCTCCCTACCGCGGGCAATCGTGTATAAGAGGGCACATGCCGCGCCGCCTTCCACCGCTCTTCCTGACGGTCGTCATCCTGTTCACGTCGCACGCCCCGGCCTTGGGAGCGGGCAGGCGCGAGCTGGCGGCGAGGGTGCGCGCCGAGTTATAAGGAAGACCTGGTAGGCACGATGGCCGAGAAGAAGAGACGCGTCCACATAGGCTGCTCAGGGTTCCGCTCGTCGCGCGAGGCTTACTACGGGAGGCTCCGCGCGGTCGAGGTCCAGCACACCTTCTACCAGCCGCCGAAGGTGGAGACGCTGAGCCGCTGGCGCGAGGAAGCGCCCGAGGGCTTCGTCTTCACGGTCAAGGCCTGGCAGGTCATCACGCACCGCGCTTCAAGCCCCACCTACCGGCGCGTCAAACGCAAGCTGACCGAGGAAGAGGCCGAAGGCGCCGGCTCGTTCCGCCCGACGGACGTGGTCGCGGGCGCCTGGGACGTGACGCGCGAATGCGCCGCCGCACTCTGTGCGCCCGCCGTCCTCTTCCAATGCCCCGCGAGCTTCCGGCCGCTGCCCGAGAATATAGAGAACCTGCGCGGCTTCTTCGCCGGGGTGAAGCGCGGCCGGCTAACCTTCTGCTGGGAGCCGCGCGGCGACTGGCCGCGCTCGCTCGTCAAGGAGTTGTGTGAGGAGCTGAACCTCTGGCACGTCGTGGACCCCTTCGCCGAGAGGACCACGACGCCGCGCCGCTGCTACTTCCGCCTGCACGGGCGCAAGGGCTGGCGCTACAAGTACGAGGAGGGCGAGCTGGAAGAGCTGGCCTCGATGCTCCCGCGCACAAGCGCCTCTTACGTCTTCTTCAACAACGTCCACATGCTCGACGACGCGGCCCGCTTCCGCGAGATGGTCGAGTCGGAATCATAAGAGCGGCGCGCGACTCACTGAAGGATGCGCACGTCGCGCTCGCCGACGATCTTCCAGCCGCCGGGCGTGTGGCGCCAGCGAAGCTCTTGCAGCACCTCGCCGGTGCGCGCGGCCGAGCCGGGCGCGCCGCCTATCTGGTACCGCTTGCGGAAGCGCATGACGGCCGTCTTGCCGTCGCGGTCGAGGCGTATCTCGGGCTCGCCCGCGCGGATGTCCACGGCCGAGGTCGCCGCGAACAGCCGCGACTTCTCGGCGCGCACGGCCTCGCGCGAGGCGTTCCTCGATAGATAGAAGGCGCCGAGCGTCGGGCCGTAGAACTGCATCTGCCGCCCCACGTCGCGCGCGTTCGTCGCCGCCAGCCAGCCGTCGAGCGCGCCGCGCAACTCTTCCTTCGTCTTCCCGTCAACGGGCTCGCCGCCCGCCGCGCCCGCCGTCTCGCTCACACCCTTATGCGCTATCGTCTCCGCCGCCGGCGTCTTGTCGATGACCGCCGCGACCTGCTCGGCCGCCGGCCGAGGCCGCGCCAAGGCCGGCGGCGGCGCGGCGACGGGCGCCTGCTGAGTGTCGGCGGCGGCTGCCGTCTGCGCGGGCGCGGCCTGTTCGGTCGCGGCCGAAGGCGCGGGCGCGCGAGTCGCCTCGGCGGCCTCGTAGCGCCCCCCGCTCCTCTGGTAGAGCGAGAGCACGTAGGCGCCGACCACGCCGCCCCCGAGCCCCGCCAGCACGCACAGCAGCGCGCCGGCCGCCAGCGTCCGTGAGTTCAGCCGCGGGCGGTGCCCGAGCGGCACGGCCGGCTGCGCGCGCTGTACGGATTTCTCGTCGAAGCGCGGCGGCGCCACCGTCACCCCGGCCGCGCCGGGAACCGCCGCCTCCGCTGGATTTACGCGCCTCTCAGCGCCTCTCTGTTCCATCCATCAACCCTCCGCTGAACTCAACCGATACACTCCTCCCCCGCCACCACGAAGACGTTGCAAACAACAGTCCAACCGCCCCCGCCGGCCCCTGTTTGACGCGCCGCCCGCGCAGCGTGGATACTTTCACCAAGCCAAAAATTGCCGCCGCGGGATTCGGACAGACATGAGAACTCTTGCGCCCACGACCTTCGCACTCGCCGCCCTCCTCCTGCTGCATGCCGCCTGCTCGCGCGGCCAGCAGGCGAGCGCGGACGCCAACGCCGCGCCGACCCCGACGCCCGAGGCCGCGACGACCCCGGAGCCCGAGCGGGAGTTTTCCGGCGACGCCCGCGCCCTCTTCGAGCGCGGCGTCGAAGCCTACAAGAACGACCGCGACCGGGAGGCCGTCGAGTCGCTGAAGGAGGCCGTCCGCCTCGAACCCGACTTCGCGCAGGCGCACTTCGAGCTGGGCCGCGCCTACCGCGCGACGGGCGAGGAGGAGGAGGCCGACAAGGCTTTCGAGGAGGCCGTCAAGGCTTTCGAGAAGACGACGAAGAAGGACCCGAAGAACTCGGACGCACAGTTCTACCTCGGGCTCTCGCTCAGCCGGCTCGGCAAGTACGACGAGGCCGTCAAGGCTTTCAAGGAGTCGGTCAAGCACGCGCCCGAGGAGGACGACGACAAGTATTACGAGCTGGCCTTCGCGCACTACAAGGTCGCGCAGTACAAGGAGGCCATCGAAGCCTGCAAGAAGGCGCTCGAAATCAACCCCGACTACTTCCAGGCCGCCGACCTCCTGGAGAAGGCCAAGCCCGGACTCGAACGCGTCGAGGCGTTCCGCAAGCGGCAGGAGGAGCTTCTCAGCAAGCAGCAGAAGGGCGGCAGGAACGCGAACACCAACTCGAACTCGAACGGCTCCACCAACACCAACACGCGACCCGCGCCCGCGCCGACCCCGTCCGCCTGATATGACTGCGCGGATACAACTTTTTTACACCCCCATGATTGACCGGCCCCCGACTCTTTCGGAACAATAGCCGCGCTCCGCAGTGACACGTGTTCGCGGCCGAACATCTATGAGAACTTCCCTGCCCCGCACGCCGTCCGCCGTCCTGCTGCTGCTCCTTCTTTCCGCCCTCGCCCGCGCGCAGGCGCCCGTCGTGCGCGACGCGGCCGAGACCGGGCTGACGCTGAGGAAGCTGGGCGTCGTCGGGAGCGTCCTCTACGTCGGCGCGCACCCGGACGACGAGAACACGGCGATGCTGGCCTACCTGGCGAACGAGCGCGGCGCGCGCACCGCCTACCTCTCCGTCACGCGCGGCGAGGGCGGGCAGAACCTCATCGGCAGCGAGAAGGGCGAGCTGCTCGGGCTCATCCGCACGCAGGAGCTTCTGGCCGCGCGCCGCATAGACGGCGCCGAGCAGTTATTCACGCGCGCCGTCGACTTCGGCTTCACCAAGTCGCCCGAAGAGGCCCTGCGCGTCTGGGGCCGCGAAGAAGTTCTGGCTGATGTCGTCTGGGTCATCCGGCGCTTCCGCCCGGATGTCATCATCTCGCGCTTCCCCACGACCGGCGAGGGCGGCCACGGCCAGCACACCGCCGCCGCCATCCTCGCCCGCGAAGCCTTCGACGCGGCCGCCGACCCGGCGCGCTTCCCCGAACAGCTCCGCGCCGTGAAGCCCTGGAGGACGAAGCGGCTGCTCTGGAACGTCTTCAACTTCCGCTCGGCTGAGCGCCCGGCGGGCGCCGACCAGATGCTCGCCGCCGACCTCGGCGCCTACAACCCACTGCTCGGCCGCTCCTACACCGAGATCGCCGCGCAGAGCCGCAGCCAGCACAAGAGCCAGGGCATGGGCGCGGCCGAGCGCCGCGGCCCGGCCGTCAACTATCTCGCGCACATCGCGGGCGAGCGCGCCGCGAAGGACATCTTCGACGGGGTTGATTTGACGTGGCGCCGCTTCGAGGGCGGCGACGCGGTCGGCCGGCTGCTCGAAGAGGCCGCCCGCAAGTTCGACCCGGCCAACCCGCAGGGCATGCTCCCCTTGCTCGTCTCGGCTCACAAAGAGATGCGCGCGTTGAAGACGGGCGACCCGCTGTTGGAAGTCAAGCGCGCGCAACTGCTCGAAGCCGTCCGCGCCTGCGCCGGCCTCTGGCTCGAAGCCTTAGCGTCCGACCCTTACGCCACGCCCGGCGGCTCGCTGAAGATGACGGCGACGGCCCTCAACCGCTCCGACTTCCCGCTCCGGCTTGAGAGCGTGCGGCAGTCGGCCGCCCCCGCGCTCGTCGTGAAGAGCGGCGAGTTGAAGAACAACCAGCCCGTGCAGGCGGAGTTCGCCATGGGCGTCCCCGAGACGGCCGCGGCGAGCCAGCCCTACTGGCTCGGCACACGCCGCGGCGACTCCGGCGCCACCCGGCGGGAGGACGTAGGACTGCCCGAGACGTATTCGGTGCCGCCCGTGCAGTTCGCCGTCGCGGCCGGGCCTGAGGGCGAAAGGCTCGTCTTTGAAGTGCCCGTCCTCTACCGCTGGACGGACCGCGTGCGCGGCGAGCTTTACAGGCCGGCGGTCGTCGTCCCGGCCGTCGCCGTCGGCGTCGAAGAGAAGGTCCTGGTGTTCCCGGACGGCAAGCCCAAGCAGGTGCGCGTGACGCTCCGAAACAACGGCGGCGAAATCTCCGGCAGGCTCCGCCTCAAACTCCCGGCGGGCTGGACCGCCACGCCCGCGGAAGTCCCCGCCGCGCTCAAGGCCCGCGGCGAAGAGTTCAAGGCCGCGTTCACTGTGACGCCTCCCGCCTCGCAAACTTCGGGCACGCTCGCCGCCGAGTTCGAGTCCGGCGGCAGGACTTACACGCGCGCCCTCGTCGAGATTGACTACCCCCACATCCCCCGCCAGACGCTCTTCCCGCAGGCCGAAGCCGCGCTCGTGCGCGCCGACATCGAGCGGCGCGGGAGCCGCGTCGGCTACGTGATGGGCTCGGGCGACGAGATGCCGGAGGCCCTGAGGCAGGTGGGCTACGAGGTCGTCCTTCTGTCCGACGAAGACTTGGAGAACGCCGACTTGGGTAAGTTCGACGCGGTCGTGACGGGCGTGCGCGCCTACAACACGCGCGCCGCCCTCAGGCGGCAGCACCGCCGCCTGCTCGAATACGTCGAGCAGGGCGGCACGCTCGTCGTCCAGTACAACACGCCCGACCGCACGCTCGAAGGCGCGGCGCTCGGCCCCTTCCCCTTCCGCGTCTCGCAGGACCGCGTCACCGACGAGGGGGCGGCCGTCGAATTGCTCACGCCTTCGGACGCGCTCCTGAACGCGCCGAACCGGATCGCTCCCGCCGACTTCTCGGGCTGGGTGCAGG
>DATHBF010000017.1:0-4298 GCA_035296285.1 Pyrinomonadaceae bacterium | reverse complement strand
GCCCTGGTAGCTATTTGGCGGAGCAACGACCGGAAAGAGATTGCCGCCACCGGCGAAATCGTTCAGGTAAGCGCGAAGCTCGCCGGCATCTCCGAAGAGAAGCGGAGGGAGGTGAGGGAAGCGATGCTGCCCGAGGTTCTTAAGGGCCTGAAGGCCGAGCCTTCGGACTTCTCGCGCCTGCTGCTCGGCGTCTACGAGTCGGCGTCGAACCCCGCCGCGCCTGCGCCACAGGCCGCGGGCGCGGGCGGCGACCTGCTCGGCTCGTGGCGCTCGACCGAGATGGGGATGATCAGTTACCAGAACTCCATCACCGGCGCGTCGAGGCCGGGGCGCGGGACGACCATGCAGTACCGCTTCATGCCCGGCGGCCGCTTCGAGTACAACGGCTATCTCGAAACGACCATGTACAACTGCACGACGACCCTCTTCAACCCCGTGACGGGCACTTACCGGGTAGAGGGCGGGCGGCTGTACCTTTCGCCGAAGACGAGCAAGTGGCAGCAGCGCAACAACTGCGCGGCCAGCATGAACAAGGAGCAGCCCGGCAAGCTCGACCCCGAGACTTACGCCATCCGCTTCGCCGAAGAGCAGGGCGGCCGGCGCCTGTGCCTGACCTCCTCGAAGGGCAACGAAGTCTGCTACCGGGCCGAGTAATTTAGACGGTGTCAGGCGGCGGCCCGGCGGTTATAATCCGGGTCGTGGATACGGAGAGGCTCCCGCCGACGTTCAAGGGCAGGCAGTACGAGATTCGCGCGCTCGGCTTGCGCGACTTCGCCGGCCTGCGCCGCGACGACGAGCCCCTCGACCCCTTCGAGCTGGCCCAC
Organism: Pyrinomonadaceae bacterium; assembly: GCA_035296285.1. Taxonomy (GTDB): domain Bacteria; phylum Acidobacteriota; class Blastocatellia; order Pyrinomonadales; family Pyrinomonadaceae; genus QHXN01. The sequence continues at coordinate 3,474 of DATHBF010000017.1, read as the reverse complement.
TTCGCCCGGCTCATGGTCATCAACTTCGACGAGATCAAGGGGCTCTCCGAAGAGACGCGCGAGCACCTTCTGGGCGTCGGCGTCAACGACTGGTCGGGCGGCACCAGCTCGCGTGCGCTTCCGAACGGCTGGCGCCTCATCATCCTCAACCCGAAGCACGGCCGCTCGCGCAACAACGCGACGCTGATGGAAGAGGTCTGCCACGTCTTCCTCGGCCACAAGGCCAACCGCCTCTCCATCGTCGCGCAGAACAAGCAGGGCAAGACGGTCGCGCGCGACTACAACGAGGCCGACGAGGAGGCCGCCTACGCCGTCGGCGCCGCCGCCCTCGTCCCCTACGCGGGGCTCCGGCAGTTGATGCGCCGGGGCAAGACCTCCATCGAGATGGCACGCCACTTCAACGTCAGCCGCGAGCTAATCGAGTACCGCCTGAAGGTCTGCCGCCTCTGGGCCGAGTACCGCGAGCGCCACCCCGAAGAGGACGCCGCCCGCGAACAACGCCGCCGCGCCTTCGCCAGCCGCCGGGCGGAAGTGACGAGTGACAAGTGACGGGTGACGAGAAGCTGCGGCGTCTGCGCGACGAGGTGAAGCGGCGCATAGACTACCGCGCCTTCTACACGCGCTACTGCCCGGAGGCGCGGCAGTCGGGCGCGCGCCTTCAATCGCTCTGCCCCATCCCCGCGCACGCGCACAGCGGCAAGGGCCACCCCAGCCTCTCGATTGACGTTCAGCAGGGCCTCTTCAACTGCTTCTCGCGCGGCGAGGGCGGCGACGCCATCACCTTCTACGAGCTGATGCACGGCGTCTCCTTCGCCCGCGCCGTCGGCCAACTCGCGCGCGAGCTTGGCATCACCGGCCGCCAGCCTTCACTCGCCTCCCGCGCCGCGCCCGACCCCGAAGCGGCCGAGACGCCCGAGGAGGTCGAGCCGCTGAGTTCCGAGGAGACGGGCGAGCTCTGCGGGCGTTTCCTCGAAGCCTGCCGCTCGGAGGACCAGCGCGAGGGCCTGAGCTACCTCGCGCGCCGCGGCATCAACTTCGAGACGGCGCGCAGGGCCGGCGTCACCTACTTCCCGCGCCGCGCCTACCGCCGCGTCATGCGGCGCATGCTCGACAGCTTCCCCCTCAAGCTCCTCCAGCGCGGCGGCCTCTTCAACCAGCGCGAACACCTGACCTTCTACCGCCACCGCCTGCTCTTCCCGTTCCTCAAAGAAGGCCGCGCCCTCTACCTGCAAGCGCGCACCACCGCGCCCGGCGTCGAGCCCCGCTGGCACAATATGCGCGGCCCCGTCCCGGCGCTCTACAACGCGGACGCGCTCGCGGGCCTGCCGAGCGGCGCGACCGTCTACCTCGTCGAAGGCTTCACCGACACGCTGACGCTCGCGGCGCACGGCTTCCCGGCCGTCGGCCTCGTCGGCGCGGGCGGCCTGAAGGAAGAATGGCTCGCGGCGCTCGGCCGCTTCCGCGTCGTCGCCGTCCTCGACCCCGACGACGCCGGCCGCCGAGCCGCCGCCCGCTACGCCCAACTCTTCGCCGCCCGCGGCTCGGCCCTCACCACCCTCTCGCTCCCCTACGACATCAACGACTTCTTCCGCCACCACCCGACGCCCGCGCTCGCGCTCGCGCTGCTGACGGAAGCGGCGCTTGAAAGCAGTAGTCAGTAGCTACCGTCTACTTTATAATTTCCCGCTTATGGCCGAGGACGTAAAAAAGGCTGGGGCGCGCTCCGCGGGCTTGACCGTGACGGACAAGCTGCGCCTGCTGCTCGACATCACGAAGAAGATCAGCCGGTCGCTGAATCTGGAAGAGGTGCTGGCGCTCGTGATGGACACGCTCGACTCGCTGCTGCCTTACGACGCGGCCGGCATCTACATCATCCGCTGCGCGCGCCACCACGGCTCGCACCCCGAGATGACGCTGGAGGAGGCGCCCGACATCACCTTCCACGCCGAGGCCGTGCGCGGCTACGACATCGGCGAGCTGATGGAGCTGCGGCTGAAGCTCGGCGAGGGCCTGATCGGCTGGGTCGCGCAGACGGGCGAGGCCGCCATCGTCCCCGACGTGACGAAGGACACGCGCTACGTCAACGCCCGCCGCGAGACGCGCTCCGAGATGGTCGCCCCCATCATCTCGAACGACGAGGTCATCGGCGTCTTCGACCTCGAATCCGACGAGCCCGACGCCTACACCGAGGACGACAAGCAGGTCCTCCAGCTCCTCGCCTCGCAGGTCGCCATCATCGTCGAGAAGGCGATGCTTCACGAACAGCTCGTCGAGAAGAAGCGCCTCGAAGCCCAGCTCGAAGTCGCCCGGCAGGTGCAGCTCTCCCTTTTGCCGCCGCGCGACCCCGAGCTTGTCGGCTTCGACATCTCCGCCTACAACTTCTCGACCGAGGAGGTGTCGGGCGACTACTACGACTTCGTCAAAATCTACGAGGACCACCTCGGCCTCGTCATCGCCGACGTTTCCGGCAAGGGCGTCCCGGCGTCGCTCCTGATGGCCTTCCTGCGCGCCTCCTTGCGCGCCGCCATCCGCATCGGCTACGCGCCGAACGTCGGCATGGGGAAGGTCAACTTCCTCCTCTGGGAGACGGTCGAGCCGCACCAGTACGTGACGGCCTTCTACGGGATGCTCGACGCGACGAACCGCACGCTGGCCTTCGTCAACGCCGGCCACAACCCCCCGCTCGTCCTCGAACGCTCCGGCGCCCCGCGCTTCATCGAGCGCGGCGGACTCCCCCTCGGCATGTTCCGCGACACACGCTACTACGAGTACTACCTGCCCATCGAGCCCGGCCAGACGCTCGTCCTCTACACCGACGGCGCGACCGAGGCGCCCTCCCCCTCGGGCGAGGAGTACGGCCGCTCGCGCCTCGCCCAGACCGTCCTCGCCTGCCGCGACCGGCCGGCGCGCGAGATGATCGATTACATCTACAACCACGTCTTCGACTGGACCGGCGGCCGCGGCGCGGGCGACGACGTGACCTTCGTCATCATCAAGGCGCTGTAGCAGGGGAGAGGGCCGAAACCTGCTCCGGGGCGCTTTCGTATTTCGCTGTGTCGGAGACGGAGGACGCTTATGCACTGCCCGGACTGCGGAATCATGACTTCGCCCGAGCACAGGTTTTGCCGCGCCTGCGGGCTGAGCCTGGAGCCGTTCGCGCGGCTGCTGGCCGAGCACCTGCCGGCCGGGACTGAGGGCGGCGCGGAGGCCGAGACGCTGGCCCGCCTGATGGCCCGGCAGCGGACGGTCGAACGTTGGTTGGGAGTGGCCCTGGCCGTCTTCCTCGGCGCGGTGGCCGTCGGAATCTTCTACGGCATCATCGTCAAGATTATTATCGGTAAGGGCCAACTCCTCGCCGGCCTCATCTTTCTGGGCGTCATCCTCTTCGGCATCGCCAGCGTCGGGCTCGTAGCCGCCCGCGAATCGCTCAAGGAGAAGCTTGAGAAGGGGCGTCCGAAGGAGCTTCAAGGCGCC
>DATHBF010000016.1:0-12384 GCA_035296285.1 Pyrinomonadaceae bacterium | reverse complement strand
GGCGGAGCTCGGCGACGGCCTGCTGCTCCTGCTCCAGACGGATGTAGGCGTTGCCCATCAGGTAGAGGTCGTCGGGGTCGAGCGTGCGCTTGACCTGGTTGTAGGCGGCCAGGGATTGCCGGTAGCTCTGCGCCGCCTCGTCGCGCCGGTTCATCCTGGAGAGCGCGTAGGCGACGTTGTAGTGCGCCCAGCCCTCGTCGGCCGGGTCGCGCTTGAGGCGCAGCGCCTCCTGCGCCTCGCGCAGCGACTCCTCGTGCTGGCCGAGCTGGCCGAGGACGTAGGAGAGCAGGTTGCGCGACTCGGGCGCGGAGGGGCGGAGCCGCACGGCCTCGCGCGCCTCGGCGAGCGCCTCCTGCGAGCGGTCGAGCCGCGCGTAGATGAAGGCGAGGACGTGGCGCGGCCAGTGGTTGTTCGGCTCAAGGCGGACGGCCTCGCGCACCGGCTTGATGCCGTCCTGCATGCGGCCGGGGATGGAGACGGCGGCTCCGAGCATCGTCAGCGCGGCGGCCGTCTGCGGCTGGAGCTGGGCGGCCTGCTGCGCGGTCTCGACGAGGTGCTGGTACTGGCCGCGCACGTAGTGGTAGTAGCACATGGCGAGCAGCGCGTCGGCCGACCTGGGGTTCATGCCGAGCGCCTGGTCGATGGCGGCGCGGGCGTCCTCGAAGCGGTTGACGGGGTGCGACATGAGCGCGCGGCCGAGGCCGGCCAGCGCCTCGGCCGTCGGCTGTAGACGGAGCGCGGCCCGGAAGGAGGCGGCCGCCGTCTCGGCCTGCCCGAGCGAGAGCTGCGCGTAGCCGAGCGCGTAGTGGGCGAAGGGCTGCGAAGGGTCTATCGAGACGGCCTGCCGGAGCGCGGCCATCGCCTCCTCGTCGCGCCCCTGAGTGAGCAGGGCGTTGCCGTAGAGCGCCTGCGCGAAGCCGTCGCGCGGGTTGAGCTGGACGGAGCGGGCGAGCGCGTCGGCCGCCTCCTTCGTCTCGTTCTGTTTGAGGCGGATGAAGCCGATGCCGCGGTAGGATTCGGCGGCGAAGCGTTGCTCGGCGGCGGCGCGCTCGAAGGAGGCGAGGGCGTCGCGGTCGCGCCCGCCGAGTTGCAGGTAGGTGCCGGCGAGGAAGAAGTGCGCGGCCGGCGGGATGTCGCCGAGCTGCCGCGCCTGCTCGAAGCTTGAGACGGCCTCCTGGTATCGCTTCGCCCCGGCGTGGATGATGCCGCTCTGGACGAGCGCCTCGGCGACGCGCGGGTTCGGCTTCAGGCGGACGACCTGCGAGAAGGCTTCGAGCGCCTCCGACTGCTGGCCCAGCCCCACGTAGGCCGCGCCGAGCCCGTACTGCGCCTCGGCGTGGTTCGGGTTGGCGCGCACCGCCCTCTGGTACTGCTCGGCAGCCCTGCGCCAGTCGTTCTTCCTCAGGTACTCGGCGCCGCGCTGCGCGAGCTTGTCGGCCTCCTGCGGCTTCTGCGCGGCCGCCGGCAGGATTAAGAAGAGGACGAAGGCGAGGAGGAGGGAGGGCTTAAATCTCAGTCGGGTTGAGTTCATGGCAGGGCGCAATTTAACACAGAGGGCACAGAGAGAAGAAAGTCTTTCTCTGTGCCCTCCGTGTCGAAATCCGGGTGCGACAATCAGAACGCCTGAATCATGCGGATGATGAGCTGCGACTCGGCCTTCTGCTGGCTCAGCGGGGCGAAGTTGAAGTTGTCGCGGCCGTTAATTTTCTGGGCGGGCTTGATGTGGAAGGCGCCGCGCTCCAGGCCGACCCAGCCGTTAATCTTCGCCTCCTTGATGTTCGAGTCCGGCGTCTCGAAGGTGTCCTGCCCGTCGTTGGCCTTGAACTGCACGCCGTCCTTCGAGATGAAGAACGATCCCTCGCAGGATTGGCTGAAGTTGCCGTTGTGATCGTGGGTGACGTGGAAGACCGCCGTGCCGCCGCGCTCGATGGCCGCGCGCATCGCCTGCTCGGCCGTGTTTACGTTCCTGCTGTAGTAGAGCGAGAGGGTGCCGATGATGGAGTAGGCTTGTGGCTGCTGCGGGTCGAGCTGCACGGCCTGCTGCGCGAAGCGGATGGCGCCGGGGTAGTCGTTGGCGGACATGGCCGAGGTCGCGCGGTCGATGAAGTCGTCGTAGGTGGGCGCGCCCGGCGAGGCCGGCTCGGCGAAGGGCGAGGCGCCGCCGCCGTTGTTGTTGCCGCTGCCGGCGGACTCCTCGGGCGCCTTCTCGGTGATGGCGCCGATGAGCGAGCGGTTGCCGCCGGCCGCCGTGATCTCCTGCGCGTCGTCGCGCGTCAGGCGGAAGGTGACGCCGCGCTTCTCGACGAACTGCTCGACGCGCGCGGCGGCGATGCCGCCCTGGAGCATGGTGACGATCTCGCTCTTCGAGAGCGCCGGCCCGTCGGGCACTGACCCGAGCGAGGGCGACGCGGGGCGCGAAGGCGTCGTCGGCGTGGCCGCAGGACGCGCGGCGACGGAGGGCGTCGCCTCCGCGGGGCGGTAGTTGGAGCGGGCGGCATCGATGACTTCGGGGCGTGCGCCGGCCCCGCGCAGCTCGGCCTCGGCGTCCGGCGTCATCTCGAAGGCGACGCCGCGCCGCTGGATGTGGCTCACCAGCTCGCGCGTCGTGAGCCCGTTGATGCGGACCGACTTCACCAGCCCCTCGCGGCTGATGGGCTTCGTCTGCGCCGCGGCCGAAGCCGCCAGAAGGACTACGCCCGCGCAGGCCAGAAGGAATGCCTTGATAGTCGTATGACTGCCTTGCGATCTCATAACTTTCTCCGAAAAAACTTCAGCCCTGCACGCCGCCGTAGGCGCGGACGAGCGAGATGATCAGCTCGGACTCGGCCCTCTTTTTGGTGAGCGGGGCGAAGTTGTAGTTCTTGCTGTCCTTGCCGCCGAACTTGACGGTGATGTGGAAGGCGCCGAGGTCCTTGCCGCCGAGCAGCACGCCGAAGGCGCCGCCGCTGAGCTTGTTGGTCTTGATCTCCTTGATGAGCGTGTCGTCGGCCTCGAAGGTGTCGCGCCCGTCGTCGGCCTTGAAGGTGACGTTCGTCTTGGTGACGAAGAGGGTGCCGGCGCAGGTCTGGTTGAAGGTGCCGTTGGCGTGGTCGTGGAAGACGCGGAAGGAGGCCGAGCCGCCGAGCTCGATGGCGCGGCGCATGTTCTGCTCCGCCTCGGAGATGTTGCTCTGGAGGTAGAGCTGCGTGAAGCCGAGGAGCTGGTAGGCGCGCGGCTGCTGCGGGTCCATCGCGATGGCCTGCTGAAGAAGCTGCGTGGCGCGCGAGGGGTTGCGCGCGTCGTAGGCGGCCGTGGCCTGGTCGGTCAGCTCGTCGTAGTCGGGGCCGCGCCGCGCGGGGGCCGCGGGCGTGCGGACGGGCGTGACGGGCGCCGGCCTCCTGGCCGCGCCGGGCGCGACGTAGTTCGAGGCGATGGCGCCGAGCAGCGTCTTGGTGCCGCCCGCGGCCGTAATCTCGCGCGAGACGGAGGCGTTGACCTGGAAGTTGACGCCGCGCGCGTCAACCATCTGCTCGACGCGCTCTGACTGCGCGCCGGCCTGGAGCATGTTCAGGATGTCCGTCTTCGAGAGGGCGGGGCCTTTGGGCGTAGCCGGGCCGGGGCGAGCGCCCGTGTTGCCCGTGTTGCCCGTGTTCGCGGGGGCCGCGCCGGGGCGGTAGTTGGAGCGGGCGGCATCGATGACTTCGGGGCGTGCGCCCGCGCCGCGCAGCTCGGCCTCGGCGTCGGCCGTCATCTCGAAGGCGACGCCGCGCATGTGAATCTGCTGCACCAGCTCGGCCGTCGAGAGGCCGTTGATGCGGACCGCCTTGACGAGTCCCTCGCGGCTGATGGGCTTCGTCTGGGCGAGCGCGCCCGGCGCGAGCGCCGCGAGAAGTGCGGCGGCGGCGAGCGCGGCGCGGAGTGTGGGAAGCATTCTTCTCATCTTTAAATCCTTCCCTTAAGAGGGACGGCCTTCGGGCCGCCCCTAGTTCTTGAGAGCTTCGAGCGCCGCCGCGCGCCTGCGCGCCTTCTCGGCGGCGGCCGCGGCCGCGGCCCCGTCGTTCTTAGGCTTGGCCGGGGCGGGGGGCTTGGGCGCGGCGGGCCTGCGCGCGTCGGTCGTGCCGGGGGCGGCGGGCTGCTGCGGCTGGACGGGCGTGACGACGGTCGTGCCGGAGCCCATGTCGGGGACGCCCGTGGCGGCGGTGCCGGCGTCGGGCGCGGGCGGGGCCGGCGCGGGGGCCGGCTCCTGCGTCGGCGCGGGCGCGGGCCTGACGGGCTGCTCGGTCAGCGCGGCCGGCTTGACCGGCTCGGGCTGCGTCTTGCCGCCGAAGGCGTACAGGAGGATGCCGCCCGCGAACACGCCGAAGAGGACGAGCGCCGCGACGCCCGCGCCCGCGTAGTGGACCCACGTCAGCTTGCTGAAGAAAGACTGCTGCTGCGGCGCGGACTGCGGCGGGATAGGCGGCGGCGCCGGCTGCTGGAACTGCGGGCCGCGCGCGACGGCCGGCGTCGCCCCGAGGCGCGTCTCCTTCGCGCCGCCGGCCTGCTGCTGCTGCGGCGGGAGGGGGACGGGCGTGCCGATGCGGGTCTCCTTGGAGGCGTCCGGCTGCGGGTTCATGGCGAGCGTCTGCGCCATCAGGTCAACGCCGGGCTGCGAGGGCGGCGGCGTGAAGCCCGGTTGCGAAGGCACGCCGGGCTGAGAAGGCACGCCGGGCTGCGACGGCGTGGTCATGCCGGGCTGCGAGGGCGTGGTGGCGAAGCCGGCCGCGGGGTTCGAGACGGGCGGCTGCGAGAGGGCGCGCGTCGCGTAGGGCGAGTCGCCGCCGTAGGTGGCTGGGTCGAGGCGGCCCGTCGCGGCGAAGCCGGCGCGCAAGAGGAAGTCGCGGAAGTCGCCGGCCGACTGGAAGCGGCCGTTGGGGTCCTTGGCGATGGCGCGGAAGATGGCCTGCTCGACGACCTCGGGGATGGACGGGTTGAGCTGGCGCGGCGGCACGGGGTTGTACTCTATCTGCGCCTTCATCAGCTCGAACTCGTTCTGGATGTCGAAGGGCACGCGGCCCGTCAGCATCTCGTAGAGGAGCATGCCCAGAGAGTAGATGTCGGAGCGGGCGTCCGTCTCTAGCCCCTTGACCTGCTCGGGCGACATGTATTCGATGGTGCCGATGACGTTCCCCTGGCGGGTCATGCGCGCGGTGCCGAGGATGCGGGCGATGCCGAAGTCCAGGACCTTCAGGTTGCCGCGCTCGGTGAGCATCATGTTCGCGGGCTTGATGTCGCGGTGGACGATGCCGTACTCGTGCGCGTGGTCGATGCCTTCGAGCACCTTACAGAAGATGGGCACGGCCTGCTCGACCGGCAAAGCGCCGCGCTGCTGGATGACGTGGTCGAGCGTGACGCCGCGGACGAACTCCATGACCATGTAGAACTGGTCGCCCTGGCGGAAGAAGCTGTAGAGCGTGGCGATGTTCGGGTGGTTGAGCTTGGCGAGCGTGACGGCCTCGGAGCGGAACCGCTCGACGACCTGCGGCTGGCTCGCCAGCTCCGGCCTGAGGGCCTTAATTGCCACCTCGCGCTCCAGCCCCATGTCGATGCCGCGGTAGACGGCGCCCATGCCGCCCTCGCCGAGCTTCTGCTCGACCTTGTAGTTCCCGACGATTTGTCCGTTCATTTTACTGCCTCCACCTCGCGCGTCGCGGGCGCGTCCTTGGCCTCGTCGGCGACGGTGCCCGGGGGCACGACGCCGACGATCCCCACCGTGATGTTGTCGTGGCCGCCGCGGCCCTTCGCCAGCTCTATCAACTGCTGGCCGGCGGCGTGCAGGTCATCGGCGCCCGCGAGCGTCTGGCCGATCTCCTCGTCGGTGACGAGGTCGTGCAGGCCGTCGGAGCAGAGCAGGAGCCGGTCGCCCTCGCGGACGGCGAACGGCTCGGCCATCGCCACCTCGACCTCGGGCGTGGTGCCGAGAGCGCGGAGGATGACGTTCTTGTCCTCGTGGGTGCGCGCCTCCTCCTTCGAGATGAGGCCGTGGCGGACCATCTCCATGACGGCCGAGTGGTCCTCGGTCAACTGGTAGATGTCGCCGCCGCGCACCATGTAGCAGCGGCTGTCGCCGACGTGGGCGACCGTCGCCTCGCCGCCGCGGATGGCGAGCGCCGTGCAGGTCGTGCCCATGCCGCGCTTCGACTCGTCGGCCGCGGCCGCCGAGAAGATGCGCCGGTTGGCCTCCGAGACGGCGTCGCGCAGGGCGGCGAGGGCGTCGCCCTGCGACTGGTAGTAGAGGCGGCTGATGAGGTCCACGGCCATCTGGCTGGCGACCTCGCCGGCCGAGTGGCCGCCCATGCCGTCGGCGACGACGAGGAGCAGGCCCCTCTCCTCAAGCAGCCGCGCGTCGTTCGGGCGGACGAGCCGGCCCGAGTCCTCGTTGATCTCGCGCACGCAGCCCTTGTCGGTCTGGACGCTGGCGACGATCTCGTAGGCCGGCTGGTTGGCGGCGGCCGCGGCCTCGCCCGTCCCCTTCTTACTCGTCATGAATCACCCTTTCTTGTTCGTTTCGGGAGTCCGAATCTTATTCGCGTCACGGGCGGCCGGCGCGGCTCACTTCGTCAGCGTGAACATGTAGGCGCGCTTCTCGGTGACGGTGAAGTCCACGGCCTCGTCCTTGAAGCCGTCGCGCCTGAGCGTCAGGCGGACGCGCTCGCCGAGCCGCGCCTTGTGCGTGTAGGGCGTCGAGCCGAGCTTCGACTCGCCGCGGAAGACCTCGGCCCGCCCGTCCGAGACGGCGATCTCGATGCTCCTCTCCTCGGCGTGCGGCGACGGCGAAGGCGAGGAGGATGTCAGCAGCTTGACCGTGCCCGCGCCGGCCTCGGCCTCGGCCGTCGCGTCCGGCTGCGAGGTGAGGACGAAGAGGGCGACGGCGGCCACGACGAGCAGGACGACGACGGCGGCCGCGCCGCCGAGCGCAATCACGAGGCCGCTCGGCCCGCCCGAGCCGGCGGCCGCGGCCTGCCCGCTCGTGGCGTGGCTGACGGCGTCGCTCAGGCCCGGCTTCGAGACGGCGTGCGAGAGGCGGCGGGTGTCGGCCAGAAGGTCGGCGGCCGTGCGGTAGCGTTCGGCCGGGTTGCACTTGAGGCAGCGCGAGATGATCTGCGTGACCTCGCGCGGCAGGCGCGGGTTGACGCGCGCGGGAGGCTGATAGTCGGCCCGCCCGATGCGGTCGCAGAGGTCGCCGACCGTGTCGGAGTCGAAGGGCACGCGGCCCGTCGCCATCTCGTAGAGCAGGACGCCGAGCGACCAGATGTCGCCGCGCTCGTCGGCCGCGCCGCCGCGGACCAGTTCCGGCGCCATGTACTGGAGAGTGCCGACGACGCTGCCGGCCTGCGTCAGGTTCTGGCTCGTCTGCCCCTTGGCGATGCCGAAGTCGAGCAGCTTGACGGCGCCCTCGGCGCCGACCTTGATGTTGTTGGACTTGATGTCGCGGTGGATGACGCCGTGGCGGTGGATGTAGTCGATGGCCTCGACGACCTTCTCGAAGACGTAGACGATCTCGGCGAGTGGGAGCGCCGAGCCGTATGAGGCGATGCGCTCGGCGACCGTCTGGCCGTCCACGTACTCCATGATGATGCAGGGCTGGCCCGAGACCTCGCAGAAGTCGTAGAGGGTGGCGACGTTCGGGTGCTGGAGGCTGGCCTGGATGCGTGCCTCGTTGAAGAAGCGTTCGACGAAGCCGACGCCTTGCGTGGCCTGCGTCAGGACCTTGACGGCGGCGGGGCGCGCCAGCTTCGAGTGGACGGCGCGATAGACCTCGCCCATCCCGCCCGCGCCGACGTAGTCAACGATGCGGTACTCGCCGATGGCGCAGCCGATGTCGAAGGTCCTGCTCATAAGAAACGGGTTTTGGGTGTTAGGTGATGGGTTTTGGGTGAAAGCGAGTTGCTCTCACCCGGCACCCGACACCTAACACCCAACACCTTACTTGAGGCCCATCAGCTCGCGCCCGTAGCGGATGGGGACGGCGAAGGTGACGGCGGCGTTGGCGGCCGCGCGGCCGGCGTAGAAGATGGCGATGACGCGGCCGTGGTCGTCGAAGACCGGGCCGCCCGAGTTGCCGGAGCCGGTCGTGTTGATCTGGAGCTGGTAGGTGTCGCCGAAGAGGCTGTAGGTCTCCTGGTCCTTGCCGCTCGGGTTCTCGGTCCCGCGAAGCACCCGGCCGACGTTGCCGACCGTGACGGTCGGGTCGGGGATTTCGCGGACCTCGGTCTCGCGGTTGAACACGTCCTGCGACCGCACGATGCCGAGGACCGGCGGCGAGACGCCGGGGTAGCCGAGCACGATGGCCTGGTCGCCGGCCTGGATGGAGTCGTAGTTGTCGTGCAGCTCGACCTTCGGCATGGTGCCGGGGCTGTCAACCTTGATGAGCGCCACGTCGTGGCGGGGGCTGACGGCCGAGAGCTTGGCGGCGAGCTGGCGGTCCGTCTTCGGGATCATCACGTCGAGGCGGTCGTTGCGCCCGTCGTAGGTCATCCGGTCCTGCTTGCTCTTGGCCGGGACCCAGTTGTTCGGCGCCTGCGGCACTTCGGCGATGACGGCCATCTTGCCGTCAGGGCCGGTGCCGATGAGGACGCCGTTGCTGGCCGACTGCGGGAAGTCGTAGGCCGTCTCCCAGGCGGCGGCGACGTGGCGGTTCGTCAGGACGAAGCCGTCGGAGGAGACGGAGAAGCCCGTGCCCTCGTGGGCGCCGCCGATGGCGACGTTGTACTGGTTGCTGTTGTAGGTCAGGAAGGGCTCGACCTTGTCGTTGACCTTGACGTACATGGCGCGGGCCGGCTGGCCCCTCTCGCCCGGTAGGTACTGGTGGTAGACGAGGCCGTTGCCGGTCGGCGCGACCAGCTTCCAGACGACGCGAATCTTGACGACGGCGGCGCCGAAGTTCTTGACCACGTCGTTGGCCTTCATCGGGGCGGCGGCCGCGTCGGCGTCGAGCTTCGACTTGAGGCCGGCGACCTGGGCCGTCGTCTCGGACGTGCCCCTGTTCTGGCGCCAGTAGAGGAAGCCGCCGACGCCGGCCACGGCGACGACGAGCAGGACGACGGCCACGGCGCCGACCGCGAGGTACGTGCGGCTCTGGCTCTTCTTGGCCTCGGCGACGTTCTGCGAGACGATGCGCTCGACCGTGGCCTTGCCGACGCCGTGGGGCTGCTGCGGGCCGGGGGCGGTCGGCGGGAAGGACGGGGCCGAGGGGCCGGGGCCGCCGGGGACGCGCGTGGGCGGCGCGGTCGGCGGGGCGGCGGCGGCGATGCGCGTGGCCTTGGTGGCGCCCGCGGGCCGCGGCTCGATCTCGAAGACGAACTCGGGGCCGCCCGGGCCGAGCTGGACCACGTCGCCGGGGTTGACGCGCACCGTGCCCGAGACGCGCTGGCGGTTGACGAAGGTGCCGTTGCGGCTGTTGAGGTCGGTGACGACGAACTGCGTCGGGTCCGCCGGGTCCTGGCTGATGCGGGCGTGCTGGCGCCCGACCAGGTCGTCGCGGTCGGGGTCGTACTTGACCGTGGCCGAGGGGTCGCGGCCGAGGACCAACTCCTTGACGTGGTTGAGCGGGAACTCTTCCACCTGGTTGGCCTTCGACCCGGTCAGGTGCTTGAGAACGATACGTTCCATGGGTGTCTCCTGTTACGAAGGGTGCTTCGGGGTCTGGCGGCGTCGAGAATGTCTTGACAGAGAACGGGCGGGCCTGATGAGTGCCTGGGCGCGGGCCGCGGCGGGCGTCGTCCGCAACGACGCGCCCGCGCGCTCTGCCTGGCTCTCGTGGCGGACGACCGAACCGGACTGTTTCAAGGTGTTACCGCAGGCGGGTAAGAATCCTGAAAAAGCTTTTGTGAATGTCTCGCTCTCGAAAGTCGAGGTCCTGAGACAACAGGTCGGGGGTCGTCCCATCCAGCCTCGCTGTGACCACGGTGGCGGATTATACAATAAACGGCCACCACCGCAAGCCAATCCCCGCCCGCCCCCGAATAAACTCACAATCGCCCGCCCCTCCCCGAAAACTAACGCGTGGCGGGGGCACGCGACGGATCAGGGGCCGCCCATTCGCTTGAGGGAGAAGGCGTACTCGATTCTGCGGACGACGTTGACGGGGCGCCCTTTGAGCCGGGCCGGCGTGTACTTGATCTTCTCCGCCGCCTCGACGGCCTTCTGCGACAGGCCGTGGGGCAGGCCCCCGACGACCGTCGCCCCCGGCGCGCGGCCGTCTTTGTAGAGGAACACGTCGAGGACCACCTTGCCCTCGACGAGGTGGGCGAGCGCCTCGGGGGTGTATCCGGGGTCGGGCTGCTCCAGTATCACGGCCTTGCGGTCCACCCGGTCTTCGTCTTCGTAGATGGTGAAGTGGTATTCGATGACGACGTACTGCGAGACGGGGCGGCCGTTCTTCTGCGCGGGCGTGAACTTGATCAGCCTGGCGGCCGCGATGGCCTTTTCGGTGAGGCCGTCGGGCAGGCCCTTGATGATGCTGATGTTCGTCACCTGTCCCGACGAAGAGAGCACGGCGCGCAGGCGCACGACGCCCTCCACGTCGTTGAGGCGGGCCTCTTCGGTGTAGTCCGGCTCGGGCCTTTGATTGAGGACCGCCCGCTTGGCGACCTCTTTCGCCCTGAAGGGGCCGTCCGGGCCGGGGGTCGGCCCCGGCGTCGGGTCGCCCGGGCCGATGCCGAAGGCCGGCTGCGGCGGCCGGGCCGGCTCCCCTTTTTTGTCCTGGGCCGAGGCGGGCAGGTTGAGCAGCAGGAGGGGGAAGAGGACGAGCGCCGGCAGACGTGTGAGTCGCGTAAACATCGCGGGGCTTACTCCTTAAGTTTTAAGGCTCGGCGGCGGGGCGGGCCTTCTGGCGGGCGGGCTGGATGACGATGTTGTCTATGAGGCGGGTGGCGCCGACGTGGGCGGCGACGGCGATGAGGACGGGGCGGTCTTCGGGGAGGCGGTCGAACTTCTCCATCGTCTCGGCGTCCACCACGCCGACGTATTCGAGGCGGGCGCGCGGCTCGGCCTCGAACTGGGCGCGGACGGCCTCGGCCAGCCGCTTCGGGTTGCGCTCGCCCTCCAGGTAGACCTCGCGGGCCTGCGAGAGTGCGCGGTAGATGACGGAGGCGGACTTGCGCCCGTCGTCGCCGAGGTAGGCGTTGCGGGAGGAGAGGGCGAGGCCCGTCTGCTCGCGCACCGTCGGGAGGACGACGACCTCGATGTCGAAGGCGAGGTCGCGCACCAGGCGGCGGACGACGAGCGTTTGTTGCGCGTCCTTCTGGCCGAAGAAGGCGAAGTCGGGGCGGACGGTGTTGAAGAGGACGGTCAGGACGGTGGCGACGCCGCGGAAGTGGCCGGGCCGGGCCGCGCCCTCCATCTGCTCGGACAGCCCCTCGACGGTGACGTAGGTGGAGAAGTTCTTCGGGTATATCTCCTCGGGCGCGGGCGCGAAGATGTAGTCCACGTTGTAGTCGGAGAGCTTCGTGGTGTCGCCCGTCAGGTCGCGCGGGTACCGCTTGAAGTCCTCGCCGGGGCCGAACTGGGTGGGGTTGACGAAGA
This sequence comes from Pyrinomonadaceae bacterium, assembly GCA_035296285.1. Classification (GTDB taxonomy): domain Bacteria; phylum Acidobacteriota; class Blastocatellia; order Pyrinomonadales; family Pyrinomonadaceae; genus QHXN01. Next base: position 840 of record DATHBF010000016.1, on the reverse strand, counting down.
CGGAGACGACGACCACGTCGCACATCCGCCGCGCCTCGCGCACGAGCGAGAGGTGCCCCTCGTGCAGCGCGCCCATCGTCGGCACGAGCCCGATGGACTTGTCCTCCTCGCGCCGCAGCTTGCGCGTCACGGATGCCATGCGTTGCCGCCGGTTGATGATTTCCATGATTTAGTCGGTGAGGCGGCGGCTACGGCTTCTCCGTCTCTTTCCCCTCGCCCTCGCGCGCGAGCTTGAGTTCGGCGGCGGCGTCGGCCGGCAGCGGGTAGGAGTGCGCGTCCGAGGGGAAACCGCCCGTGCGCACGTCCTCGGCGTAGGCGCGCACGGCCTCGCCCATCGCCCCGCGCAGGTCGGCGTACTGGCGCACGAAGCGCGGGCTGGAGCGGCTGAAGGAGAGGCCGAGCAGGTCGTGCGTGACGAGAATCTGCGCGTCGCACTCGGGGCCGGCCCCGATGCCGATGGTCGGGACGTGCAGGGCGTCCGTCACCACGCGCGCTATCTCGCGCGGCACGACTTCGAGGACGACGGCGAAGGCTCCGGCCTCTTCGAGCGCGCGGGCGTCTTCCACGAGGGCCCGCGCCGCGTCGGCCGTCTTCGCTTGCAGGCGGTAGCTGCCTAGCTTGTTCAACGACTGCGGCGTCAGGCCCAGATGACCCATGACTGGAATCTCGGCCTCGACGAGCCGGCGGATGGTCTCGACGCGAGCGCGCCCGCCTTCGAGCTTGACGGCCTCGGCGCCCGCCTCCTTGACGAGCCGGAGCGCGGCGCGCACGGCGTCGTCGGCGCCCGTGTGGTAGGAGCCGTAGGGCATGTCGGCGACCAGGAGCGCGCGCTCGACGCCG
>DATHBF010000015.1:0-9611 GCA_035296285.1 Pyrinomonadaceae bacterium | reverse complement strand
CCTGCCCGGGCGAGTAATCCTGAAAGGCTTCGTGCGAAGCGGCGGGCGCGCGGTGCGTCGAGACGCGGCCGTGGCGGTCGAAGCTGCCCCAGAGCGTCCTCGCCAGAGGCCGGATGAAATGGCGCCGCGGGTCGTCCTTCTTCAGTTCGAGCAGCGCGAGGAGCAGGAAAGAGACCTCCGCGACCGTCTGAGCCTCCCCGCCATTTTCGAGCCACGCGCCCTCACCTTCATCCGACACTTTCGACAGCAGGTAATCAACGGCACGCGCGGCGGCCGACGACAACTCGCCTTCGTCCGAACGCGCGGCCGCGCGCGCCAGCACCCAGGTCGCGTGCGCCATCCTCGGCAGTTCGAGCCCTTCGTAGAGGCGGTTCTGGAACGGCTCGTAACGCAGGTAGAAGCTCCCGTCCGGCTTCTGCTGGCGGAGAAGGTATCGTGTGTGAAGCTCGGCGAGCCGCTTCAACAGGTCGGGCGTGGGCTCGTTCGATTCTTTCTCGGCGGGGAAGCCGCCGACGAAGGGGCGCGTCCCCCCGGCGTCGGCGAGCCAGGTGGCGCAGTCGAAGCGGCGCCAGTTGTAAGGCGGCTCTTCGATGCGCGCCTTCTGGAGCACGGCGCGGGCGAAGCTCAGGCGGTCGAGGTTGTGCATGGAGGCGACGAACGGCAGCAGCAGGCCGACGCGCTCGCCCTGATAGGCCATCAAGGTCTGCTCGCCGTGGCGCGAGCGCGCGATGATCTCCTCCGGCGGGAGCCGCCCGATGGTGAGCGGGTTGAAGAGGAAGGAGACGGAGACGGCGACGCGCGAAGCATCGTTGACATCCGTCGCCTCAAACCTGTTGTCGTCGAGCGCCAGGCGCGCGAGCATCTTCAGGTCCGCGTTCAGGTCGCGCACGACCGAGCCCATGCAGCCGCGCAGCCGTCCGTCCGTGTAGACCGTTAGATAGACGGAGTCGAGATTGTCGGGCGCGAGCCCTTCGGGCAAGGGCTCGGGCTCGTGCGCGGCGCCTTGCAGGTTCGAGAGCACGAGGCGGCGCGCGTGCTCGGCGACGCGCCCGCAGACGCGCGCCTCCTTGTGCCAGGGCACGCCTTCGCCCAACGGGACGCCGGTCGGCTGCCAGCCCTCGCCGGGCTCGACGGCCTTGACGACCTCGTGGCGCAGGATTTCGTAAGGCTCGAAAGAGACGAGCTTGCCGTTCTTCCGGCGCGCGTGCTGGAACTGCTCCCACTCGCCCGAGATGCCGGGCATGCGGGGCAGCGCGCCACCCATCCACGACGCGCGCTCGCGGCTGCGGACGACGATGCCGTAGCGGTCGTTGTCGAGCCCGCTCACCTCGCAACGCTCCATCGCGGGGAAGAAGGTCACGGCGACGGCGCTCTCCGAGAGCAGCTTGAGCCCCGCCTCTCCTTTCGGAAGGTGCGTGGCAGTCCGGAGCACGGCCATGACGAGGTCCTGCGCGGTCGTCCCGCGCTCCTCGCCGGGGAAGTTCCAGAAGCCGTCGCGCGCGTGGCGCTGGTGGATGTCGGCGCGGTCGCGGATGCTGACCCAGACGCCGCCCGAAGAGTCGTAGTCGCCCGCCACGCGTTCGGGCGCTTCGAGCAGCTCGTCATGCGCGAGGTAGTGCGCGAGCACTTCGCGCGCGAGGCTTGCCGGGTGCAGGTCTTCGGGCGCGCGGGCGTGGCTCCGTTTGAACTCGGGGAAGTATTTGGAAGGGTTGCGGAGCGGCTTCTTCTCGCCCTCCATGCGGTAGATGAAGTCGTCCCAGATGTCGTAGACGGCCTCGACGTGGTAGCCGCGCTCCTGCATCAGCGCGTAGCCGCCGTACCAGCCGAAGCGCACGAGGGCCACGCCGCCCTCCACGCGCAGGCCCGCCTCCTCAAGCCGCTCCGTCCCCTCCGTCATGCAGGTGCCCGAGCTGATTGAGTCGTCGATCAGGATGACTGGCTCGTCCGGGTCAACGGGGCCTTCGATGAGCTTGAGCGAGCCGTGCGCCTTGCGCTCCTTGCGCACGAGCAGGCCGGTGTAGCGCCCCCCGGATTGCAGGACGCATGACTGTAGGATGGGGACGGCGGTCAGGCCGTAGGTGGCGAGCTGGCGGCCGTCGAAGCCTTTGAGCAGTTCGAGCAGGAGGCGGCCGGCCAGCTCCGCGCCGCGCGGCGTGAGCGTGACGGAGAGCGAGTCGAGCATCCAGCGCGCCGACGTGCCGTCGCGCGAGAGCACGGGCTGCGTCTCGGAGCGGTGGAGGATGCCGCGCGCGAGCAGGAGCCCGAGAAGCTCCTCGCGCTCGGCCTGAAAGCCCGCGGGGAGCGTCGAGAGGGTGGCTGACATCGGCTCGCGCGACATGACGGGGTGTTAGGGCGCAGTCTAGAGGTAAGTGTTCTCGGGCAGGGCGAGACTCAGGTAACGGCCGTCGAGGTGGACCATCAGGTCGCGTTCGAGGAAGTCGCCGAGCGCCTCTTCGGTCCACGCGGCGCCGTCGAAGCGCGCGTCAATCTCCTTGCGCGAGCGGGCGTCGGCGCAGAACTCGTAGAGCGCGGCCGGCTCGTCCGAGAAGGTCTGGACGCTGACGCGGCGCCAGCGCGCGTCCTCGACGCGGATGGTCGAGAGCGACTTGCGGTAGCGGAGGTAGGGGCGCGGCTTCTCCTGCCAGCGCTGCTGCCAGAAGGCGACGTGGCGGAAGAGTTCTTCGTGCTCCTCGTCGGGCAGAGCGTCTTGCATGTCGTGCTCGAAGTAGTAGGAGACGCGTTGCAGGTCGAAGCGGTCCTTCGGGAAGAGGAAGTCGTAGCAGGGCGCGGGCCGCAAGGAAGTGATGGACTGCGTCTCGGGCTCGGTGAACATGGGCGAGCCGCGGTCGGCGCGCGCGCGGGCGACGGCCCAGGGGGGCTGCCAGTGGTGAATCTTCGGGATGATGTCGCAGTGGAGCTTGTAGTCCTCGACCCGTTCGCCGGGGAAGCGGACGAGGATGTTGTAGAGGTTGTTGATGCCGTAATAGGTTGCCCACTTGATCAGCTCAAGGTTGCGCATCCCCGTCGTGTGCTTGCGCATGAGCTTGAGGACGTGCGTCGAAAGGCTCTCGACGCCGGGCTGGATGGAGAAGAGGCCGCCGCGGCGCATCCGCTTGAGCTGTTCGCGCGAGAGGCTGGGGCGCACCTCGTAGTGGAGGCGGATGTCGGCGTTGGCTTCGGTCAGGCGGCCGAAGAGGGCGTCGATGTATTCGGGCGCGATGATGTTGTCGATGGCGTTGAAGTCGAAGATGCCGTAGCGGCGCGAGAGGGATTCGAGCTGCCCGACGACGTTCTCGACCGATTTGGCGCGGAACTCCATGCCGGCGCGGTTCAGGCCGCAGAAGGTGCAGTGGTTCTTGACGCCCCACCAGCAGCCGCGGGCCGTCTCGATGGGGAGCAGGACGCCCTTCGCCCCTGGGTGGATGTCGTACTTGCCTTCGCGCCGCGCGTAGAAGTACTCGTCGAAGTCCGGCGTCGGCGTGCGGTTCATGTCGGAGAGGTTGGGCGCGCGGCCCGCGTACTCCAAGCGCCCCCCGTCGCCGCGCCACATGACCCCTTTCAGGCCGCGCATCGTCTCGCCGCGGTAGAGGCGGCGAATCATCTCGGGGAAGGAGTCCTCGGCGTCGCCGCAGTGGACGAAGTCCACCTGGGGGCAGCCGCGCATGATCTCTTCGGCGATGTCGTCCTCGAAGCTCGCGCCGCCCATGACGACTGGGATGTCGGGGTGTTTCTCCTTGAGCGCGCGGGCGAGGGCGACGCTGGCGAGCGTCTGCTGGAAGACGACGGAGAAGCCGATGAGGCCGAAGCGAGTCCAGTCGATGCTCTCGACGCAGAAGTCGATGAAGGCGGGCGCGGCCGTGTCGCGCACGCGGCGCAGGTCTTCGAGGGTGCAGCCCGAGCGCTGGCAGATGCCGGCGAGGTTGCCTTCGTAGATGCGGAAGTATTCCTCGTCGTCGGCGAAGTCGCCGAAGGCGGCCTTCGTCCAAATCCACTCGCCCACCATGCTCGGGTACACGTCGGAGATGACTTCGTTCAGGCGCCAGCCGACGTGCGTGCCGAAGTACATGAAGAGCGAGAAGGTCCGGGCGGGGATGCCCTGCGCTTCGAGGACCGGCTTGAGGAGGCCGAGCTGGAAGGAAGGGAAGCGCGCCGAGAGCGTCGGCATGCTGACGAGCGCGACGGGTTTGAGGGAACTGCTTTCCATATCTGTTCGCGGGCGCGTCGCCGTAGTCTTCCCTGGGCGACTCCGGCGCCTTCGCGTGAGAAGAGTTCACGCGAAGGCGCCGGAGTCGCCGGGAGGGTTAGTCTCTTTAAGACCTCTCGGTCGTGTCGGGCGCGACCTCCGGAATCACCTCGGGCCGGATGCGAGCCCTGTCGGGCGAGACCTCGGGCGCCACCTCCGTAATCGGGCGTTGCGTGATGTCCGGGGCGACCTCCGGTATCGGGCGCTGCGTGGTGTCGGGCGCCATTTCGGCGATTCGGGAGGTGTCGGGCCTGATTTCGGGCGCGACCTCGGTGATGACTTCGGGCCGAATCCGCTCGGGCGCGACCTCCGTGACGACCTCGGGCTTAATCTCGGGCCTGATCTCCGGCGCCACCTCGGTGATGACCTCGGGCCTGATCTCCGGATAGACCTCGGGCGCGACCTCGGTGATGACCTCCGGGTAGACCTCGGGCGCGACCTCGGTAACTACCTCGGGCCTGATTTCGGGCGCGACCTCGGTGACCACCTCGGGCCGGATGGACTTCTTGTCCTTGTCGTGACCTAAGTGTTTACCCTGGTCTTCGTGGTCTCTGTTCTTATCCTTCTCTTTGTCGCTCATAGCTATCTCCTGAAATGAAGTGCACTTCCTCGGCACGAGGTTGGTGAGGCGCGACGCGACCGCGGCGCGGCCCGGCGCGACCTCAGACGGCAAAATTCTCAACCCCCTTGAAACAAAAAACGGCGTGAGGCCGTCAAGGCAAGACTCCGGTTAAAAGGGCTTCCAGCGAGGTGACGCGAGTAAATCTCGAATGTCCGGCAGAGTACTGTGAGCGGCCCGACGTGTCAACGAAAACTTTCGGCGGCTATCTGTACCAGCAGACGATGGTGAACCTCTGGCCGTGCGTGACGGGCCGTACTTCGTGCGTCGTCTCGGCGCGGAAGGCGACGAGCAGGCCCGGCTCGGCGGCCACGGGCAGGCCCAGCTCTTTCCGCTCGGGGTCAACGTGCGGCTCGTAGAAGACGAGCGAGCCGCCGCCGAACGAGCCGGGCTCCGGCCCCTCGCCCTGCCCGTTCAGGAAGACGACGACCGACACGCGCCGCACCCTCAGGTGGTCGTATTGAAGCTGCTCGGTGTTGCCGTCCTGGTGCGCGACGAAGAAGTCGCCCTCGCCGTAGCGAAGGAACTGCGGGGCCTCGCAGTCGTGCAGCTCGATGCGGAAGTGCGCGGCCACCTCGTCCATGCGGCGCAGGAGCATCCGCCTGACGCGCTCCGTCGTCTCCTCCGAAAGCACGTGGCGTGTCGTCCGGCGCAGCCTCTCGTCCACGGGGCTCTGCGCGCCCGGCCTGTAGATGGTCGCCGGCCCGCCCGACGCGGCGCGGACCTCTTCCATTAACGCCTCACACTCGCGCGCGTCGAGGAAGTCCCTCGACAAGTACAGCCCCAGACTTTCGGCCGAGTTCGACATGGGCTTGTCTTTTAGTCTTTGACGACGACGCGGTCCTCGAAGACGCAGCAGTCGAGCCCGCTCGCGAGCAGGCAGGCGAGGGCGTCTTCGGGCGTCTCCACGATGGGCTCGCCCATCACGTTGAAGGAGGTGTTGAGGACGACGGGCGTGCCCGTGGCCTCGCCGAATCTCTTGACCAGCTCGTAGAAACGCCCGTTCGCCTCCGAAGTCACCGTCTGCACGCGCCCCGAGCCGTCAACGTGGACGACGGCCGGCACGCGCGCCTTCTTCTCTTCTTTGAAAGAGCTGCGTGGCGACGGACGAGAACATCCCGCCGAGGCTCCCGAAGCCGGGCATCCCGCCGCCGCGCGGCCTGTACCAGCCGCCGCGCTCGACGAGGTGCTTCTCCAGAGGGGCGACCTTCGTCCCCGAAGCCGCGTAGAGCGAGATGGTCTCCCAGCCGTCCTCGACCGGAGTCTTAATAGCGGCCCTCTCGTCTTCCCAGAGGTCTTCGAAAGGCGAGCCGGCGCCGTCCACGACGAGCACCGCCGCGTCTTCAAAACCGGAGGTGGCGAAGGCGTGGACGGCGTGGCCGAGGTGGTGCGGGATGACGACGGTCGGTACGCGACCGCGCGCGCCTCTCAGGGCCGGGTTCGATTCGACGGCGTGCCTCGCGTCGCGCGCGCGGCCCTGAAGGCAGACGACGGCGAGGCTCAAGTCGTCCGGCGTGATGCCGGCGTATTCGAGGCAGTAGGCCAGCGCGCGCGAGGCTTCGACCCCGTTGATGCGGTGGCGCTTGAAGCGCGACAGCCGCTCCTCCTGCACGGCCACGACCACCTCGTCATCCCTCAGCAGGCAGACCGCCCCGTTGTGAGACGCGCTGATGCCGAGCACCCATGTCGCGCTGTGACGTGCCACTCTCATCGCGGTGTCTTTATACACGAAACGTGAACGGACTCGAACCCGGCTCGTTGAAAAGCGGCGGCGGGATTATCATGTGAGCGTGGAATTGGACCACCTCTTCGTCTGTACTTCCGTCGGCGCACCGGAGGCCGAGCGGCTTGCGGCCGTCGGCTTAATCGAAGGGCAGAGCAATCTACATCCGGGCCAGGGCACGGCCTGCCGCAGACTCTTTTTCCACAACGCCTACCTGGAATTGCTCTGGGTCCATAACGAAGAAGAGGCGCGCGGCGAAGCGGTCAGGCCGTTGCGGCTGTGGGAGCGTTGGCTCTATCAGCAAACGGGCTATTCACCGTTCGGCCTCTGCCTGCGTCCCTCCAAACGTGGAGACGAGCCGGCCGGGCTTCCTTTCGAGACGTGGGCATACCGCCCGCCCTACCTGCCCGACCCTCTGCAAATTGATGTCGCAGAAAATTCCGACCACCCGGCCGAGCCGCTTCTGTTTCACGCGTCATTCGGCGTCAGGCCGGATGAGTACCCTTCGGAACGGAAGCAACCCCTTGAGCATCCCTCCGGATTTAGAGAGGTGACGCAGGTGAACATCAGTCTGCCCGAACGAACAGTGTCGAAAGCGTTGAAGGTTATCGAAGAGGGCGGGCTGGTTAAGCTCTGCCCGGGCGAGGCGCATCTGCTTGAGGTCGTCTTCGACCGAGCGGCGCAAGGCAAGGCGACAGATTTTCGGCCCCACCTGCCTTTAGTCTTTCGGTGGTAGAGGTCTTGAGGAATTATGGAACGGGTGAAGGACGCCAGCCATCTCTACGAGGTCGAGCGCCGCGCGCGGCACGCCGAGCGGCCCGGCTTCCGCATCAGCGAGCTTCAGATCTCGCCCGCCCAGCGAGTGCCCTGGCACTACCATAGCAACGTTCAGGACACTTTTTACGTCATCGAGGGGGGCATCAGGATTTTCCTGCGTGACCCGAAAGAAGAAGTGAGGCTCGGCCCCGGCGACACTTATTCGGTGAGGGCGCGGCGCCCGCACCTCGTGGTCAACGCGGGGGATTGCTCCGCCACCTTTCTGATTCTCCAGGGCATCGGCGACTATGATTACGTCCCGCTTGAATAGCGCGTATGGGGAGCCCGTCGTTATTCGTGCCGGAGCGCGACCAGGGGGTCAACTTTCGTCGCCCGCCACGCGGGGATGTAGCACGCCAGCAACGCCACCCCGCCCAGCAACGCCGCGACGCCCGCGAAAGTAAAAGCGTCGGTCGCGCTGACTCCGAACAGCAGGCTCTGTATGAACCGGGTCAGGGCGAAAGACGCGATTAACCCGACGCCCACGCCCGTCAAAGCCAGCCGCATCCCCTGCGAGACGACCAGCTTCGACACGTCGGCGGCGCGCGCCCCCAACGCCATGCGGATGCCGATCTCGTGCGTCCTCCGGCCGGCCGTGTAGTTCACGACCCCGTACAGGCCGACGGCCGTGATGGTCAGGGCGAGGCCCGCGAAGACGACCATCAACAGCATCAGGAAACGCTTGTCGGCGACGTTGTACGCCATCAGCGATTCGACCGTCCGCACCTTCCACACGGGCTGGTCCTTGTCCACCTTCCACACGGCCTCGCGCACGGCCTGCGAGAGACTCATCGGCTCGACCTTCGTGCGCACGACGACGGTGGCGAAGAAGCCCGGCGACTGGCTGTAGCAGTTGTAGAGCTGCGGGCGCTGCTCTTCGCTCAACCAATCCTGCTTGGCGTCGCCGACGACGCCGACGACCGTGCCCGTCGTGTCGTCGCCGACGATCTTTATCTGCCTGCCCACGGGGTCCTGATTCGGCCAGAAGCGGCGGGCCATCGTCTGGTTGACGACGAAGACGGCGGGCGTGTCGAGGCGGTCGCCGTCGCCGAAGAGGCGGCCTTTGACGAAAGGGATGCCGATGGTGGCGAAATAGTCGGGCGTGGCCGTGTTGAAGAGGACTTGCGGCTCCTGCCCCTTGGGCGGCGTCTCGCCGTCGGGCAGGGCGACGCGCACCGAGCCGCCGTTGCCGGTCAACGGCAGCCCCCTGACGAGCGCCGCCGATTGCACGCCGGGCACCGCCCTCAGTTGCTCGACGACCTGGCGGTGAAACTCCCACTGGGCCGACGGTTCGACGTACTTGTTGCGCGGCAGGCGGTATTCAAGCGTCAGCAGGTTCTCGGGCTTGAAGCCCGGGTCAACCTGAAGCAGCCTGTAGAAACTCTTGATGAAGAGCGCCCCCCCGACCAGCAAGACGAGCGCGAGCGCCATCTGAACGACGACGAACACGCCGCGCGCCCGCTGCGCGCCCGCGCCATCGCCGGCCGCGCGCCCGCCCTCTTTCAGAGACCTGTTCAGGTCGAGCCGCGACATCTGCCACGCGGGGGTGAGGCCGAACAGGAAGCCCGTCAACACGGACGCGCCGAGCGTGAACAGCAACACCGCCGCGTCGAGCCGCACTTCGCCCCGCGGCAGCACGCCCGGATTGACCGCCAGCAGCAAGTCTATCCCCCACCTGGCGAGCAGCAGCCCCGTGCCGCCGCCCACCAGAGCGAGCAGCGTCGTCTCCGTGAGCAACTGCCGCACGAGCCGCCCCCGCCCCGCGCCCAGCGCCGACCGCAGTGCGAACTCCTTCTGCCGCGTCGTGCCGCGAGCCAGCGTTAAATTCGCGAGGTTGGAACACGCGATGAGCAGAATGCAGCCGACCGCCGCGAACAGCGCGAGGAGGATGGGGCGGATGTTCTTCACCGTCATCTCTTCCAGCAGCTCCACCTTCGCGCCGCGCCCGGCGTTCTGGTCCGGGTACGCCTGCGCCAACTGCGCGGCGACGGCCTCGGCCTCGGCCTGCGCCTGCGACTGCGTCACGCCCGGCTTGAGATGACCGATGCCGAAGAGAAACCGCGCGTCGCGCCGCTCCGAGTAACCGGGGAACCGCTGCACCGTCGTCCAGACCTCGACCTCCGCGTCGAACGGTTGACGGAATGAGTCGGGGACGACGCCGACGACGCTGTAAGGCTCGCCGTTGAGGACGAGTTTCAGGCCCGCCAGCT
>DATHBF010000014.1:0-4444 GCA_035296285.1 Pyrinomonadaceae bacterium | reverse complement strand
CACGCGGCAGCCGCCACCCGGCGGCCGGCCCGGAGAGGGCGAGCCGCGGCCTCGCGCCACGCCCACGCCCGCGACGCCGCCCGCCGAACAGGATTGAAGGGGGCACGAACCGACTTCGGAGATTAGTATGAAGAGACTCACGACACTCGCCATCTGCGTCGCGCTCGTCAACTCCTGGGCGGGCGCAGGCGTAGCGCAGACGAGGACGGCCGGCGGGCAGGCCCCGGCCGCGCCGCAGGTCACGCTCATCCGCAACGCCACCATCCTGACCGTCTCGCACGGCACGCTGCAAAACTCCGACCTGCTCATCAGGGGCGGCAAGATCGCCCAGGTCGGCCAGAACCTCCGCGCCCCCGACGGCGCGCGCACCATCGACGCCACCGGCAAGTTCGTCATGCCCGGCATCATCGACGCCCACTCGCACTCGATGATGGACGGCTCGGTCAACGAGTGCACGCGCTCCGTCACCTCGATGACGCGCACGCAGGACATCCTGAACCCGACGGACGTTGACCTCTACCGCGGCCTGGCCGGCGGCGTCACCTCGCTGCTGCTGCTGCACGGCTCCTGCAACGCCATCGGCGGCCAGAGCACGACGGTCAAGATCAAGTACGGCCGCCCGGCCGCCGACTTCATCTTCCCCGGCGCGCCCCCGGGCATCAAGTTCGCGCTCGGCGAGAACCCGAAGCGGTCGAACTTCAACCTGCCCGGCCTCCAGCCGCGCTACCCCGCGACGCGCATGGGCGTCGAGGAGGTCATCCGCGACGCCTTCACGCGCGCCCGCGACTACAAGCGCGACTGGGACGAATACCGGGCGCAGTCGCGCTCGAACAAGAACCTCATCCCGCCGCGCCGCGACCTTGAGCTTGAGCCGCTCGTCGAAATCCTCGAAGGCAAGCGTTACGTCCACGCGCACTGCTACCGCGCCGACGAGATTCTGATGCTCATCGCCTTGGCCGACGAGTTCGGCTTCAAGATACGCACCTTCCAGCACGTCCTCGAAGGCTACAAGGTGGCGGGCGAGATCGCGCGCCACGGCGCGGGCGCCTCGACCTTCGCCGACTTCTGGGGCTACAAGGTGGAAGCCTACGACGCCATCCCCTACAACGCGGCCGTCATGACGCGCCGGGGGGTGCGCGTCTCCATCAACTCCGACTCGGACGAGCGCGCGCGCCGCCTCAACGTTGACGCCGCCAAGATGGTCCGCTACGGCGGGCTGTCGGAAGAAGAGGCGCTGCGGCTCATCACGCTGAACCCCGCATGGCAGCTCGGCATCGACGCGCGCGTCGGCTCGATTGACGTGGGCAAGGACGCCGACCTCGCCATCTGGACCGCGCACCCCTTGAGCGTCTACGCGCGCGTCGAGACGACCTTCGTTGACGGCGAAGTCTTCTTCGACCGCCAGACGGACCTCGCGCGCCGCCAGCAGCTCGAAGCCGAGCGCCGCGCGCTCGAACAGGCCGACGCCAACCGACCGCCCGCCCAGGGGGGCACGCCGCCGCGCACGCCGCCGCAGATTCGACGCGCCTACACCGACCACGACGACGTGGTTGACGGCGAGGAGGACAACCAGAGATGAGGACGAGAAACAGCACCTCCTTCGCGGCGGTCGTCTGCGCGCTCGCCGCGCTCTTGAACTTCTCCGCGCCGCCCGTCGTCCGCGCGCAGGACACCGACCGCCCCGACCCGAAGATGTCGGGCGAGCCGCTGGGCACCTACGTCATACGCAACGCGCGCGTCGTCACCGTCAGCGGCGCCGACATCGATAACGGCACCGTCGTCATCAGCAACGGCCGCATCGCGTCGGTCGGCGCAGCGGCGCAGGTGCCGGCCGGCGCGCAGGAGATTGACGCCTCGGGCCTCTGGGTCTACCCCGGCATGATCGACGCCGCCACGAACATGGGACTGACGGAGATCGCCGGCGGCGCGCCCGGCACCGTGGACACGCAGGAACTCGGCGAGCTGAACCCGAACATCGCCGCCTGGTGGGGCGTCAACCCGCACAGCTCGCACATCAACGTGACGCGCGTCGCGGGCGTCACCTCCGTCGTCACGATGCCGTCCGGCGGCGTCGTCTCCGGCCAGGCGGCCGTCATCAACCTCGCCGGCTCCAGCCAGCGCGAGATGACGGTCGTCCCGACCGCCGCCCTCGTCATAGACTTCCCGCGCCTCGGCGGCAGCGGCAACTTAGCCGCCCTGCTCCTCCAGCAGCAGGGCATCACGCCCGAGGCCGTCAGCGCGCGCGAGCGGCGCATCGACGAGCTGCGCCGGGTCCTCCGGGACGCAGAAGCCTACGGCCGCGCGCAGGACGCCCACGCCCGCGACCCGAAGAACATCCCGCGCCCGACAACCGACCTGAAGCTCGCGGCCCTCGTGCCTTACGTGCGCGGCGAGCGGCCCGTGCTCCTGCGCGCCGACCGCGAGCGCGACATCCGCGGCGCCGTCGCCTTCGCGCAGGAGATGAGGCTGCGCCCCGTCATCCTCGGCGGCAGCGACTCGGGCCGCCTCGCGCAGTTCTTAAAGGAGAGGAACGTCCCCGTCATCCTCGACAGCGTCCTGAACCTGCCGCTGCGCGAGGACGACCCGTACGACGCGCTCTACGAGACGGCCTCGCGGCTCCAGGCGGCCGGCGTCCCGTTCTGCATCTCGGCGGGCGACTCCGGCCCGCACGTCCGCGACCTGCCCTTCCAGGCCGGCATGGCGGCGGCCTTCGGCCTGCCGCGCGCCGAAGCCCTCAAGGCCGTCACGCTCTACCCGGCGCAGATCATGGGCGTCGCCGACCGCATGGGTTCGATAGAGGCGGGCAAGATCGCCAACCTCGTCGTCACCGACGGCGACCTCCTCGAAGCGCGCACCAACGTCCGCCACCTCTTCATCGCCGGCCGCCAAATCCCCCTCGTCAGCCGCCACACCATGCTCTACGAGCAGTTCAAGGACAGGAAGTAGGCAGTAGGCAGCAGGCGGTAAGAACGAGTCGGGGCTGACGCCAGAAACGTCAGCCCCGATTCCTTTTACCGCCTCCCGCCTACTGCTCTTCGCACGAGATTCGCAAGCGAATTGCAACCAAGCGGGTGCGGGTTTCGGCGTATCGTCGCGGAAACGAAACCACGGCCCCGACAAGCGCCCGTCTTAAACCGCAGCCTCGCTTAAGACCCAGCACTATTGTCACAAGGCCGCAGTGACAGAAATCTATTTTCAACAGACGAGGAAAGAAGGCACTATGAGGAAACCCGGCTTCTACACGCTCCGCACCTTCGCGGCCGCCGCCGCGCTGGCCCTGACGCTCTCGGGCGCCGCCGTCGCGCAGGACAATAACAATCAGACGGCCCCGCAATCCACCGTCGCCTCCGGCCAGAAGGCCAAGCTCAAAGGCTTCGTCGTCAGCCGCGGCTCCGACTCGTTCGTCGTGCAGGACTACAACGGCGCGCGCACCACGGTCGTCCTGACGGACCGCACCAGCGTCAAGACCAAGGGCGGCGCCTTCAGCGGCGGCACCACCTACGGGCAGACCGCCATCATGCGCGGCCTCAACCTCGAAATCGAAGGGCGCGGCGACGCCAACGGCCAACTCGTCGCCGAGAAGATTCGCTTCGGCGACCGCGACCTGCGCGCCGCCAAGACCCTTGAGGCCAACGTCGTCCCCGTCGAGAACCGCGTCGGCCAGAGCGAGGCCCGCATCGGCGAAGTCGAGCAGAACGCGCAGCGGATGTCGGGGCAGGTGGACGAGCTGGCCGCCGTCTCGAACGCCGCCCGCGGCGGCGCCACCGCCGCCCAGGAGACGGCCGACCGCGCCGTCGAGGGCGTCCGTGTAGCCAACGACCGCATCGGCGCGCTCGACGACTTCACGCCTGAGAAGAGCATCAACGTCACCTTCAAGAACCGCAGCGCCGTGCTGAGCCCCGAGGCCAAGGAGACGCTCGACCAGGTCGCGCAGTTCGCGCAGACCGCGAAGGGCTACCTGATTGAAGTCACCGGCTACGCCTACGAGTACAGGGGCCGGACGGCCAAGAACGCCAACCGCCAGCTCAGCGAGCGGCGCGCCGAGACCATCGTCCGATACCTCGTCGAGAACCACAACGTGCCGCTGCGCCGCATCGTGACGCCCTTCGGCTACGGCGCCGCCAACCCCATCGCCGACAACGCGACGCGCGAGGGCCGCGCCGAGAACCGCCGCGCCGAGGTCCGCGTCCTCGTCAACCGCGGCCTCACGCAGCCCGGCGCCGACACCAACCCGACCCGCATCTCGACCGCCACGCCGGAATAGTCGAGTCAACCGTCTACACGAAGAGGGGTCGCGCTCCGTTCGAGGGCGCGGCCCTTTCTCATTCCCCGCCGACGCAGCCACCCTCCTTCTCACCCCGGCACGACGAGCTTCGACGGCGGCAGCACCGCCCGCTGGCCGCGGTGCTGCCAGCAGCGGCCGGTGCCGCGGACGCGCCGCTGG
>DATHBF010000013.1:0-25750 GCA_035296285.1 Pyrinomonadaceae bacterium | reverse complement strand
CACTGGGTCATCCTGCTCTTCGGGGCCTTCCTCGTCGTCACGGGCGTCAAGATGCTGTTCGCGTCGGAGAAGCCCATCGAGCCGGACAAGAACCCGCTCATCCGCCTCTTCAAGAGGTTCGTCCCCGTGACGCCCCAACTGCACGGGCAGAGGTTCTTCGTCCGACAGCCCGAGGGGCCGGGCGGCAGGGTGCGGACGTTCGCCACGCCGCTCCTCATCGCGCTGCTGTTCGTCGAGCTGACCGACGTTATCTTCGCCGTCGATTCCGTCCCGGCCATCTTCGCCCTGACGCGCGAGCCGATGATCGTCTTCACGTCGAATGTCTTCGCCATCCTTGGCTTGCGCGCGATGTACTTCATGCTCGCGGGGGCGGTGGACAAGTTCCACATGCTGAAGTACGGCCTGGGCGTCGTGCTCGTCTTCGTCGGGCTGAAGATGGTCTGGCTCAACGACCTCTTCGGCGGCAAGTTCCCGATCACCTGGTCGCTCGGCATCATCAGCGGCGTCATCGCGGCGTCGGTCGCCCTCTCGCTCATTTTCCCGAAGCGGCCGCCGCGCGCCCCGGAGGTGCTGGAGGTGAAAACATCTTGAGCGCGGAGGCGCCGGCTCGGCGTGGGCGACAGCCGCGGGCAGATGGGGCCGCTTTACACCAACTTCGTCATCCCGCTCTTCCTGCGCACGGACCGCTCCATCACGGGGAAGGTCTCGCGGGCCGACGTGGCGGATTTCATGCTCAAGCAGGTGAAGGGCAACGCCTTCCTGCGGAAGACGCCCGGACTCTCCTACTGACGGCAAGCCCGAACAGAGTTATGGTGACGTGGGTAAGCGTCCCCGCAGCAGCTTACAGCCCTCTCGCGCGGATGAGGTCTACCACATCGACGTTGTAGACAATCTCCTCGGTCCGGAACAACGCCCACGGCTCGCCTTCGTCCGCCCAGGTGATCGCGCAGACCTCGGGGAGCGCGTTTACGCCCGCCGTCGCCCACTCTGGGGCCTCGCACCTCCAGGGAATATTCTCGCCCGAAGGCCCCTTGTATCGGCGCCCTTCGAGGCTGCTCAACAAGCCGGTCTCCGCGTCGAAGCCAGCGACGAAACTCTCCTCCCCTTTGCCTGAAGGCACGACGAGCCGAGCCGCCGTCTCGTCCACGGGCTCCCATCGGACCCGCGCGTCGGTTACGAGCAGCGCGGGCAGCCAGAATGCGGACTCCGCCCACAGCGCGAGGTTGGCTCCCTGATCCACTTTCGGCCCTCCCTCGGTCACGCCGAAGGGCAACTCCAGGCGGGCACTCCCCCCGAGGTAGGTCTCGTTGACCTTCATCAGCGGCAGCCCGAAGAAGGTCGCCTCGATGTAGTGTCGGTAGCCGCGCCCGGCGTCGTGCGTGAAACGGAAGCGGCCCGGGAAGCTCAGGCCCCCGAGCCGCATCCGCGCCCGCCCCGTGATTACCGCCGAACGAATCGACGGCACGCTCTCGCCGTAAACGCGGCGGTAGAACCGCGCGACCGGCTCAGGCAGGCCCGGCGGCAGGGGCACCCTGTCAGGCTCCGGCGCCCGCCCGCCGAAGGGCGGGAAGGGTGAAGGCCGAACGCGCAGCCCCGCCCGAGCCAGCAGACCTACGGCCCCGACGGCCGAGGCGGCGATGAGCCATCTCTTCATGTTTACCCGCCCACTCGCGGGCGCCGCCTGAGCCCGTCACCCGAGTTGCAGCACGACGCGGCCGCGCACCTCGCCGCGGCGGAGCCGGTCGAAGACCTCGTTGACGGCCTCCAACGGCTGCGCCTCGACTGTGGACCTGACCTTGCCCTCGGCGGCGAATTGCAGCGCCTCCTGCAAGTCCTTGCGCGTGCCGACGATTGAGCCGCGCACCGTGAGCCGCTTCAGCACCACGTCGAAGATCGGCGCCGGGAAGTCGCCCGGCGGCAGCCCGACGAGCACGCACGTCCCGCCGCGTCTGAGCATCCCGAGCCCCTGCCGGAAGGCGGGCGGCGAGACGGCCGTGATGAGCACGCCGTGCGCCCCGCCCGTCGCCTCCTGAATCTTCTCGGCCGGGTCTTCCGACGCGCAGTTGACCGTCAGCTCGGCCCCCAGCTCGCGCGCCAGTTCAAGCTTTTCGTCGGCCACGTCCACGGCCGCGACGTGCAGCCCCATCGCCTTCGCGTACTGCACGGCCAAGTGGCCGAGGCCGCCGACGCCGGAGATGACTACCCAGTCGCCGGGCTTCGTGTCCGTCTCCTTGAGCCCCTTGTAGGTCGTCACCCCCGCGCACAGGACGGGGGCGGCCTGGATGAAATCGACCTTGTCCGGCAGGCGGCCGACGTAGGCGGCCGGGGCCAGCAGGTACTCGGCGAAGCCGCCGTCCACGGAGTAGCCCGTGTTCTGCTGGCGCGGGCAGAGCGTCTCCCAGCCCGTCAGGCAGTACTCGCACTCGCCGCAGGCGCTGTGGAGCCATGGGACGCCGACGGCGTCGCCCTCCCTGAGAGACGTGACGCCCGCGCCGAGGGCGGCGACGTAACCGACGCCCTCGTGGCCGGGGATGAAGGGGAGTTTCGGCTTGACGGGCCAGTCGCCGTCGGCCGCGTGCAGGTCGGTGTGGCAGACGCCGCTGGCGACGACGCGGACGAGCACCTGACCCGGCCCCGGCTCCGGCACGGGGACCTCTTTGACGGTCAGCGGCGCGCCGAACTTGTGGGCCACCGCCGCTCTCATCATCTTGCGTGACATGATTGCCTTTCCTTTCTTCAGAACACTATTCAGGAGCCGGCCGCGGCCGAGCTTTCTATCATCCCGCGCAGGCTGACCTGGCCCGTGTAGTTGCCGAAGAGGATTCGGCCGGGCTCAGCGCACCAGGTCTCGCGCGCGGTCTGCCAGACGGCGGGCAGCGTGACGGAGTATTGAGGGATGGCGCGTCGCCAACGGCTGATGACGAGGCGGACGGGTACGTCGCGTACGCCGAGCAGGGCCGACAACTCCGCGCGCACGGCCTCTTCGATCTCCGCATCTGAAGCTTCGGCCCAAGCGGGCTGCGACGTGCCGCCGAGCAGGACGGCGAAGGAGACGAAGCGACCTTCGTCGGTGACGCGCCCCTCGAACGAGCTGGAGGCGAAGAGGATGCCGAGGCAGCGCCGCTTCTCGGTCGCTGGCGCGAGCACGCCGACGCCCTTGACGGGACGCGTCAGCGCCTCGACAGGCACGAAGGCCGTCACCGAAACGACGGGCGTGTAAACGACTCCTTGCAGCGCACTGGCCAGTTCCGGCTCGGCAGTTTCGAGCAGCCGGGCGGCGGCGTAGGCGGGCGTCGTGATACAGACGTTCGCGGCGTCGGGCAGTTCCGTCACGCGCACGCCCTTGCGGAAGCGTTCGCCGAGCCTTCGCTCAAGATGCTTCTCCAGCCGCTCGGTCACGTCGCCCATGCCGCGCAAGGGGGCCACCATGCGCCTGCGCTCTTTCTTCGTCTTCTTCCCGCCCGCGTCCGCGCTACCGTCCGACGCGCCGCGCTTGAAAGCCTTGCCGAGCATCGTGCCGAGCAGCGTCCGGCCCGGCGCGACCGAGAGGGCAGGGAAGGCCGCCTCGACGCCAAGCTCCGAAGGCTGCGCGCCGTAGACGCCGCGGACGAAGGGCGTCAGAAGGTACTCGACCGCAGCGTCGCCCAGGTGCTTGCGCCCCCAGGCGTCGAAGTCTACGGGGCCGGCCTTCTCGTTCGCGCGTGCGAAGGCCGCGCGGCCCAGCGCCGTCAACGCCTCGCCCGCGCTCAGCGGAAACTTTCTCATCCGCCCGCCGCGCAGCACAAAGCGGGCGCGCGAGTCGCGGCGGACTTCCGTCAACTCGATTCCCAGCTCGCGGCATAGCTCGATGACGGCCGGCGTGGCTAAGAGCGAGTGCGCCGCCCGCTCGGCCATCCCTTGCTCGGTCCGCACGGTCTCTATCAGCCCGCCCGCGCGCTCCTTCTCCTCAAGCAGCGTGACTTCGTAACCCTTCTTGTCGAGCGAGTAGGCCAGAAGCATGCCCGCTATCCCGGCGCCGACGATTGTCACCTCGCGCCTCTCGGTGTCGAACGTGCCGATCATACGTGTGCCTCTTTCAGAATCGAGCGCAGCACTACGGGGAACTCCGGGTCGCCGTTGAAGGCGCGCGCGCGGTAGTAGTGCTCGATGCCGCACTTGCGGGCGAGTTCCCTGTAGAGCATGTCAAGCTCGTAAAGCGTTTCGATGTGGTCGCTGACGAAGCTGACGGGGACGACGACGACGCGGCGCACGCCTTCGCGGCCGAGCTTCTGAAGCGCGTCCTCCGTGTACGGCTCAAGCCACGGCAGCCGGCCGTTGCGCGACTGATAGCAGAGCGACCACGGATGTGTGAGCCCGCGCGCCACCGCCCCGACCGTGCGCAGCACGTCCTGCGGATACGGGTCGCCCTTCTCGACTATCTTCAAAGGGAGCGAGTGGGCCGAGAAGAGGACGTGGATAGGGTCGTCTTCGTCGCCGCGGTCAAGCTCGGCCTCGGCGACCGCTTCGTCAACGGTGCGGCGCAGCAGCGCGGCGTAAGCCGGGTGGTCGGGCCAGTTCTCGACCTCGTGCGTGGGCGGCGACCAGCTGAGGCGAGCGAGCGAGTCGCGGACCTCCTGAAAGCAGGTGCCGGTCGTCGTCGTCGAGAACTGCGGGAAGAGGGGCAGCACGACGAGCCGACCGGCGCCCCACTCCTTCAGGCGTCGCAGCGCGGTCTCGATGGAGGGCTCGGCGCTGCGCATCCCGATCTCGACTCTCACCTCCTCGTCCGCGCCTTCCAATTGCAGGCGCAAGCCTTGGGCCTGCGCCTCGGTCCACTTGAGCTGCGGCGAGCCGCCGCCGATGAGCCTGTAGCTTTCGACCGACGAAGGCCCCTTGGCCTGCGCGATGGCGAAGGCGACGAGTTGGCGGACGGGCGACGGCACGCCGACGAGCACCGAGGGGTTGGCGAAGAGCCTGTAGAGGAAAGGCTTCACCTCGCGGAGCGTCCACGGGCCGCCGAAGTTCAAAAGTGCGATGCCTGTTTTCATCACTCTTCAGACCGTGCGGCTGAACTGCCGCGTGCCTTCGGCCGTGCGCGAGAGCCGCGCGTCGAAGGCCATGCAGATGTTTCGGAGGAAGGGGCGTCCGGCGTCGGTGACGCGGCAGCGCCGGCCTTCTAAGCTCACAAGTCCGTCGAGCATCGGCTCTTCCAGACGGTCCCTGACGGCTTCGAGGAAGGGCGTGTAGGCGTCGTGCGTTGACCAGTCGGTCTCGAAGCGCGTCATCAGGTTCAGGATGTGGCGGCGCAGCACCACGTCCTCGCGCGTCAGCTTGTGCCCGCGCAGGAAGGTCAAACGG
This sequence comes from Pyrinomonadaceae bacterium, assembly GCA_035296285.1. Classification (GTDB taxonomy): domain Bacteria; phylum Acidobacteriota; class Blastocatellia; order Pyrinomonadales; family Pyrinomonadaceae; genus QHXN01. Next base: position 20,413 of record DATHBF010000013.1, on the reverse strand, counting down.
CCGCCGGCCACCCTCGCCTGATACTCTTCGACGACCTTCTCGTTCTGGACGAAGGCGTCCCACGAGTCGCTGATGGAAGAGACGCCGAGGCCGATGAGCGGCGCGACGTGGCGCGTCGTGTAGCCCATGAAGTTGCGGTGCATCGTGCCGCGCTGCGAGGCCCGCAGGAGCGGGTCGGACTCCAGGCCGAAGTGGTCCATGCCTATCTCGCGGTAGCCGGCCTCTTCGAGCATCTGCCGGCCCAGCTCGTAGAGGGCGCGCTTCTCGTCGCCGCGCGGCAGGTCCGCTTCGGTGAAGTGGCGCTGGCCCGGCTTGAACCATGGGACGTGCGCGTAGGCGTAGAAGGCGACGCGCTCGGGGCGCAGGCGGCGCACCGCGTCCACGGTCTGCTCGATGCTCGAAAGAGTCTGGAAGGGCAGGCCGTAGATGAGGTCGTAGTTGACGTTCGTGAAGCCGGCGCGGCGCGCACTCTCCGTGACTTCGCGCACTTGGCCCTCGGTCTGGACACGGTTGACGGCGCGCTGCACGCGCGGGTCGAAGTCCTGTATGCCGAGGCTCAGGCGCGTGAAGCCGAGGCGGGCGAGCGTCTCAAGGTGCTCAAGGGTCGTGACGCGCGGGTCCGACTCGACTGAAAATTCGGAGTCCTCGACGCGCCGCGCGTGCCGGAGGATGCCGCCAATCATGCGCTCAAGCTCCGAGGGCGTGAGGAAGGTGGGCGTCCCGCCGCCGAGGTGCATTTCCGCGAGCGGGACGGGTCGGTCGCGGCCGAGCGCCTTCAGGTAAAGAGCCCACTCGCCGAGCACCGCATTGACGTAAGGGTCGCCGACCGTCTTGCTCTGCGTGATACGCGAGTTGCAGCCGCAGTAGGTGCAGAGCGAGCGGCAGAAGGGGACGTGGATGTAGACGGCCGCGCCTTCGCCCGCGGCCTCGGCCCCGTCGAGCCCGCGCGCCACCGACTCGACCCACTCGTCGGGCGTCGGCTCGCGGTACCAGTGCAGGATGGTCGGGTAGCTCGTGTAGCGCGGCCCCGGCACGTCGTATTTCTTCAGAAGCTCGTCTGCGGTCGCTATCATTAAAACCCTCTTCAGGCGTCGCCGATTCGGCTGCGAAATTTCCCTCTGCGGGCTGAGGAATAATCCCCACGCGCCCTCGCCCCTTCCTTCTTTTGCTCGAAAAGACGCCCGCCGCTCGTGCTCGGGCTTACGTGGCATGAAGGGTGCAACCTGCGTGCCTCGTGCGGCTCAGCGCGAGCGTGACTTAAGTCATCGCGCGGCCATGAGCACCGGCGCGACGATGGCAGACGAAAGAAAGGATTTATCGAGATGGCAATCACGATAGAAAAGACGGTCCGCGAGTACGCGCTGGAGACGCCGAACGCCACGCGCGTCTTCGAGAGGCTGAAGATTGATTACTGCTGCGGAGGCAACCGCCCGCTCGGCGAGGCGTGCGCCTCGGCCGGCGTCGAGTTTGAAGAGGTCTTGAGGCTGCTCGAAGAGGGCGCCGCCGCGCCCGCAGAGACGCCCGCCGCCGCGCTGTCGGGCACGCTCTCGACGCTCATCGACTACATCCTCGACACGCATCACACCTTCACGCGCGACGAGATGCAGCGCCTCACGGCGCTCGCCGAGAAGGTCTGCTCGAAGCACGGGGCGAACCACCCCGAGCTGCTCGGCGTCCGCTCCGTCTTCGCCGGCCTCTGCGCGGAGCTTCGCCCGCACATGCTCAAGGAAGAGAGGGTCCTCTTCCCATACATCAGGCAGCTTGAGCAAGCCGCGACGGCCGGCGCGCGTCCGGCGCCTGCGCCCTTCGGCACCGCCGCAAACCCCATCTGCGTCATGCTTCGAGAGCACGACGCGGCAGGCGACATTCTGCGCGAGATGCGCGCGGCGGCCTGTGATTACGCCGTCCCGGCGGACGCCTGTATCAGCTTCCGCACGCTCTACGAGGCGCTCGAAGCCTTCGAGAAGGACCTGCACCAGCACATCCACCTCGAAAACAACGTCCTCTTCCCGCGCGTCCTTGAGCTTGAAGGCGTCACGGCCTGACGGGCTTCGAATCGCCCGTCAGGACATGGTTTTTTTACCTCCGAAGGAGGCATTCATGTTGAGTCAATACAAACGTCTCTGGATAGCACTGGGGGTAGTCATCGCGGGCTCGTTCGCCGTGCTCGGCTTCTTCGGCTACCGCGGGATACAGAACGCGCCGCCCATCCCCCGCGAGGTCGTCACGCGCGACGGCCGCGTGCTCTTCGACCACGACACGATTCAGTCGGGGCAGGGCGTGTGGCAGTCTTTGGGCGGGCAGGAGATAGGCTCCATCTTCGGGCACGGCGCCTACGTCGCGCCCGACTGGACGGCCGACTGGCTGCACCGCGAATCGGTCTTCGTGCTCGACGCGTGGGCGCGCGAGGAGGGCGCGCAGGAGTTCGCGGCGCTTCCCCTGGAGCGGCAGGCGGGCCTGAAGGCTAGGCTCGTGCGCGAGATGCGGACGAACACTTACGACCCGGCGACGGGCCGCGTCACAATCGACCCGGCGCGGGCCGCGGCCTTCGAGGCCGTCGGCGCGCACTACGCGGACGTGTTCGAGAGCGGGCGCGACGAGTACGCCATCCCGCGCGGCGCGCTGACCGACGCGGCGAAGGCGAGGCAGATGGCCTCCTTCTTCTGGTGGACCTCGTGGGCCGCCTCGACGAACCGCCCCGGCTCCGACATCTCCTACACGCAGAACTGGCCGCACGAGCCGCTGGTCGAAAACACGCCGACCGGCGGCACCGTCGTCTGGAGCGTCATCAGCTTCATCCTGCTGCTCGCGGGCATCGGCGGCATGGTCTGGTACTTCGCCTCGCAGGAGCGTGAGCCGAAGCACGAGGAACTGCCGGCGAGCGACCCGCTGCTGGGCCTGCGGCCGACGCCTTCGCAGCGCGCGACGTTCAAGTATTTCATCGTCGTCGCGGCGCTCATCGTCGTGCAGATAGGCTTGGGGGCCGTCGCCGCGCACTACGGCGTCGAGGGCTCAAGCTTCTACGGCATCCCGCTCGACCAGTGGCTCCCCTACTCGGTGGCGCGGACGTGGCACACGCAGTTGGGCCTCTTCTGGATAGCGACCTCGTGGCTGGCGACGGGCCTCTTTATCGCGCCGGCCGTCTCGGGCTACGAGCCGAAGGGGCAGAAGTTTCTGGTCAACGTGCTGTTCGCGGCCGTGCTGCTCGTGGTCGTCGGCTCGCTGTCGGGCGAGTGGCTGGGCGTCCACCAGTACCTCGGCGAGTACTGGTTCTGGTTCGGCCATCAGGGCTACGAGTACGTGGACCTCGGCCGGTTCTGGCAGATACTCCTGTTCGGCGGGCTCGTCTTCTGGCTCTGGCTGGTGTGGCGTGCGCTGAAGCCCGCGCTGGCCGTGAGGGGCGAGGGCCGCTCGCTGCTGACGCTGTTCCTCATCGCGTCAATCGCCATCCCGCTCTTCTACGCGGCGGGGCTGATGTACGGGCAGAAGAGCCACATCGTGACGGCCGAATATTGGCGCTGGTGGGTCGTCCACCTGTGGGTCGAGGGCTTCTTCGAGGTCTTCGCGACGGTCGTCATCGCCTTCCTGTTCACGCGCCTCAAGCTGCTCTCGACGGCGACGGCGACGAAGGCGGTGCTCTTCTCGACGGTCATCTTCCTGTCGGGCGGCATCGTCGGCACGTTCCACCACCTCTACTTCACGGGGATGCCTTCGAGCGTGCTCGCCCTCGGCGCGACCTTCAGCGCGCTCGAAGTGGTGCCGCTCGTGCTCGTCGGCTTCGAGGCGTGGGAGAACATCCGCCTTTCGCGCGCGAAGCTCTGGATGAGCGCATACAAGTGGCCGCTCTACTTCTTCGTGGCCGTCGCCTTCTGGAACTTCGTCGGCGCGGGCCTCTTCGGCTTCCTCATCAACCCGCCGATTGCGCTCTACTACATGCAGGGCCTGAACACGACGCCCGTCCACGGCCACACGGCGCTCTTCGGCGTCTACGGGATGCTCGGCATCGGGCTCATGCTCTTCTGCCTGCGCGCGCTCCAGCCCGGCCGGGCATGGAAAGAGTGGCCGCTGCGGACGGCCTTCTGGGCGATTAACGTCGGGCTGGCGCTGATGGTCGTCCTGAGCCTTTTGCCCATCGGGCTCTTGCAGACGTGGGCGGCGGTCGAGACGGGCACTTGGTACGCGCGCTCGGCCGAGTTCTTGCAGACGGGCCTGATGGACCGCCTGCGCTGGATGCGCGTCGTCGGCGACACGATATTTGCCCTCGGCGCGGTGGTGCTCGGCTACTTCGTGCTCGGGCTCATCACGGGTCGCTCGCACGACCGTAACGCGCCGGCCCAGGCAAGCGAGCAGGAAGTGCTCGGCGTCGGCGGCGCGCACGCGCACGCGGGCGATTAACAAACCAACCCTCCGCGACGCGGAAAGAGGGGCGGCGGCAGACGGCCGTCGCCCCCGCCCTCGCACTCGGAAGGAGAGACACGAAATGTTCGTCAACACGACAGACCGCAGTTATCAAAGGATGTTCGTCGAACTCGTCATGCTCGCGCTGGCCGTCCTCGTCTTCATGACGGCGGCCGCGCGCGGACAGGACATCAGCCCCGAGACGGCCACAGGCATCAGCAACTCGACCGCCGACCAGCCGCTCATGCGCGATTACAGGGGCGTCCAGATCGGCACGCCCGCCGAGGAGGTCAGGAATAAACTCGGCGCGCCGGCCGACAAGAGCGACACCCAGGACTTCTTCCTCCTCTCCGACACGGAATCGGCCCAAATCTTCTACGACAAGTCGCAGAAGGTGCTGGCAGTCTCCGTCCAGTACGCGGGCGACCTTTCGGCCGCGCCGACGGCCAAAGCTCTGCTCGGGGCGGACGTTCCGCCGCGCGCGGACGGCTCGGTCTACAGGCTCGTAAAATACCAGCGGGCGGGCTACTGGGTCTCCTACAGCCGGACGGCGGGCGACGCGCCCATCGTCACCGTCTCGATGCGTAAGGCCGACTAAGCAAAGGGGCCAAACTATGGCCGAGAGAGACTTGACGCAGAAGGAAGTGCTTTTCAGCGACGTGCCCGGCGACGCCGGGAAGGCCCACGACATCCTCGCCGGCTGGGGCGTCGAAGAGGATTCGATTGGGCGCCTGCTGCGGGAGCGCGAAGCCGAGCCCGCCGCCACGCGCGAGCCCGCGAGGCCCAAACCACACGCGCCCACGCGCCACCACTGACGGCCCGCGTAGGCCGTCGAAAAGGGCCGGGGAGAGTCGAGCAACTCGACACTCCCCGGCCCTTGTTGCATCCCGCCGGTCGGCTCAAGCGTCGGCGCTCTGCCCGCTCTCGGCGTCGCCCGGCGCCGCGGCGGACTCCTGTTTGCCCTGCCCGAAGAAGAACTCAAGATGATAGACGTTGTCTTCGAGCGACGACTTCATCTCGCAGCCGGTCTTGTGGAAGACCTTGAGCATGGCGTGGTTGTGCGCGAGCACGTCGGCCGTGAACCCGGCGACGCCCTTCGAGCGCGCGACGCGCAGGAGGTGTTGCAACAGGAGCGTGCCGACGCCGCGCGCCTGATACTCGTCGTGGACGAGGAAGGCCACGTCGGCCGTGTTCGTCGCGCGGTTTAATGAGTAGCTGGCGACGCCGACGATGCGCTCGTGCCCGCCCTCGCGCATCCGCGCGACGACCGACATCTCGCTCTCGTAATCGACGTTGACGACGCGCTGCAACTTCTCGTGCGGCATCGCCTTGACGACCTGAAAGTAACGCTCGTAGAGGCTCTGCTCCGAGCAGGTGTAGAAAAGCTCCTTCATCATCGCCTCGTCGGTCGGCTTGACGGCGCGGAGGTAGACGCTTGTGCCGTCCTTCGACGGCTCGATGCGCTCCCACTCGCGCGGGTAGCGCGCCTCGGGCAGAAGAATCTGGTCCTGATAGACGAGGTGCGCGCCCTTGGCTTCCTCCAAAAGCTGCTCGCGGAATTTCGGGTGCGCGATTTGAATCAGCGCCATCGCGCGCTCGCGCACGCTCTTGCCCCAGAGGTCTGCGACGCCGTACTCGGTGACGACGTAGTGAACGTCGCCGCGCGTCGTCACGACCCCCGCCCCCTGAAGGCGCGGGACGATGCGGCTCAAGGTGTCGCCCTTCGCCGTCGAGCGCAGGGCGATGACGGGCTTTCCGCCCTCGCTGCGGGCCGCGCCGCGGATGAAATCGACCTGCCCGCCGATGCCGCTGTAGAAGTTGCTGCCGATGGAGTCGGCCGCGACCTGCCCCGTCAAATCCACTTCAATCGCCGCGTTGACGGCCACCATCTTCTCGTTGCGCGCGATTTGGAGGGGGTCGTTCGTGAACTCGACCGAGCGGAACTCGAAGAGCGGGTTGTTGTTCGCGTAATCGTAGAGGCGGCGCGTGCCCATGCAGAAGCTCGTGACGACCTTGCCGGCGAGCAGCGTCTTCTTCGAGCAGTCGATGACGCCCGACTCGATGAGGTCGATGACGCCGTCCGAAAACATCTCTGTGTGGATGCCGAGGTGCCGCTTGTTGCCGAGCTGCGCGAGCACTGCGTTCGGGATGACGCCGATGCCCATTTGCAGGGTTGAGCCGTCGTCGATGAGGCTCGCCACGTTGCGCCCGATGTCCAGCGCGACCGGGTCAAGCTCTGTTGGCGCAAGCTCCGGCAGTGGCAAATCCGACTCGACAATCCGGTCCAGGCGGCTGACGTGGATGAAGCAGTCGCCGAGCGTGCGCGGCATCTGCCGGTTGACCTCGGCGATGACGTGCGTCGCGCTCTCGGCCGCGGCCTTGACGATGTCAACCGAGACGCCGTAGCTGCAATAGCCGTGCTCGTCGGGCGGGCTGACCTGTATCAGCGCCACATCCAGGGGGATGCGCCGCGAGCGGAAGAGGCGCGGGATTTCGGAGAGGAAGACGGGCGTGTAGTCGGCCCGGCCTTCGCGGATGGCGGCGCGCGTGTTGGCGCCGATGAAGAAGGCGTTGTGCCGGAAGTTGGCGGTGAACCTGGCGTCGGCGTAGGGGGCCGTGCCGAGCGTCATGATGTGGTAAATCTCGGTGTCTGTGAGCTGCGGGGCGCGCTCGGCCAAGGCCCCTACGAGCGACTGCGGCAACGCCGCGCCCGACCCGATAAAGACCTTCTGCCCGCGCCTCACGTCGCGCACGGCGTCGCGCGCCTCCGTCAGCTTTCTGGCGTACTGCGCGCGCCAGTCACCCTTTGAGCTCATCTGCTTCAGTCTCCCTCTTTAAATCATAGCAAGGCACCTCTCGGGGGCAAAAGACATGCCGGCTGAGCCCCCCGAATGCGAGGCTTTACGCCGGGAGGCTGCGGGCTTTCGCGCAGGCGGGTGGGTAAGTTTTCGCACGCCTGGCGGGTGACGGCCGTTACTTGCGGGGGTGTCGGCTGGCACGCGCGTTGCCGTTTGCGTTGGTGTGGCATGTGTGCCGCGGGAGGTTTTGAAAAGACCATGCGAACACCATACGGGCTTGGGCCGGTCGAGAGTTGCGCGGCCTGCGCCGGGCGCGGCGAGCGACCCTTCTGCGGCGACGACGAGCAAACGCTTGGCGAGCTTGACGCCAACAAGTTCGTGACGTTTTACCCGCGGGGCGCGCTGCTCTTCGTCGAGGGCGAGCCGCCGCGCGGCGTCTACATCGTCTGCGCGGGCCGCGCCAAGCTGACCACCTCTTCCGGGGGCGCTCGGGTGCTCATCACGCACCTTGCGGGTCCGGGCGAAGTGCTCGGCTTGAGCGCCGTGCTTTCGGGCACGCCTTACGAGGTGACGGCCGAGACAATCGAGCCCTCCCGCGTCGGCTTCATCGGCCGCGAAAGCTTCCTGCGCTTCGTCGCTGGCGACGCGGGGGCGGCGCTCAGGGCCGCGCGCCACCTCGGGCGCAACTACCGCACGGCCTTCGAGCAGGTGCGGCTGCTCGGCCTCTCGAACTCGGCGGCGGCCAAGTTCGCGCGCTTCCTCCTGGAAGCCTGCGAGCGCGACGGCGCCGCGGAAGGGCCGGGCGACCAGGTTAAGCTGAGCCTCACGCACGAGGAGATAGGCCAGCTCATCGGCGCCTCTCGCGAGACGGTGACGCGCCTCTTCAGCGAGTTCAAAACGGAAGCCCTCATCCACGTCAGCGGGGCCACGCTGCGCGTGCGCGACCGCACGGCCCTTGAGGCTCTGGCCGACGGCTGAGCGCGCACGCATGCGCCGCCCGTCACGCTCGACGGTGACGCGCGTCACGGACGGCCGAAAGCGTTTCCTTTATCATCCGTGTCGTTAAGGGCAGTGCCCTCCGAGGCATAGAACTCGACAACCGGGCGAGGTTAAATCAATCCCATCGGAAGGTGGTTCCTCCCCCAACGAAGCCGCGGGCGTTCAATTCAGAGCGCCCGCGGCTTCGTTTTGGACGGGTAAGGCGTCCGGCCCCAACGAACTTTTGAGGCCCGCGATTTGCAGTCGATACGGGCGCCGGGTGTGACGGCCCAGAAGCAATGCTTTTGACGGGTGAGATTACACAGGGCGAAAAAAGTTTGGGGGAGATTACGCAGGTATGAAACGCGCGCAGGTCACCATCGACGGTAACGAGGCCGCCTCCTACGTCGCCTACAAGACGAACGAGGTCATCGCCATCTATCCCATCACGCCCTCCTCGAACATGGGCGAGAACGCCGACGCGTGGGCCGCGTCCGGCGAGCAGAACATCTGGGGCGTCGTCCCTTCGGTGCGCGAGATGCAGTCGGAGGGCGGCGCGGCCGGCGCCGTCCACGGCACGCTCCAGACCGGAAGCTTGACGACGACGTTCACGGCCAGTCAGGGCCTCCTGCTGATGATCCCGAACATGTTCAAGATTGCGGGCGAGCAGACCCCGACCGTCTTCCACATCGCCGCCCGCGCGCTCGCCACGCACGCCCTCTCCATCTTCGGCGACCACTCGGACGTGATGGCGGCGCGCTCCTGCGGCTGGGCCATGCTCTTCGCCAACTCCGTTCAGGAGGTGATGGACTTCGCCCTCGTCTCGCAGGCCGCGACCCTGAAGTCGCGCGTTCCATTCCTCCACGTCTTCGACGGCTTCCGCACCTCTCACGAGGTCTGCAAGATCGAGCGCCTGACGGAAGACGACATGCGCGCCTTGATTAACCCCGAGTTGGTCCGCGCGCACCGCTCGCGGGCGCTCACGCCCGACCGCCCCGTCGTCCGCGGCACGGCGCAGAACCCGGACGTTTACTTCCAGTCGCGCGAGGCCGCGAACCCCTTCTACAACGCGACGCCCGGCATCGTGCAGGAGGTCTTCGACCAACTGGCCGCGCTCACCGGCCGCGCCTACAAGCTCTTCGAGTACACGGGCGCGCCCGACGCCGAGCGCGTCATCGTGATGATGGGCTCGGGCTGCGGGGCGGCGGAAGAGACCGTGGCGGCGCTCACGGCGCGCGGCGAGCGCGTAGGGCTCTTGAAAGTCCGCCTGTTCCGCCCGTTCTCGGCCGAGCACCTGCTGGCGGCGCTCCCTCCGACCGTGCAGGCCGTCGCCGTCCTCGACCGCACGAAGGAGCCGGGCGGGGCGGGCGAGCCGCTTTATCAGGACGTGCTGACGGCCGTCGGCGAGAGCCTGATGGCGGGCCGCAGCCCCTTCAAGCAGATTCCGCGCGTCGTCGGCGGGCGCTACGGGCTGGCGTCGAAGGAGTTCACGCCCGCCATGGTCAAGGCGGTCTTCGACGAGCTGAAGAAGGGCGCGCCGAAGAACCACTTCACCGTCGGCATCAACGACGACGTGACGCACACGAGCCTCCCCGTTGACGCCCGCTTCTCGACCGAGCGCGAGGGCGAGGTGCGCGCCCTCTTCTGGGGCCTCGGCGCCGACGGCACCGTCTCCGCCAACAAGAACTCCATCAAAATTATCGGCGAGCAGACCGACAACTACGCGCAAGGCTACTTCGTCTACGACTCGAAGAAGTCGGGCGCGATGACCGTCTCGCACCTGCGCTTCGGCCCGCGCCCCATCAACAGCACCTACCTCGTCGGCAGCGCCGACTTCGTCGCCGTCCACCAGTTCAACTTCGTCGAGAAGTACGACGTGCTCGCAGCGGCGGCGCCCGGCGGCACCTTCCTGCTCAACAGCCCCTTCGGCCCCGCGGAGGTCTGGGACCGCCTGCCGCGCTCGGTGCAGCAGCAGATGATTGAAAAGGGCCTGCGTTTCTACTGCATCAACGCCTACGACGTGGCGCGCGAGAACGGCCTCGGCACGCGCATCAACACCATCATGCAGACCTGCTTCTTCCGGCTGAGCGGCGTGCTGCCGGCCGGCGAGGCGGTCGCGAAGATTAAGGAGTCAATCGAGAAGACGTACGGGAGGCGCGGCGCGAGCGTAGTCCGGCAGAACTACGCTGCCGTAGACGCGGCGCTCGCGCACCTGTACGAAGTTCAGGTTCCCGCACGGGCCACGAGCGCGTTCGAGCGCCCGCCCGCGGTCTCCCCCGACGCGCCGGATTTCGTGCAGTACGTGACCGCAGAAATTCTTGCCGGGCGCGGCGACGCGCTGCCGGTGAGCGCCCTCCCGGCCGACGGCACCTACCCCACTGCCACGGCCCGCTGGGAGAAGCGCAACATCGCGCTCGACGTGCCCGTGTGGGAGCCTGACCTGTGCGTCGAGTGCGGCAAGTGCGTGATGGTCTGCCCGCACTCTTCGATCCGCGCGAAGGTGTTCGAAGAGTCTCAGCTCGCGGGCGCGCCCGACGGCTTCAAGACGATGCCGGCCAAGTTCCGCGAGCTGCCCGACCGGCTTTACACGATTCAGGTCGGCGTCGAGGACTGCACGGGCTGCCGCCTCTGCGTCGAGGTCTGCCCGGCGAAGGACAAGTCTTCGCCCAAGCGCAAGGCCCTCAACATGCAGCCCCAACTGCCTATCCTTGAACAGGAGCGCGCCAACTGGGACTTCTTCCTGTCGATTCCAGACACGCGCCGCAACGGCGTGATGAAGTTCGACTCGGTGAAGAACGTGCAGCTCCTTCAGCCGCTCTTCGAGTTCTCGGGAGCCTGCGCCGGCTGCGGCGAGACGCCTTACGTAAGGCTTCTGACGCAGCTCTTCGGCGACCGCGCCGTCATCGCCAACGCGACCGGCTGCTCGTCCATCTACGGCGGCAACCTGCCGACGACGCCCTACACCGTTGACTCCGAGGGGCGCGGCCCCGCCTGGTCTAACTCGCTCTTCGAGGACAACGCCGAGTTCGGGCTCGGGATGCGGATGGCGCTCGACCAGCAGTCGGATTACGCCCGCTCGCTCGTCGGGCGGCTGCGGCCCGTCATCGGCGAGGCGCTGGCCGACGGGCTGCTTTCGGCCGAACAGTCGAGCGACTGCGGCATCAACGCCCAGCGCGAGCTGGTCGCCGCGCTCAAGGCGAAGCTGAAGGACGACTTCTCGCCCGAGGCGCGCGACCTGCTCTCGGTCTGCGACTCGCTGGTGAGCAAGACGGTCTGGATAGTCGGCGGCGACGGGTGGGCCTACGACATCGGCTTCGGCGGCCTCGACCACGTTATCGCCTCCGGCGCGCGCGTCCGCATCCTCGTCCTCGACACAGAGGTTTATTCGAACACGGGCGGGCAGGCTTCGAAGGCCACGCCGCTCGGGGCCGTGGCGAAGTTCGCCGCCTCCGGCAAGCCGACGGCGAAGAAAGACCTCGGCATGATGGCCGCGAAATACGGCAACGTCTACGTCGCGCAGGTGGCGATGGGCGCCAGCGACTCGCAGACCGTCAAAGCCTTCCTCGAAGCCGAGGCGCACGACGGCCCCTCGCTCATCATCGCCTACAGCCAGTGCATCGCCCACGGCATCGACATCGCCAAGGGCATGACGCAGCAGAAGCTCGCGGTCGATTCCGGCTACTGGCCGCTCTACCGCTACAACCCCGCCCGGCTGGCCGAGGGCAAGAACCCGCTCCAGCTCGACTCCGGCGGGCCGAAGATTCCCTTGCAAGACTACATCTACACGGAGGCGCGCTACCGAATGCTCCAGCAGAGCGACCCCCAAGTCGCCAAGTTCCTGCTCGGCCGGGCGCAGGAGTCGGTCAACGCCAAGTGGGAGCAGTACAAGAAAATGGCACAGGTGTAAAACGTCATGGACTTATCAACCACTTACATGGGCCTGCGGCTGAAGAACCCCGTGGCGGCGTCTTCGTCGCCGCTGTCGCGGACGGTCGAGGGCGTGAGGCGTCTGGAGGACGCGGGCGCAGCGGCCGTCGTCATGTACTCGCTCTTCGAGGAGCAGATAGACGCCGAGAGCATCGCGCTCAATGAGAACCTCGACCGCGGCACCTACTCTTCGGCCGAGGCTTTGAGCTACCTGCCCGAGATGCGGGGCTACAACGTCGGCCCCGGCGAGTACCTTGAGCTGGTTCACGCGGCGAAGATGGCCGTTGACATCCCCGTCATCGGCAGCCTCAACGGCACGACGCCGGGCGGCTGGGTCGAGTACGCGCGCCTCATCGAAGAGGCCGGCGCCGACGCGCTCGAATTGAACGTCTACTTCATCCCCGCGAACCCTTTCGTGACGAGCGAGGCGGTCGAGGCGCGCTACGTCGAGGTGCTGCGCGACGTGAAGCGTTCCGTCTCCATCCCCGTCGCGATGAAGCTCAGCCCCTACTTCAGCAGCCCGGGCAACATGGCCCGGCGGCTGACGGACGAGGGCGTTGACGCGCTCGTCTTCTTCAACCGCTTCTACCAGCCCGACATCGACCTCGAAAACCTCGAAGTCGAGCCCCGGCTCGTCCTCAGCCAGCCGCACGAGCTGCGCCTGCCGCTCTGCTGGGTGGCGATTCTCTACGGCGAGCTGCTCACCGACTTCGCCGTCACCAGCGGCGTCCACTCGCACACGGACGTTTTGAAGTCCCTGATGGCCGGCGCCAAGGTGGCGATGATGGCGTCCGAGCTTCTGCGCGGCGGCGTGGGCCGCCTGACTCAGATTTTAAAAGGGCTTGAGGAGTGGATGGCCGAGCACGAATACGAATCCGTCCGACAGATGATCGGCAGCATGAGCCACACGAACGTCGCCGACCCGGCGGCCTTCGAGCGCGCCAACTACATGAGAATGCTGGCCTCGTACCGCCCTTAGAATTGAGCCCGCGGGCGTAAATCTCCCCGGGCCGAAGACAGCGTTAGAGTCAGGAGAAACGCCATGTCACACGACCAACGCGACGCCCTCGAAGTGCTCACGGCCGAGCTGGGCTTCATTGAAAAGGGCGGGTACGGGCGCTCGGTGCGAACGCCCTGGCTGCCGACCTCCGTCTTCAAAGACTCTCAGACCTGCATCAACTTCGGCTACCCGTACCGCGCTCACCCGTGCGGCGAGTGCCTGCTCAACGACTACGTGCCGCCCGACCGGCGCTCAGAGGTCATCCCCTGCCACCACATCCCGCTCAACGCCGAGGGCGAGACGCTCGCAAGCCTCGAACTCAAGGACAACCAGTCCCTCACCGAGCGGGCCGTCAAGGACTGGCTGCGGGCGAAGATCAGGGAGAACTCTCAGGAAGAATCAGGAGGAGGAAATGAGAACCGTTAAATTTTTAGCAGCCGTCCTCATGCTGACGCTCGCCGGGGCCGTCTACGTCGCGGGCGCGATGTAGGACGCCGCCAAAACGAAGGAGAACGAGAAGGCGGCGAAAAGCTGCTGTACGAAGCAGAACGCCGCGCCGGCCCCTTCGCCGCACGGCGCGGAGACTTGCTGCTCGGCCGGCTGCTGCCGCGACATGAAAGACGCTCACGCCTGCGAGCAGAAGACCGCCGCGGCCGACGAGAAGGCAAGCTGCTGCTCCGGCGGCCCTTCCTGCTGCGCGGGCGGCGGCCAGGACTGCTGCAAGGCGCACAAAACTGTCTCCACGCGGTCGGCGGCGGGTGCCGGCGAGGAGGGCACAGCCGCACAATGCTGCTGCGGTTCATGTGCTGACCGCGGCGGCGAGTCCGCCCACAAGGCACACACGGGCGGGCGGTAAGTCATCACCCGCGAGTAAGGGGGGCGAGAGCCGTAGCGGCTCGCGCCCCCCTTACTTTGGGCAAGTTTATATGCGGTCGAACGTAGCGGGCGCGCACGGCCGCAACGCCGAGGAGTTCATTGACCGGACCGGGTGCGTGACTGCTGGGTGGGACCGATGGCGGCGATGGTCTCGGCCAACTCGCTGGGGGCGTTGGCGCTCGGACGTGACAGGGGGCACGGAGAAGAGAATTGTCTTCCTCCGTGCCCCCTGTTCTGAATCGTGTCTGCGGCCGCGTTCGACCGCGGGCCGTCTAATCCGACTGGCCCGCGTTCTGGATGGCGGCGCGCAGTTGTGGCAGCGCGACGTTGTTCGGGCTGACGGCTTCGAGTTTGGCTATCGCCTCAAGGGCCGCGGCGGCGTCGCCCTTGCGGGTCAGCGCGACCGTGAGATTCTGTAGGGTCTGGACGTGTGTGGGGTCGCGCTCAAGCGAGCCGCGGAACTCTGCGATGGCGCGGTCGAAGCTCGGGGGCTCGCGCAGCAGGAACGTCAGGCCGTAGTCCGTGCGGACGTTCACGTCGTCGGGCCTCTTCGCGAGCGCCTGCGCGTACCACTTCTCGGCCTGCTCGAACTTCTCCGCGTCGAAGGCGGCGTTGCCGAGCGAGACGAGCACGTCGGCGTCGCCGGGCCGGAGGCGGAGGGCTGCCTCCCAATACTTGCCCGCGTCGTCGTAGCGCCCGGCGTTGTAGAAGACCTCGCCGGCCTTCCGCTGAGTCTCGAAGTCCTGCGGCTTCTCTTTGGCGAGCTTTGCCACGGCGTCGAGTTCCGCCGGGTTGGCGGCGGGCTTCTGCGCGATGGGCGGGTGGTCCGGGGGCAGGCCCTCCATCTGCTGCGGCTGCGCGGCGGCACTCGTGGACTGCGCCGCGTAGCCGCGCTGGTTGGCGCTGTTGGCGAACATGAAGCCGACGATGAAGCCCAGCAGCACGCCGATAATCGAATACAGAATGTTGTCTTTCTTCATTTTCACCTCGATCATGCGATTACCGCTTGGAGGCCGAACACGTCGGCCAGGGCGACGCTCACCGCCGCCTTTATCTTCGACTCGTCCTCAAGGCCGATCAGGCCGCGGCGAGCGGGGGCGGCCTGTTCGTCTTCGGAGTCGAAGGCGAGGCGGAGGCGCTGGATGAGTGGGTGCGAAATCTTGTTGACGGCCGACGCGAGCGTCCGCTCCACGGCCCGCTCCTGCTCGGGGCTGAGGGCGCCGAGCCGTGCGCGCTGCCGCCGCAACTCCTCCTCGGCGATGCCCTGCACATTCACTTTGAGCGAGGCGATGGCAGGCCCGAGGTCCAGCTCGCGCAGGGCCTTCTGAAATTCCGCCACTTCTTTTTCGACTATCGCGGCGGCCCGGCCGGCCTCGCGCTCGCGCTCGCGCAGGTTCGAGGCGACGACCGCTTCGAGGTCGTCCACGTCGAAGACGAAGAGGTTCATCACCTCGCCGACGCGCGGGTCAACGTTGCGGGGGACGCTGATGTCTATGAAGAACGAAGGGCGGTTGCGGCGCAACTCCAGCGCCGCGCGCGCCATCTGCGGCGTGACGACGTACTTCCGCGCTGCCGTCGAGCAGATACAAACGTCGGCCTCGGCCAGAAACGTCGGGAAGCGGTCGTAGGGGACGGCCTCGCCCCCGAACTCCGCCGCGAGGCGGCGGGCCGTCTCGTGCGTGCGGTTGGCGACGAGAATGCGAGAGGCGCCGCACTTTACGAGGTGCCTCGCCGCCAACTCTGCCATCTCGCCGGCGCCGACGAGCAGGACGGTACGCCCTTCGAGCGTGTCGAGGATTTTGCGCCCCAACTCGACCGCCGCGTAAGAGACGGAGACGGCGCAGGAGGCGACGGCGGTCTCCGTGCGCACGCGCTTGGCCGTGTGGAAGGCGCGGTGCACGAGGCGGTGGAGCGTCCGGCCCGCGGTGCCCGCGTCGCAGGCGTCCGAGTAAGCCTGCCGCACCTGCCCGAGTATCTGCGGCTCGCCCAGGACCATCGAGTCGAGCGAAGAGGCGACGCGGAAGAGGTGACGCACGGCGGCCTCACCCTCGTGCTCGTAGACGTGCCCGCCGGCGTCAAGGGGTGAGCCCGCGCCCCTCGTCGTCAGGAAGGCCGCCACGCGCGCCCTCCCTTCTTCGACACTCGCGGGGCTCAGGTCAACGAGCAGTTCGACCCGGTTGCACGTCGAGAGAATCATCCCCTCCCGCACGACCCGGCCGTCTACGAGGGCGCGCAAGTTACGGGGAAGCGTATCCTTCGCGAAGGAGAGCCGCTCGCGCACCTCGACCGGCGCCGTCTTGTGGCTCACGCCTGCAAGGAAGAGCGTCATGACGGAGTCCCCCTCAAGCGTAAGAGTGCAGGCCCGGCAAAAGGTAGCTGACGCCGAGGTAAGTGAAGACGATGAGCAGGAAGGCGACGAGCGCGAAGTATGCCGCGGGCCTGCCGGTCCAGCCGCGCGAGATGCGGACGTGCAGGAACGCGCCGTAGGTCAGCCACGCGACGAGCGCGCCGACTTCCTTCGGGTCCCATCCCCAGTAGCGCCCCCACGACTCGTTGGCCCACACGGCGCCCGTGATGAGCAGCAGCGCGAGGCCCGCGAAGGTGATGCCGGCCGTCTTGTACATCAGCTCGTCGATCTTCTCCAGCGAGGGCAGCGACTCGCGCAGCCGCTCGGTGCGGAAGCTGAAGATGACGACGAAGAGCGTGCCGGCCGCCGCCGTAATCAGCGCGGATAGCTCCACGGGGTTGGAGCGGAGGCTGACCGAGAGGCCCGCGCCGTTGGTCTGCAAGAACTCCGACGCCGCGCGCTCAAGCCTCAACTGCCCGAGCGCCGCCACCTGCGAGGCGTCCATCCCGCGTTGCTCCAAGAGCCACGCGCCGAAGCGGGCGTACTGCCCCGAGTCGATGCGCGAAACCACGTCGCCCATGCTCTTAATCTGCGACATGAGCACGGCGACCGCGCCGGCCTGCGCCACGAGCGAGAGCTTCAGGAGCCTCTGGCCCCAGCGCCGCGCCGCCTCGTTCTGACTCGTGAGATACCGTATGAAGAGGACGACGACGGCCGCGAGCAGCAGGCCGCTCAGGACGAGCATCCAGCCGACGTAAGGCACGTCGGCGCGCAGCGGAAGGCTGCTCCGGCCCGACATCGTCGATGCGCCGTAGGTGCCGAAGGTCGAGGGCGCGAAGACCGAAAAGCGGCTCACCGTGCCGAGCACGGCCAGCGAAAAGATGCTGGTCGCAATCGCCATCGACTCCGTCTTCACGCCGTCTTTCAAAAGGTAGACGACCGCCACGGCGAAGCAGACGAGCGCGACGCCGTAGGCTATCGAGGCCGTGCCGACGTGAATCGGCCGCCAATAGCTGTCGAGCACCGGCGGCAGGTTGACGATCTCGTCGCCGATGAAGCGCGCCAGCACCAGTATCAGCGCCGCCAGCGGCAGCGAGAGCGCGCCGAGGAAGCGGAAGTTCTGCTTGTTGGCAATCAACAGCGTCGTCAGCCCCGCGCCGAGCGCGAAGGCCAGGCTGAGGTCGTACAGGTTCGCGAAGGGCACGTAGCGGAACGCCCAAGGCATCTCGCCGCCCTGCCGCGTCAGTAGCGCCAGCTCGCGCTCGTAGGCCGTCACCCAGCGCACGCCGAAGCTCGCCGCGTTGAAGAAGACGCCCGCGGTCGCGCCCCAAAGACCGAGGCGCTGGAAGAGGCGCGAGGGCGCGTAAAGGTCCGTCAGGTGGAAGACGGCCGCCAGCAGGTAGCAGGCGAGGCCCAGCATCATCAACGCGCCGTCGGTCATGAAGTTTTCGCCGCCCGCGCGTAAGCGGACGAGCGAGAGGACGACGGAGCCGCCGACGGCCAGCGCGAACGGCAGGTACGCGGCGAGCCCCGAAGGCTTCCAGTCGATTTCGGGCACGGCGACGGCCGTGTGTTTCAGTGTGCTGCTCATGATTGCTTTACCCCACTCGCTTCGACGCCCCCGGCGGCGCGGACGACGCGCGCGAAGCGCTGCTCGAACGCCAACTTGCTGCGGTTCGCGTTGCCGCCGAAGGTGATCTCAAACTCTCGGCCCTCGCGCCCTTCGACGAGCGCCCAGACCCTCTGGTGCGAGAAGAAGAAGACGCCGAGGAGCGTCACGGTCAGCAGCACGAAGCCGACGTAGACGACGCCCGCGCCCGGGTCTTTCTGCACCGAAAGAATGTGCGACGCGCCGACCTTCTCGAAATCGACGAGCCGCAGCTTGTAGCCGCCGACCGCGCGCCCGGCCATCGGCCCCGCCGCCGCCCTCTCGCCGAACGCGTAGCCCAGCGCTGTCTCGCCCGAAGGCTTGACGACGCGGACGGCCGCCGCCGGGTTCCTGTACTCTTCGGAGGCCGTGCCGACGCGCGCGCCCTGCATCGCGAAGTCGGGGAAGAAGTTAAGGAACTGCAAGGTCGTGCCGTCGGCGAGCGCGGCCGAGCCGTCGCGCATGACGGTCAACTCCTGGGCCTCGCCGCCCCCTTCGGGCTCGACGCTCAGAGTTATCTGCCGGGCCTTGCCTTCGGAGACGAAGCTGGACTGGAAGAAGCGGTAGCCGCGGTAGTCGTAAGGGGCGTTGAGGCGGACGAGCGCCTCCGTCTCGCCGCGCGCGGGGTCCTTGATGCGGACGGCCGTTGACCAGTTCAGCGTGTTCATCGGGCTGATGGGCCCGTCCCGGTCGAGTAGCTGCTGCCGGATGTCCGTGCATTCGACCTCGAAGGGGAGGGCGACCTTCAACTCAGACGGCACGCCGCCCTCGCCGAAGGTCGTTTCCGTCATCTCCGAGGCCGACCCGCCCGGGGTCAGAAGCATCTGGCCGGTGTGGCCGAGCTGCGACGTGAGGAAGCCGCCCGCGAAGATGACGAGCAGCGCGACGTGGACGGCGTAGGCGCCGAGGCGGTTCCAGGCGCCGCGCTCCGCGAAGACGAAAGTCCTGCCGTCCTTCTCAGACACGCGGGGCCGAAGGCCGACCGAGCGGCAGGCGGCCGAGACTCGCCCGGCGACCTCGCCGGCAGTCTCGCCTTCGAGGGTAATGACTGCGCTCTGCTCCTGCCCGCGGAGCCATTGGGCCGAGGCGTCGAGCTTCCTGCGCGCGACGATGCCCCAGGCGCGTGGGAAGGTGTCGATTGATGAGAGGACGATGTTGAGCGAGAGGACGAGCAGCAGCGCGTTGAAGTACCAGGTGTGATAGATGTCGAAGAGGCCGAGCGCGCCGTAGAGGAGCCGCTGCGAGGGCGTCAAGTCGGCGAAGTACTTGTCGAAGCCCTCCATGTTGATCTGCATGACGAGCATGCCCGCCATGCAGGCGAGCACGAGCAACACCAGCAGCACGACCCCGAGGCGCACCGAGCTGAGGAGCCCGAGCGCCCGGTCCACGAAGCCGGCCGAGCGCACGCCGCCCGACGCCGCCCTCTCCAACGTTTCGCCTGCCGTTTCCCTGATGGCTGACATCTGACTCTCCGCCCTCCGAAGTTTCGGTTCCGACCGTCCCGCTCGAAGTGCAAGCCGTATTCCATCTGCGGGAGGCGCGTTGATGCGGGCCGGAGTGCTCGTCTGCTTGGCCTAACGGGTGATTCTTCCCAACCGCTTGGGTAATTATCCGCAGGGCTTTTCCCCCAAAATCATCTGGACGCGGGACACGGGTATCGTGCTAGATTAAAAACGTCTTCAAGCAATCCCCCACTTATTTGCAATTACGAACGTCGCGGCGAGGGCCTGTTACGGCCCTCTGTCCGTCCCGATGCCGCGTAACGGAACGCCCGTTGCACCTCGATTTTCGCGGAAATCGGCGGCGGGACTCGATGTGATGACCGTCACACGAGGCGGGCGCGGGAGTTGTGTACTATCTCGCCAGAACCCCGACCACGCCGAACCGTGGAGGCAAAAATATGAACCGAATCAGAATGCTCAAGGTGGCGCTCGTCGCGGCCTGGCTCGCGGGCATGTTGCTGCTCGCGGGCGGGAGCTGGTGGGGATCAACGGCCGCGTCCGTTCAGACCCCGCCGAAGGACAAGGCGCAGCGCGAGCTGCCGCAGAAGACCGAGAAGGCGAAGCCTGAGGACTACGTCGGCACGGACACCTGCTCGACCTGCCACGAGGGCACGCACAAGGCTTTCCTCAAAACCCCGCACTCAAAACTGTCCGAGGAGTCGAGCTGGAAGGGCAAGGTCACGGGCTGCGAGTCGTGCCACGGCCCGGGCCGCGAGCACGTCGAAGCAGTCGGCAACGGCGCGACTGCGGCCGAAGGCCCCTCCGTCATCAAAATCCGCTCCTTCCGCGGCGAGTCGCCCAAGCAGATTTCAGAGACCTGCCTGACCTGCCACTCGGGCCGAGAGGAGCACAACAACTTCCGCCGCGGCGAGCACTGGCGCAACGACGTTGGCTGCACCGAGTGCCACTCGACGCACGACCAGACGCCGGGGCCGGGCC
>DATHBF010000012.1:0-25741 GCA_035296285.1 Pyrinomonadaceae bacterium | reverse complement strand
CCATCGGCTCGGTCGTCGACGACTTCAAGCTCCCGGACGCCGACGGCAAGGAGCACTCGCTCGCGTCGCTCAAGGGCAAGTCGGGCACGGTCATCCTCTTCGTCGCGACGCAGTGCCCGGTCTCGAACGCCTACAACGCGCGCATGGCGAAGCTCGCCGAGGATTACCGCGCCAAAGGCATCAACGTCGTCGGCATCAACTCGAACTCGACCGAGCCGGCCGCCGAGATCAAGCAGCACGCCGCCGACAACGGGCTCAACTTCACCATCCTCAAGGACGAGGGCAACCGCGTCGCAGACCGCCTCGGCGCGCAGGTCACGCCCGAGGCTTACCTGCTCGACGCCAACGGCAAGCTCGTCTACCGCGGCCGCATCGACAACTCGCGCAACGGCGACTCCATCACCGCCACCGAGCTGCGCGACGCCGTCGAGGCCGTGCTCGCCGGCCGGGGCGTAGAGAAGGCGGAGGTGCGCGCCTTCGGCTGCTCCATCAAGCGCGCGTCTTAAGAACAAGGGTTGTGGGAAAGATGAGAAAGTCGCTGTTGTTAGTCCTCCCGCTGGCGGCGGCGCTCGCCGCGCCGGCCGCGAACGGGCAGAAGGACGACGCCGCGAAGCCGGCCGCGCCTGGCCGGTCGTCGGCCGGGGCGCAGGCGCCCGCCGTGAAGGAGATCAAGGAGGCGGGCCTGAAGGAGCTTCTTGAGTCGGGCAAGGCTTCGGGGCGTCCGCTGCTCGTCAACTTCTGGGCGACGTGGTGCGTGCCGTGCCGCGAGGAGTTCCCCGACCTCGTCAAGCTGCGCGGGCTCTACGACGCGGCGAAGCTCGACTTCGCGCTCGTCTCGCTCGACGACCCGTCGGACATCACGGGGCCGGTGCCCGCCTTCCTCGGCGAGCAGCGCGCCGGCCACTTCCCCTCCTACCTGCTCAACGCCGACGACCCCGACGCCGCCATCAACCTCATCGACCCGACCTGGCGCGGCGAGCTTCCGGCCACCTTCGTCCTCGACCGCCGGGGCAAAATCGTCTACAGCCACAAGGGGCGCATCAAAGTTTCGGAACTGCGCGACGCCCTCGACGCGGCGCTCAAGGACTGATTAGCGGGATAGGGGTTTTCGACACAGAGGGCGCAGAGTTCTCACAGAGGGCACGGAGAAGAACAAAAGTCTTTCTCCGTGCCCTCTGTGTGTCCTCCGTGAACTCTGTGTCGAAACCTCCGGTCCCGCTAATTTCCGTGCCGGAGTGACAAGCCGGGGGCGGCGGGTTAAAATCCGCGTCTTAAATCTGCGCCCTTTTATCCGCCCGTCAGTCCGCCTTATGGAAACCATCACGCCGGAAGTCGTCGCCGCACACAACCTGAGTCCCGAAGAGTTCGCGCGCATCAAGGAGTTGCTCGGGCGCGAGCCGACCTTCGTCGAGCTGGGCGTCTTCTCCGTCATGTGGTCCGAGCACTGCTCCTACAAGTCCTCGCGCGTCCACCTCCGGAGACTCCCGACGACGGGCGAGCGCGTCATCGTCCCGCCGGGCGAGAACGCCGGAATCGTTGACGTGGGCGACGGCTGGTGCGCCGCCTTCAAGGTCGAGTCGCACAACCACCCCTCCTTCATCGAGCCCTTTCAGGGCGCGGCCACCGGCGTCGGCGGAATACTCCGAGACATCTTCACGATGGGCGCCCGCCCCGTCGCCGCGATGAACTCAATACGCTTCGGCTCGCTCTCGCACCCGGAGCACGGGCGGCGCAACCGCGCCCTCTTGGCCGGAGTGGTCGCAGGCATCGCGCACTACGGCAACGCCTTCGGCGTCCCGACCGTCGGCGGCGAGGTCGTCTTCGACGACGCGTACGGCTTCAACCCGCTCGTCAACGCCTTCGCCCTCGGCCTCGTCCGCCACGACCAGATATTCTTCGGCAAGGCCGCAGGCGTCGGCAACCCCGTCCTCTACGTCGGCGCGAAGACGGGGCGCGACGGCATCCACGGCGCGACGATGGCCTCGGCCGAGTTCGACGAGGAGGCGCTTGAGAAACGGCCGACCGTGCAGGTCGGCGACCCCTTCCTCGAAAAGCTTCTGCTCGAAGCCTGCCTGGAAGCGATGCGCGGCGGCGCGGTCGCCGGCATTCAGGACATGGGCGCGGCCGGCCTGACTTCGTCCTCGTGCGAGATGGCGGCGCGCGCCGGCAACGGCATCGAGCTCGACCTCTCGCTCGTGCCGCAGCGCGAGCAGGGCATGACGCCTTACGAGATCATGCTCTCGGAGTCGCAGGAGCGGATGCTCATCGTCGCGCACCGCGGGCGCGAGCGGCAGGTCGTTGACATCTTCCGCAAGTGGGACCTCGACGCCGTCGTCATCGGCCGCGTCACGGACACCGGCAGCGTCGTCGTCATGCACGAAGGCGGGAAGGTCGCAGACATCCCCGCGCGCCTCCTCACCGACGAGGCGCCGCGCTACGAGCGTGCGATGCGCGCGCCCGAGACCTGCACGGGCAGTCAGGTGAGGAGCGACGGCGACACGAACTTCTCGGTCGTCAACTCCGACGAGCTGGACGAAGTGCTCGTAGCGCCCGGCGGCGTCACTTCGAGTGAGCGCGACCACGGCGAGGCGCTGCGCCTGCTGCTCTCGTCGCCGAACCTCGCGTCGAAGGGCTGGGTCTATCAACAGTACGACCACATGGTCAGGACGAACACGGCCGTGCTGCCGGGCGCGGACGCGGCCGTGGTGCGCATCAAGGAGACGCGCCGCGCGCTCGCCATGTGCCTCGACGGCAACGGGCGCTACTGCGCCGTCGACCCGCGCGAGGGCGCGCGGCAGGTGGTGGCCGAGGCGGCGCGCAACGTCGCGTGCGTCGGCGCTCGGCCCATCGCCATCACGAACTGCCTGAACTTCGCCTCGCCCGAGCGGCCCGAGGTGATGTGGTCCTTCTCCGAAGTGATAGACGGCATGGCCGAGGCGTGCGAGGCTTTGGGCACGCCGGTCGTCTCCGGCAACGTCTCCTTCTACAACGAGACAGAGGGGCGGGGCATCCACCCGACGCCGGTCGTCGGCATGGTCGGGCTCATGGACGACGTGCGGCGCGTCGTCACCCAAGGGTTTAAGAAGGAAGGCGACCTCGTCGGGCTCCTCGGCGAGACGACGGACGGCGGGCTGGCCGTGAGCGAGTACGCGGCGACGGTCGAGGGCAAGACTCTTGAGGACATGAGGGGCGCGCGCCTGCCCCGCCTGGACTTCGCGCGCGAGCGGGCGGTGCAGGGGGCGCTCCTGCGCGCGGCCGAGGAGGGGCTGTTGCAGTCGGCGCACGACTGCTCGGACGGCGGGCTCGGCGTCGCGCTGGCCGAGTGCTGCTTCTCGACGCTCGGGCGCGCGGGCGTCGGCGCCGAGGTGGAACTCGAAGGCGGGCCGCAGCCGCCCGCCGCCCTGCTCTTCGGCGAGACGCCCTCGCGCGTCGTCGTCAGCTTCGGCGAAGCAGCCCGCCCGCGCCTCGAAGAGATAGCCGCGCAGGCCGGCGCCCCCTTCCGCGTCGTCGGCCGCGTCGCCGGCAGCCGCCTCCGCGTCGTCGCGGGCGGCGGAGAACTCGTCAACCAGGAAGTGGCCGAGCTCGAACGCCTCTGGCGCGACGCCCTCGGCCGCCGCCTCCAGGTCGAAGTCATCGCCGCCGCCGCAGAATAATCACTTAGTCAGAAACCCGCAGAGCTTGTCCGAGAGCAGTTCGCCGGCGAGGCGGTGGCCGTCGCGGTTCCAGTGGCCGTTACCGAGGTCGCCGGGGAAGCCGTGGAGGAAGACCTTGTGCGCGTCGGCGTGGGCCTGTAGCTCGGGCGCGAGGGTGAAGACGGCGAAGCCTTCGCGGCGGCCGAGGTCTGCGAGGCGGCGGTCGGGGTAGAAGATGTCGGCGGCGCCGACGCGCGTCATGAAGTCGGCGCGCGCTCGCGCTTCGGGGTAGACCTGTATGGGGCTGCTCAGCGTCGCGACGGCGAAGCGTGCGCCGCGCGCCTCCACCTCGCGGCGCATCTCGGCGATGAGCCTCTCCGTCACCTCCCAAGCCTCGCGCCACGTCTCGCCGCGCGGCTCCGAGTAGACCATGTTGACGAGGATGTCGAAGTCGCCCCCTTTCGGCGCGGGCGGCGGGGACTGCGGCGCGTCCGGGGCTGTTTGAGGACGCCGCCGCCGCTCATCCTCGGCCGCCTGGCGTGCGCGGCGCAGGGCGAGCTTCGACTTGAGCGCGGCCTGCGCCTGGTGGACGGCCTGCACGAAGCGGAGGTTGGCGTGGAGCCAGCGGCCCGCGCGCCCGACGAGGGAGGTGCGGCGGCGGAAGGCGGCCGTGTCGCGGAAAGAGTTATCAAGCTCAAGCCGGCCGCCGCGCAGGACGAAGTAGGGCATGTCGTCGCTGGCCTTGAGGGCGCGGACGTTGTCTATGGCGTCGTTGTTGGTCGTCACGGCCAGGAGCACCACGTCGGGCGAGTAGTCCCAGACCTTCTCGCGCAGCGTTATCAACTCCTGCGCCGTCCCGTAGCCGGAGACGCCGAAGTTGATGACCTCGACGGCTCGGCCCGAGAGCGAAGGGCAGCCCGCCAGACGACTCTCCATCACCGCCCAGAAGGCTTCCTCGCGTTCGACCTGCGCGGCCTCCGCGTAAGAGTCGCCGAGAACGGCGACGCGGACGGTGTTCGGCGGCTTCTCCTTCGCGTGCTCGCGGTCGCGCAGGCCGTCGGAGTTGACGCGGACGTAGGCGCGGCCCTCCTTCGTCTGCCAGCCCTCGCGGCCTGCCTGGAGACGGTAGCCGCGCGCCGCGTCCGGCTCGTAGAAGATGGGGTAGGTGTAGCCGACGGCGCGCAGGAAGACCTCGAAGATGAGGAGGCCGACGAGGAGGCTCGTGAGCACGACGGCCGCGCGGACGCGCAGGCTCGGCTTGCGCCTCTCTCTCGGGGAAGCGTCTGTGTGGGCTTCGGTCATAAGCAGGCGGTAGAAGATACAACGGCGGGGCGCGGGCGCGAAAGTTGGCCGGCGCGGGCGGCTTTCGTGTATGCTCCTGCGGCGCCGTACAGGGTCACGTCATGCACCATCAAGTCTCGCTCAACCTGCGCCTCGTCGCGGCCGCGGACGCGCGGCTGCCGGCCGTCACCGGGGCCGCGCTCTACGGCCGCGGCGTGTTCACGGTCGTGGCGGTCGAGCGCGGGCGGCCCTTCCAGTGGGAGGCGCACTGGGAGCGTCTCGTCGAGCACGCGCGGCGCGCGCGGGTCGGGTGCGAGTTCGGGGCCGCGGAGGCGCGCGAGTCGCTTGAGGGGTTGATAGAGGCGAACGGGGTGCGGCGCGGGCGCGCGCGCGTGCAGCTTTTGGCGCGCGTCGGGCGGGGGCAGTGGAAGGTGCGCGGGGCGGAGGGGCCGGCCTCGGACCTGCTGATGCTGACGGCCGACGCGCGGCCGCACGGCGCGGAGGAGCCTCTGGCGCTGACGGTCTCGCCGCACCGCGCAAGCTCCGTCTCGCCGCTCGCGGGCGTGAAGACCATCAACTACCTTGAGCAGGTGATGGCGTGGGAGGAGGCGCGGGGCCGCGAGTTCGACGAGGCGGTGCGTTTGAACGAGCGGGGCGAGGTGGTCTCGGCGGCGATGGCGAACCTCTTCTGGGTGACGCGCGGCCACGTCCACACGCCGACCCTACAGACGGGAGCGGTCGCCGGGACGACGCGCGCCGCCGTCCTGCGGCTCGCGGCCGAGGCGGGCGTGCCCGTAGTCGAGGGCGCATACACCCTGCGCGACCTGACCGACGCCGAAGAGATTTTCCTCACCTCCGCCTCGCACGGCGTGGCGCTCGTCACCGCCTTCGACTTCCACCGCTACACGGTCCCCGTCGGCAGCGTCGCGCTGCGTTTGCACGAAGCCTACCGCGAGCTGACCCTCCGCTAACCAGAAGGTTGACGGTCAACGTCGCCGCGCCGCTCTGGCCGCGGGCAGGAGCGTCGGGTCGTACATGGCTCCGTAGGAGAGGCGCTGACGGACGTAGTCGCGGGGGTAGGTCATGCGGACGGAGGTGACGCGGCCCGAGGCGTCGAAGGTCGGGATGAGGTCGGGGTTGACGCTGCCCCAGTAGGTCGGCAGGTCGAGGCGCCTGTAGCGGGCGACGACCTCGTCGCGCAAGCGGGGGTCGAAGCGGACGCCGTAGCGGTTGATGAGCGCCTTGATGGCCTCGTAGTCGCCCTCGGCCTTGATGCGCATCAGCTCCGAGAGGAGCTGGCGGACGCCCTCGCGCATCTTGTCGAAGTCCTTGACGACGACGTAGTGCTTGCCCGCGCGCTCGACGACCTCGATGGCGCCGGTCTTGTCCATGATGTAGGAGGCGATGAGCTGGCGGTCGCGCTGGTGGTCCTCTTCGAGCTGGTCGCCGTGGGGCGTGCCGCGCAGTTGGGTGAGCATGACGCGGGCGGCGTTGTAGTACATGGCTTTGCCCACGTCCGGGTGGGAGACGAGGCCCAGCTCTTTGAGCTTCGGGTCCCAGATGTGCCAGAGGGCGTTCAAGTCTGCGCGCGCCTCTTCGAGCGTGGAGAAGTACTCCTTCAAATAGAACTGCGGCTCGCGGGTGAGGCGCGGCGAGAGCTTGCCGGAGCCGTGGCCGACGACCTCGTGCAGCGCCGTCATCAGGTTCTCGGCCTCCTCGCCGTGCGCGCGCACGATCCTCAGCTCCTCGGGCGAGGCGGCGAACTCTTCGAGCGAGCGGGTGCCGGTGGCGCGCGAGAAGGCGCGGGTCGAGCCGGTGAAGAAGAAGTTCTTGGTGCCGTACTTCTGGTGAATCTCGTTCTCGTTCGGGAGGTTCACGCCGATGGTCACGACGTTGTAGTCGGCCGTCTCGGCGACGGTCTCGACCGCGGTAGCGACGGGCGCCTTGACGCCCTGCTTCTTGTACTGCGCCTCCCAAGGCGCGCGGTCCTCGAAGTACTGCGCGTTGTCGGCGAGCCGCGTCATGATGTGGTTCATCGTCTGGTCGGTGACGGTGACGAAGCCCTGCATGCTGCCCTTGACGCCGCGCGCGTCCTTGTAGACCTCGACGAAGCCGTTCGAGAAGTCGACCGTCACCTTGTTCTGCACCCACGCCTCGCCCACCTTGATCCAGTCCGCGTACTCGCCCGTCCGGTAGTAGCGCACGAGGGCGTCGATGACGGCCGCCTGCCCGGGCTCGGCGTAGGGCCGGGCCTTCTCAAGGAAGCCGATGGCCTTCTCCAGGTACTCGGCGTAGAGGCCGGCGGGGACCGTGCCGTCGGGCGTGCCGGCGCGGTAGACCTGCTCGACCAGCTCGCCCGAGGGGAGTTTGACGACGCGCGAGTTCAAGGGGTAACGCTCCTTGAAGTCCTTGAGGTCGGCGAGCGTGACGCCGGGGCCGTAGAAGTTGTTGGAGCTGGCCTGGATGATGTCGAGCCCGGGCGGCGGGTTCTTGGCCGTGGACATGGGCTCGAACTTCGGGTCGAAGAGCGAGGGGCGAAGCTCGGCAAGCTCTTTGCGAAGCTCGTCGGGCGTCATCCGGAGGCCGCCGTTCTTGATGGCCTGGAGGCACGCGCGCTCGAACTCCTCGGGCGTGAAGTCGGGGAGGAACTTCTGCGAGGTCGAGTCGTTGTGGTTGCCGCGGTTGACCCAGAAGAGCTTGGCGAAGTCGGTGACTTTCTTATGCACGGCGGGCGGGACGCCGCGCGGGTGGGCGACGACGGCTTCGAGCAGCCGCTTCTGGCGCAAGCCCCATCGCGAGACCTGGTCGTAGATGACCGGGTCCACGGCGATGGCGGCCTGGCTGAGCCAGTAGGCGAGTATCTGCTGGCGCGGCGTGAGCCCGCGGAAGCTCTCGGCCTCGACCTGTAGGATGCCGGTCGAGCCGACGCGCTCGACGAGCGAGGTGCGCGTCGGCGCCGGCCTCCTCTGCGCGGGCGCGGCCTGACAGACGAAGAAGAGGGCGGCGAGAAGCGTCGGCGGGAGCGTGCGTGCGTGCGACTTCAAAGCTTTGAAACCTCCGTCGGTCTCTCTGTTCAGGTTGTTCCCGGGGTCGGCCCCAAGTATGCCACAGGAGGCGGGGCGAGCGGGAAAGACGCGGCCCGGGCCGTGCCGGCCTTTTTACTTTTGGGCGGCCGTGGCGGATAATGTCGCCCTTTCCGTGGGAGCTTCGGAGAGCTAAGCACTTAAAGGATGGAAGACGAGAAGCAGAGAGAGCGGGGGAGTGGTGCGTCGAGTTTCGCGGCCCGGTGGCGGGCGGAGCTGCTGTGCGCGCTGCTTCTGGCGCTGGCGGCCGGGATGATGCTCCAGACGGCGTGGCGCAAGAGTTTGACGATTGACGAGCCGCTCCTCATCGCCGCCGGCTACTACCACCTGGCCCGGGGCGACTACCGGCCGGTCAACGAGCACCCGCCCTTCTCCAAGTCCATCTCGGCCGTCCCGCTGCTGCTCGCGGGCGCCGGGGGGCCGCCCATCGACCCGGCGGCGCACCACGATTACGAATACTTCCTGAACCTCTTCGATAAGTTCTGGCGCGCGAACAAGGCGCGCTACGAGTGGCTGACGTTCCTCGCGCGGGTGCCGGCCGTCCTCGTGACGGTCACCCTGGGCGCGCTCGTCTTCGTCTACGCGCGGCGCTACTGGGGCGAGCGGGCGGCGCTCTTCGCCGTCGCGCTCTTCGCCTTCGAGCCGACGGTGCTGGCGCACGGGCGCGTCGTGCAGACCGACATCCCTTCCGCGCTCGCGCTGCTGCTCTTCTCGTTCACCTTCTACGAGTACCTGAAGGGGCCGACGGCGCGGGGGGCCGTTTACACGGGGCTGGCCGCGGGGTTCGCGGCCGTCACGAAGTTCTCGATGATCGTGCTCGGCCCCGTCGTGCTCGCGGCGTCGGCCGTGCTCATTCTCTTCGCGCCGCGCTGGAAGCTGGGGCGGGGGCGCGCGGCGGCGCAAGGGTTGGTCGTGGCGCTCGCGGCGGTGCTCGCCGTCAACGCCGCGTATCTGTTCCACGGCGGGCAGCCCGAGCCGTTCGAGTCGGCGATGGCGAGGTCGGTCGTGCCGCAGGGCTTGCAGCAGTCCATGCACGGGCCGCTCTCGGCGGGCTACCGCGCGCTCCAGACAATCTTCCCGTCGGACTTCGTCTCCGGCATCGGCTGGCAGCTCGCGCACGCGCGCAACGGCCACCCGGCGGGGCTCCTCGGGATGCACAGCATCCGCGGCTGGTGGTACTACTTCCCCGTCGCCTTCGCGCTGAAGACGACGCTGCCTTTCCTGCTCGTCTCGGCGGCGGCCGTGCTGTGGGGCGTGCTGCGTCTGAGGCGCGGGGCGGAGGGGCGGCTGCTGGTGCTGCTCGTGCCGCTCGCCCTCTTCACGCTGCTGCTGCTGATGAGCACCATCAACATCGGCGTGCGCTACTACCTGCCGGCCTACCCCTTCCTCTTCATTCTGGGCGGGGCCTTCCTCGACGACTTCATGCGGCGCGGCCGCCACCGCCTGCTGCTCTCGTCGCTCGTCGTCGTCGGCGTCCTGTGCTGGGGGGCGGTCGAGGCGGGCCGGTCGCACCCGGACCACATGACCTACGTGAACCAGCTCGCCTCGGGGCGGCCGCACTGGTGGTACCTGTCGGACTCGAACGTCGAGTGGGGCGACGACATACGCGACATGGCGTTATACTTGCGCGAGCGCGGGGAGCGGCGCGTGGGGGCGGCGCTGCTGAACTGGCAGGTGCTCGGGCTTTACGACATCGAGCAGGCGGCGCTGGTCGTCCCCCCGGGCGAGCGCCCCGAGCGGACGCGCTACACGGTCGTCGGCGCCAGCCTCCTCAACGGCTCGACCATGCCGGGCGGCTTCGACCATTACATCTTCACGCCCGACGAGCGGGTCAACTACTTCGACCAGTACCGCCGCCGCACCCCCGAAAAGGTCTTCGGCGGCTCGATATATCTATTCAGGAACGACTAGGCAGATGAACACAGACCGCACGCTGATAGTCGTGCCGACGTACAACGAGCGCGAGAACGTGGAGGCGCTGGTGCGCGCCGTCTTCGAGGCCGCGCCGGGCGCGGACATGATGCTCTTAGACGACAACTCGCCCGACGGGACGGCCGCGCTCGCCGGGGAACTGTTCGGGGCGGACCCGCGCTTCTCCGTCATGCGCCGCACGGGCGCGCGCGGCTACGGCCGGAGCCTGCTCGACGGCTACCGCCGCGCGCTGGAGCTGGGCTACTCGCGCCTCGTCCAGATGGACGCCGACTTCTCGCACGACCCCTTGAGGATTCCCGCGCTCGTCAAGGCGTCCGCAGGCGCGGACGTGGTCATCGGCTCGCGCTACTGCGAGGGCGGGCGCGTGGCGAACTGGCCGCTGCGCCGCCGGCTCTTGAGCCGCTTCGCCAACCGCTACGTCTGCCGCATCACGGGCCTGAGCGTGCGCGACACGACGAGCGGCTTCCGCTGCTACACGCGCCGGGCGTTGCGCACGCTGCTCGAAGGCGGCGTGGCCGCCGAGGGCTACGCCTTCCTCGTCGAGTCAACCTACCTCGCGCACCGCGACGGCCTGCGCGTCGCCGAGGTGCCCATCACCTTCACGGACCGCCGCGAGGGGCAGTCGAAGATGTCGCGCAAGGTCATCTTCGAGTCGGTGCTCATGCCCTGGCGGCTCCGCTTCGCCCGCCGCAAGCCCGCGGACCCCAACGCGCACCTGCTCGGCACCGCCCGCGGCGACGAAGGGTGAAAAAGCAGTAGCCGGTAGAAAGAGTCGGGGGCGACGTTTCCGGCGTCAGCCCCCGATATGTTTTCCTACTGCCTACTGCCTACTGCTTTTGCCTACTGCCCCTTCTCCTTCCTGAGCATTTCGAGGGCGTCTTTCAGCTCGCTGCTGAACCTGTTGGCGACGCCCCTCTGGACGGCCGGCGAGGCGCGGGTGAAGTGCGCGAGGACGCCGTCGGGGCGCTTGCGGCCGCGCTCGGCGTAGATGGCGGTGATGAAGCGGCGGTCGAAGTCGGGGTCGTCGGGCGAGAGGCCCTTGAGGGTGGCGAGCGCGAGGTGCGGGACGTTGCTGCCAGGTCCGTGCTGGACGGAGGTGGACCAGATCACGTCCTGTAGCGCGCCCGAGCGCGTCAGCACGTTCAGGCCGTCCTCGCGCAGCACCTTGGAGACGAGCGGGTCGAAGTGGGTCCGCTTGATGTAGTCGTGCTGGGCGTTCTGGAACTGTTCGCCGTCGGTCGAGGCGAGCTGCCGCCAGACGGCCGAGAACTGCGGCGTGCCCGGCGCGAGGCCCGCGAACCTGTCGCGGAAGGGGAAGTCGGCCTGCGAGACAAACCTCTTCGCGGTCCCGCCGCCCGGCTTGCTCGTCATCTGGTAGGAGCCGTAGGAGACGCCGCCGGGGTCGCCCTGCCCGCCCGAGACCGTCCCGGCGCCCCGGCCGCCCGTCTCGTACTTCTCGGAGAGCTTGCCGAGGGCCTTCGTGGCCGGCGGCTGCGGCTGCGGCGGCGCGGGCGTCGGCTGCGGCGTGGGCTGCGGCGTCGGCTCGGCCGGGGAGGTCCGGCTCTCGGGGATGTTGAGCACGTCGCCGACGCGGACGCGGTTCGGGTTGGGCTTGAAGCGCGGGTTGGCGTCGAGCAGTTGTTCGAGCGTGATGTCGTGGGCCTTGGCGATCTCGGAAAGCGTCTCGCCTGTTTTGACTGTGTGGGTCATGATTGCTTCCTCCGTCGGGTGGCATCGGGTGAGGCTCACGAAAGGCTGGGGCGAGACCTCTGAAGGCGCGGTTAACATAAGGCCGCACCCGGCGGCTGTCAACCACGCTTCGTCGCCGCGATGTCCGAAACCTGCCTCACGCCCAGACGCCGGGGATGGCGGTCGAGCACTTCGGGCAGAGCCCGTCGGCGCCGAGCTTCATCTTGAGAATCCGGTAGCCGTACCGCTCGACCAGCAGCTCGTCGCACGAAGGGCAGTAGGTGTTCTCCCAGCGCCCGACCCTGCCCGGCAGGTTGCCCGCGTAGACGAAGCGCAGGCCGGCCGCCCGCCCCGTCTCGCACGCGCGCACGAGCTGTTCGGCCGTCGTGTTGGCGTTCTCCGTCATGCGGTAGTCCTGGTGGAAGGCCGTCACGTGCCAGGGGATGTCGGGCGAGACCGAGGCGATGAAGTCGGCCGCCCTCCTCAACTCGTCACCCGAGTCGTTGAAGCCCGGCACGACGAGCGTCACGATCTCCTCCCAGAACCCGCGCTCGTGGACCATCCTCACGGTGTCGAGGATGTTCGACACGACGCCCCCCAACTGCCTGTACCCGCGGTCGCTCATCGTCTTCAGATCGATCTTGTAGCAGTCCGTCAGCGGCCGCAAAAAGTCCAACACCTCCGGCGTCGCGTTCCCGTTCGAGATGAACGCGGTCCTGAAACCCTCCGGCCTCGCCCTCCTGAACACCTCCGCCGCCCACTCCGCCGTAATCAAAGGCTCGTTATAACTCGACCCCACCACCCGCGCCCCGCACCCCCGCGCCGCCTCCACCAGCCTCTCCGCCGTCATCATCCTCACAGGCGCCACGGCCGCGTCGTCCCGTAGAGCCTGAGAGGTCACCCAGTTCTGGCAGTTACTCGCCGCGAAGAATCCCGCGAGGTAGCTGTGCTCTTCCTCCACTTCCATGTTGTAAACGTCGCCCTCGTATTCGACGAAGGCGACCTCGCGCAGCGGGACCAGATGAAAGTCTTCGGTCTCAACCGCCTTTCGCTTCCCCGCGGAATTCTCGTACCAGACGACCGTGTACTGTCGAGGCGCGCGCCTGACGGTGCGCCCCTGAATCGTCGCATGGTCGGGCATCGCCGTCTCGTAGAGCGACGGCAGACGGCCGAGCTTCAGCGCCAGCCACGCGACGCCGTACGCGAGTTCGCGCGAGACGGTCGTGACGCTGACCTTGCCGTTCGCGTAGCGGTGGCCGTCGCCCTCGACGTAGGCGCCGAGGAACGCTTCCACAATCGGCCGGTGGGCGTCGAAAAGCATTCGCGGCACGCGCTTGGCGGCGGCGCCCGCGCCCGCCAGAGACTTGAACAGGAGCGCGGCCGAAGACTTATTCACGGTCACGGCGAGCGTCGTCGCGCGCTCGACGCGCGGCGCCTTCACGCCCAGCAAGCGCACGAGCAGCCGCGAGACCTCTTCGACCAGAGACGCCTCGGAGTGCGCGAAGCTGAAGTTAAGGACGTGGCTGTTCGGGCGGCCCTTGCCGCCGGTGACTGACCCCTCGGCGCAGTAGTAGCCGAGCAGCCGCGCAAAGTCTTCGTCGAGCGGGAGCGTCGCGGGCACGCCCGGCCGGTGCTCGTTCGGGAACCTCACCGCGTCACCTTCAATAAGCAGGTTGCCGGTGCGAACGTCAGTCCCAAGCCCGCGCGCCAGCTTGCCCCGCACGTGCCGGACGTAAGACGCGCTCTTGCCAAGCGCCGCGCCGATGGCGCGCGAAGTCTCGCCCCGCGCGGTGGCCTCCGCGATTGCCGTGCGGCCCTCCGCCGACAGGCCCCACGGGACGCGGTATATGAACGCGTGCGCGGACAACTCCTTCGCCACATCAACCGCCTGCGGCGAAGAGAAGGCGTGGCGGCGGGGGACGGCGAGGAAGTGCCTGTCCGTCAGTTGTCCGGCCTGAAGGAGTTCGGGCGGCTTGGTCACGTCGTCGGTCGCGTAGAGGCGATGGTCCAAGGTACAGCGCAACGGGGGTAGGTAGTAAGGACTGACGACGGCCAGCCTGCCGCGGTAGGCGTGCTTGAAGACGCCGCGGACCCTCCTCAGCTTGCCCGAAGCGGTCACGGCGCGAAGGTCTTCGTGGAAGGCGATTTCGGCGTCGGGGCGTCGCTCGACCCGGGAGGACGAGTCGAAGAGTTCGTCGAAGCGTGTGGGGCCGCGGTCGGTGACGACGACGGTGTCGCCCGTGAAGCAGTAGGCGCAGTGGAGGTCGCAGCCGAGCATGCCGAAGGTGAGGGTGTCGGAGCCGGGGAGGAGGTGGAAGAAGGGTTTCTTCTCGGTCGGGTCGCAGGCGAGGGCGGCGACGTAGTTGGTCGGGACGCGGAGGCGGCCCGCTTCGTTGAAGCGGACCTTGCAGATGCCGCGCTTGCCCTCGCGGATGAGGCAGCGGTGGCCGCAGGCGTAGCAGCGCAGGTCGCCGCCCGTGAGGTGCTCGGTCAGCTCGGGCGCGGCCTCGCCCGTCATCGAGTCCAGAACTTCGGCCAGGCTGGCGGCGCGCCCCTTCAGCGTCATGACGACCCTTAAAACCCCCTCCCGGCTGGCCCTCGGAAGGTACTTAAAAAAGCTTACTTGGTTTCTTCCGCGGGCTTGTGCAGGCGCTCGTTCTTGAGCTTATCCCACTTCTCGCGGTTCTCGCCTTCGAGGTCGCTCGGCAGCGTCTCGATGGGGATGTTGTTCTGCTCGCAGAACCCGCGCCAGAGCATGAAGCGAGCGTCGAACTGCCCCGTCTCGGCGTTGATCTCGTTGTTTAGCTTGGTCTTGTCGTCTGCCACCGTCGCCCCGCTCCTTCACACCCGTTGTTTTGGTGGGACAGTGTAGCAGAAGAAAGTGGCGGGGGGCAGTTTTTCAGGACGCGGCGCTGAGGAGGAACATGGCGCCTTTGGGGGCCTGCTCGCCGGTCTCGGTTTCGAGGGTGACGGCGAAGGTGTTGGCGGCCGCCGCGCCTTCGGGCATGCGGTCCTTCATCATGGCGCGCCCCGAAGCGTCGGTCTTGAAGACGCCGCCGGGCATGGGCGGCTTGCCTCCGGCGATGAACCAGAGCTGGTAAGCCTTGCCGGCCGGGGCCGCGGGCAGCCCCTCGGCGACGAGCATGGCGCGGCCCGTCGCGCTGTGGACGGCGACGACGGCGTGCGCCCGCGGCGCCGCGTCCTTGCCGTTCAATTCGGCGACGCGCGTGCCCGGCGCCGCCAGCATCTCGGCCAGCTCGCGCTGACGCGCCAACTGCCCGCGCTGCTCGGCCAGCTCGCCCTGCGTGTCGTTCAATCGGCCCGAGAGGCGCGCGACCTCTGCGCCGAGCCGGTCGGCCCTCTGCCAGAGCAGCGCCGTCGTGAAGGCCATCGCAGCGACCGCCGCGAAGGCCGTGGCCGCGCCGAGGCCGAGCGCGGGCCGCGCGCGCAGGATGTCCCAGAGGCCGAGACGGGCGAGCAGGCGGCGAGCCTCGCCCTTGATGTCGGATGGGGCGCGCGGCGTCGCACTCTCGGCGGGCGCGGCGGCCGGCGTCTGGGCGCGGACGCTCTCAAGTATGCGGGCGCGCAGGTGAGCGGGCGGGGCGACGGGCGCGACCGCGTAGGCGAGGCCGGCCGCCGCGTCGCCCATGTCGCGCAGCTCCGCACGGCACTCGGCGCAGCCGGGGAGGTGCGCGTCGAGAGTCCGCCGCCCCTCGGCTACGAGTGCGCCGACGGCCTCCAGAGCCAACAACTCCTTGTAATCTTCGTGGCCCATCACCCTTAAAAGTTAACCCCCGAGCCGCCGCCCTTCCTTTAGACCGCGGCCTCCCCCATGCGGCCGCGCAGAAGGTCGCCCAGCCTCTTCAGCCCCGCGCGCGTCCGCGTCTTCACCGTGCCCAAAGGCTGGCCCGTTTTGGCCGCGATCTCCGACTGCGACATCCCGTCGAGGTACGCGAGCAGGAGCGTCTTCCGCTGCTCCTCGGGCAGCTCGGCCAGCGCCGCGCGCACCACCTCCGCCTGCTCCGAACGCTCGGCCGCCGCGTCTGCCGGCTCCCCGGCGGTCGCGCCCTCGGGCACGCCTTCCTCGGCGGAGCGCCGTGCCGCGCGCTCGCGCGAATCGACGGCCCGCAGGCGGTCGATGGCGCGGCTGCGGGCCAGCGTCACCAGCCACGTGAACGCGCGTCCGCGCGACTGGTCGAACGAGCGCGCCTGCTGCCATACCTGTAGGAAGACTTCCTGTAGCACGTCTTCCGCCTCGGCGCGGCTGTGTAATATACGCAGCAGGAGTCCGAACAGGATGGGGCTGTAGCGGTCGTAGAGCGAAGCATAGGCGCGCTCGTCGCCGCGCGCCGTGGCGCGGACCAGCTCGGCGTCTAACTCATCTTGCTCTGGACGGGCGCTCAAACTCTCTCCGGGCCTTCTGTCGGTCGGGTCGTGAAAGGGGCAGCCCCGCTCGGGATTTACGGACGAAAACTCGCGGGCGGATTTCTTTTAGCACAAGAGCGCCGGGGAATAGGCCCCGGCGCTCGCGGCTTCGCTTTAAAACTTCCGTCGGCCTTCAGGCGACCGTGATCTCTTCGGCGAGGTACACGTCCTGGATGGCGTTGAGGAGCTGGACGCCCTCCTCCATCGGGCGCTGGAAAGCCTTGCGGCCGGAGATGAGGCCCATGCCGCCGCCGCGCTTGTTGATGACGGCGGTGCGCACGGCGTCGGCCATGTCGCTCTGGCCCTTCGACTCGCCGCCCGAGTTGATGAGCCCGGCGCGGCCCATGAAGCAGTTCGCCACCTGGTAGCGGACGAGGTCAATCGGGTTGTCGCTCGCAAGGTCGGTGTAAATCTTCGGGTTGGTCTTGCCGTAGGACGACTCGACGTTGAGCACGTTGTAGCCGCCGTTCCGCTCGGGCAGCTTCTGCTTGATGATGTCGGCCTCGATGGTGACGCCGAGGTGGTTGGCCTGCCCCGTCAGGTCGGCCGCCGTGTGCATGTCGCCTTCCTTGGTCTTGAACTTCGGGTTGCGCAGGTAGCACCAGAGGATGGTCGCCATCCCGAGCTGGTGGGCGTGCGCGAACGCCTCGGCGATCTCGACGATCTGGCGGCCCGACTCGTCGGAGCCGAAGTAGATGGTGGCGCCGACGGCCGTCGCCCCCATCTCGTGCGCCTGCTCGACCGTGCCGAACAGTATCTGGTCGAACTTGTTCGGGTAGGTCAGCAGCTCGTTGTGGTTGATCTTGACGATGAGCGGAATCTTGTGCGCGTACTTGCGCGCGATGATGCCGAGCACGCCGAAGGTGGAGGCGACGGCGTTGCAGCCGCCTTCGATCGCC
This sequence comes from Pyrinomonadaceae bacterium, assembly GCA_035296285.1. Lineage (GTDB taxonomy): Bacteria > Acidobacteriota > Blastocatellia > Pyrinomonadales > Pyrinomonadaceae > QHXN01. The sequence goes on along the minus strand of DATHBF010000012.1, from coordinate 8,800 downwards.
AGCTTGCAGATGTTCTCGGGGTCGAAGTAGGCCGGGTTGGGCGCGAAGGAGGCGCCGGCCGAGTGCTCGATGCCCTGGTCAACGGGCAGGATCGAGAGGTAGCCGGTGCCGGCGAGGCGGCCGTGGTTGAAGAGGCTCTGGAGCGAGCGGAGGACCTGCGGGCTGCGGTCCGAGTGCGCCCAGACGCGGTCCACGAAGTCGGGGCCAGGCGTGTGCAGCAGGTCCCTGGAGATCTTCGGCGCGTTGAAGTCTAAGAGCGCGCGGGCGTCGTCGCCGAGCAACTCCTCGACGCGCGAGACGGCCGAGTCGCCGCGCCTGAGTTCGGTAGCCATCCTTCTAGTCCTCCCGTGTCTTAAAGGTTTCGTCCGAGCGCCACGATTGTCTTTGAAGTGAGGGCGGATTATACCACGCCCGCGCGATAAAAAAAGGCGGCCGCAGAGGTAAGTTACCGGGCTTCGAGGTGGAAGTCGGCGATGAGGGGGAGGTGGTCGGAGGCGACGAGCGACATGCGGCTGCGGTGGAGCGAGAGGCGTTCGAGCTTGAGCGCGGGGTCGTAGTAGACGTGGTCGAGGTGGAAGAGCGGCAGCGGGCCGGGGTAGGTGCGGCGCGTCCGCAGGTGCTGGCGCACGTCGGCGCTCTCAAGCTCCTCGCCGAGGAGGCGGGAGGCGAGCCCGTGCGTCCACTCGTTGAAGTCGCCGACGACGACGCGCGGGCCGTCCAGGCGCGGGTCGCGCAGGACGTGCTCGCTCACGAGCCTTCGGCCCTGCCCGCGCCGCTCCATGAAGGCCGTGCCGAGGTGGACGTTGTAGAAGTGCAGGACGGGCGAGCCGGGCGCGTCGCCCAGGCGGACATCCACGCGCAGGCAGCCGCGCGGCTCCCTCCAGCGCCAGGTGATGTCGTAGTTGCAGCAGCGCTCGACGGGCAGGCGCGTCAAGACGACGTTGCCGTAGGCGCCGCCCGCGTGCTTGCGGTTCTCGCCGATGCGGAACTCGTAGCCCAGTTCCTCGGCGATGAAGCGCGCCTGGTGGTGCTCGCGCCGCTGGTCGTCCTCAACGTTGACGACCTCCTGGAGGCCGACCACGTCGGCGTCCAGCTCGCGCAAGACCGCCGCGATGCGCGCCGGCCGCAAGCGCCGGTCGAGCCCCACGCACTTGTGCACGTTGTACGTGACGATGCGAATCCGCCCGTCCTTCAAAGTCCCCCCGTCAGCCCGCGCCTAAGACCCGATTAACTCGACCACGTTCGCCTCGAACCCCGCCAGCACCGACGCCTTGACGGCGTCGCCCTCGCCCAGCTCCGGCAGCACGAAATGCTTCTTCCGTAGCACGAGCTGCGTGATGCTTTTCGCGCCCGCGTCAACAATCCAATACTCGCGCACGCCGCACTTCTCGTAAATCTCCCGCTTCGTCACCGTGTCGTGCTTGACGGAGCCGGGTGACAGAATCTCTATCACGAACGGCGGCACCGCCTCGACCCGCTTGGCCGGGAGCGCCTTCTCCGTCTGCTTCGGCGTTAGAAGAAAAATATCAGGCTGTAGAACATCGCCTGTCGGGAACACAACGTCTTGAGGGGAGGCGAAGATACGCCCGAGACCTTCGCGGTCAACGAAGGTCCGCAGCACGTAGTAGAGGTTTCCCAGGACCGCTTGGTGGAGAACCACGGGCGTGGGGGGCATGATGATCTCTCCGTTGACGTACTCGGTGGGAAGTACGGACTCCGGCAGCGCCCAGAACTCTTCGATGGTCGCGCGCCTGCGCTTCAACAGAGGTTCGGCGGCCTGCTCTCGCTCCATGACTTCGGTGGCCATCTGGTCTTGCTCCTTCGTAAAGGCCCGAGTAGTTGTCTGCGGAGGGGTGGCTTCGCTCGCGGGGGATTTTATCACGGCCCGGCGGCGTACCGGCGGCGGATGCGGACGCAGCGTTCGAGCCCGTCGGCGGCTTCGAGCACCTTGCGCCGCAAGTCCTCGTCAAGGGTCTTTTCGCTTTCCAGGAAACCGCCCACGGCCCCGAGCGCGCGCCCGTCGCACTGCCCGCCGATGAAGGCGGCGAGCCAGCCGTTGACGAAGAAAATCTTGCGCGTGCGCTTCAGCGCGGGAAGCTCCCTGAGCGCGGGCGCGAGGTAAGGGAAGGTCAGCGCCGACTGCCGCGGCGCGTTGAAGGACGAAAGGCTCGCCTCAATCCAGCTCTCGGGCAGATTCTTGTCGCCGAAGTACTGCCCGAAATATTTCTTCTTCACCCCGGCGTCGGGCGCCGAGGCGGCCGCCGCGTAGGCGTAGCGCCGCGCGTCGTCGCTCCCGTCCTCGGCGCTCTGTCGTTCGAGCGAGGCGGCTGCCGCCTCGTCGCCCGCGGCCAGCAGCGCGCGGATGATGTCGAAGCGGTCGCGCGTGCGCAGGGTCATGCCGGGCACCGGGAGCTTGCCGGTGAGAATGTCTTGCAGCGTCTTCAAGGCTTCTTCGGTCGTCGCCGACTCGCGGAAGGTTCGGAAGTAGGTGATGCGCAGGCCCGCCGTCTCGGCGTTCAGCATCCGCTCGCGGAGCATCGCCTCGAAGCGCGGCGCGAGCCCCCTCTGCTGCCCCTCCGACAGGTAACGGGTGAAGGCCGTCTGCGCGCGGGAGAGGATGAACTGGAGCGCCACGTCGTCGCGCTCGCGCGCGGCCTCGCGGATGGTCAATTCGACAAACTCAGCCGGCGCCATCTCGGCCTCGCGCACCGAGTCCCAGAGCGAGCCCCAGAGGAGCGCGCGCAGGAAGTCGTCGTTGACGGCGCCGAGATTCTTGACGACGTAGGCGCGGCTCACTTCGTCAAGTAGAAACCGCCCGTAGCCGTAGTCCTCGGAGTTGGCGAAGACGAAGTCGGGCCGCCCCCGGCCGATGACGCCGCGCGGCGTCACCTCCTTCGCGTCTTCGAGGACGACCGATCGCCCCGCGTCGTACAACTGCACGGACCCGTCCTTGCGGGGCAGGTAAGCCAGGACGACTTTGACCCGCATCGGCCACACGCCGCCCTCGCCGAGCACGTCGCTTTGCGAGAGGGTGAATCTGTCGATGCGCCCGCGCCGGTCCGCCGTCCACTTCACGCGCACGTCCGGCATCCCGCGCCGCTTGACCCACGCGTCGGCCCACGCGCCGAGCTTTCGTTTGGAGGTCCGCTCGAAGGCGCGCACGAGGTCGTCCCAGGTGGCATTGGCGTAGGCGTGCTCTTTGACGACGAGGCGGACGGCGTCGCGGAACTCGCGCTCGCCCAGGTAGAACTCTGCCTGCCTCAGTATCGAGGGCGCCTTGCGGTAGACGATGTTGCCGTAGGCCGACTTCGCCGCCGAGAGGTTCGCGATCTCCTGGTAGATGGGGGTCGCGCCTTTCGTCACGTCCGTCAGGTAGGCGAGCGGCTTGTTCCTCAGGTGGAAGACCTTCCAGGCGTCGTACTCGGGCATCAGCGCCGCGACCGCCTTGTAGGCCATGAAGGTGGCGAAGCCCTCCTTGAGCCAGAGGTCGTCGAACCAGCGCATCGTGACGAGGTCGCCGAACCACTGGTGCGCCGCCTCGTGCAGCATCACGTCGGCGCGCGAGAGCAGGTCGCCGGCCGTCGGGTCCGAGGGGAAGAGGACCGACTCTTCGCGCAGGAAGGTCGCGCCCGCGTGCTCCATGCCGCCGTAGGCGAACTCGGGCAGGAGCACGAGGTCGTACTTCGTGAAGGGGAACTCGTGGGCGAAGTAGTCCTCGAAGAACTTCAGCGCGCCGCGGTTGAGGCGGAAGACCTCCCCCAACTCCTTCTTCGCCCGCTCGGCCTTCGAGCGCCGGACGAAGAGGCGCGTCCCGTAAGGCGAGCCTTCATCCTTGAACTCCGCGAACGGCCCGGCGGCGAAGGCGAACTGGTAGGTGCTGAGCGGCTGCGTCTCAAAAAAATGGACGGTCGTGCCGCGGGCGCCGCCCGTGAGGAGGAAAGACTCCCACCTCGCGACATCGGTGTTGGAGATTGCCTTCCATTCTCTGGGGGTGGTGAGGCTGAGGCGGAAGCGCGCTTTAAGGTCGGGCTGGTCGAAGCAGGGGAAGGCGGTGGAGGCGTCCGAGGGGACGAAGAGCGTGTAGACGTACTCGGAGTTGTCCTCGCGGTCGAGGTAGCGCGTGACGGCGCTGCCCGAGGCGCTGACGGGCGAGGCGAACTCCATCGAGACGACGTTCTCGCCCGCCTTCAGATTGCTCCGTGGAATATGGATGTGCTCGTCCTCGAAGCGCACGTCTCGCGCCTCCCGGCCGTTGGCGCGAATGTTTGAGACGCGCGAGGCGGGGTCCACGTTCTTGTCGGCGAGGCGCCAGTCGAGCACGAGGTCGCCGGCCGCGGCGTCGAGCGTGACTTTGATTGTCAGCCCCCCTCGCATCATCGCGGCGCCGGGCTCAAGGCGGACGGAGAGCGCGTAGCGCACGTCGCGGTAGTGCGCGGCACGCCAGCGTGCGAGCTGGCGCGAGACGCCGGGGCCGGGGCGCGGCGGCTCGCCTTGGCCCGCCCCGCGCGCGACGGCGCACATGAACGAGAACAGTGAGAGGATGAAAAGAAGGCGCACGCACATTGTCGTTGCTCCGAGCGGTCGGCCGGTCTCTCAAGGCTTTGTAAAATTCGGACGGGGGATTTATTGTCGCCCCGTACGCGAGGCCGAGGCAAGTTCAGACAAAAAGGGAGGATGATTCATGGCTGACGAAAAGGAAGCGGGCGGCGACGCCAAGAGCATCACGGGCGGCACGGACAAGGCGGGCGAGGGCGCGCTCCGCGCCTCGGACGAGCCGAAGGAGGGCGACACGGGCGTGCGCGAGACGGGCGACCTCACGGGCGCGACCTCAACCCACGCCGGGGCCGGCGGCGTCTTCGACAACACGGGCGGGACGGGCACGGCCCCGACCGGCGACAACTGAAGCCGGTGGCGCACGATACCATTCAGGCCGTCACGATTTCGTATAAGCGGGAGCCTCCCGCCGCCCTTCAAAGCTTGGCGTTTCAACGATTTAGGCGTCCGGCCGCGCGGCACGCCGGTTGTTAAGAGTCGGGGCGGAGGGAAGTGTGAAGATGAAAAAGTTTAACGGGAATTTCGGGGCGGCCAGGGCTCTCGCGGCCCTTCTATTCGTGACGGCGCTGGCGGCCGGCGCGCAGGCGCAGGGGCGCGGTCAGGTGGAGCGTCTGGGCGGGCGGCTCGTTGACATCAAGGTCGGGGAGCTGACGCTGGAGTCCATCAACTTCCGCGACCAGACGGCGCGGCTCAACGTCGGGCTCGACATCTCGAACGGCCTGCTGCCGGTGACGCTCAAGGACTTCGACTACCGCCTGCGCCTCGGCGGCCACGAGACGATTGAGGGCTTCCACGACGGCGCGCTGAAGATCGGCGGCCGGCGCAGCTCGCGCGTCAACCTGCCGGTGGTCGTTCACCTGCGCTCGATACCGGGCGCGGTCTGGTCGGCCTTCCGCAACAACGGCCGCGTCGCCTACGACCTCGACGCCGGCTTCACGCTCCCGCTCTTCGTCACCGAGCAGCGGTTCGACCGCACCTTCTCGGGCCAGGTTCCCCTGCGCACGCTCGTTGACGCGGCCTCCGTCCTGCGCGCCAGCCGCATGACGGGCGCCGCGCAGGACACCTACCCGCGCCCGCGCGGGAGCATCTGGCCGTTCTGAAAGAGGGGGTTAAAAGAGTAAAAGGCGAAGGGGGTAAGGAGGGAAAGAAGCGATGCTTCCTCTCACCCTCTTCTACCGAAGAAATCATCGGCACTTGTAACTGTCACGTTGCAGTAGCGGCGAATTTTCTCAAAATCCTTCAAGTTATCAGTTATTACGACGGCTTTAGCTCGACGTGCCGTGACGGCGATTAAGACATCGCTGATAATGCGGTGCTTCTCACTGTGAGGCAATTTAGGCGTTAAGCCTCCTCGCGTAGATTTGAGCCCACGAAGCAACGAATTAAGAACCTTCCCGGCCTGCCACCAATCATCACCTGTAGGAACAAGTAGCCGATTCTCCTTGGCATAAGCTCGGTGCGCGGCCTGTAGTTGTTTTAACTCGGAATCATCTACAGCGCCGGCGGCAAGCTCTTGCATTACAACGGCAGACATGACAAAACCGGCGGGGAAGTACGCCGGTTTTCGATTAATGAATACGTTGGTATCGTAGGTAACGGTGGGCATCAGTGCTTTCTCTTAGCCCCGTTACGATTCTCGCTGATGGTGTTCCACGCCCGCATCATCTTCTGGTCCGCCACCGATGACTTAGCATCATGCTTTGTCAAGTTATCGGTTTTAGGGTTTTGAGCCTGACTCCGTTCGCTGGCTGAGCCCTTACGATAATCTTTACCTGTATTCTTAGCCACGTTATTCCGCCAATCCCGTCACCGACTATTATTTTCGCCACCGGTAATATTTTAGCATAGGCCGATACCACCCTCCCTTAAGCCGTCCCGGTTTGTGCGCCGCGTCCGTGCGGCAGGAGTTTTTGGAGGATGGTCTTGAGGCGTTCGTGGTCGAGCGGCTTGGTGATGTATTCGCAGCAGCCGACGGCGGTGGCGGCGGCGCGCGACTCGGCCGTGTCGTAGGCGGTGACGGCGACGACGGGCACGTCGCGCGTGCGCACGTCTTCGCGGATGCGGAGCGTGGCGTTGAAGCCGTCGAGGACGGGCATGTTCAAGTCCATGAGGACCAGGTCCGGCCCCTCGCGCTGCGAGAGGTCTATGGCCTCCTGGCCGTTGGCGGCCTCGACGACGCGGCAGCCGTTCAGCTCAAGCATGCGCCGCAACATCTGGCGCGTGTCCTCGAAATCGTCAACCACTATCACGACCGACCCGTCTCGCTCTGCCATCATAGCCCACGCCTCCGGCCCCACTCGGCCGCGGAACCCGGCCCTCTCTCACGCCGCTCTGGAAGGGGAAACGACCCGGATGATAACCGAAAACGCGCGTGGAGAGACAGTCCTTTCGTGCCTCCGGGTCCGCAACCATTAGAAACGTCTAATAGGCGCCGCGTCGTGGAAAAGCCGCGGGGCGCTAGACGGCGAGCAGCGCGAGCAGCGAATCACTCGGCGAGACGCGGGGCGAGGGTCGCGCCGCCCTGCGCCGCGCGGCCTCGGCCCAGTCCGAGGCGGGGACGCGGTGGAAGGCGGCGACGACGGCCGGGTCGAACTGCGAGCCGGCGAACCTCTCAAGCTCGGCCGCCGCTTCCTCGTAAGTTCGGCCCCTCCTGTAGACCCTGTCGCTGACCATCGCGTCGAAGGCGTCGGCCACGGCGAAGATGCGCGCGTTCAGGTCTATCTCGTCGCCCTTCAGGCCGAGGGGGTAGCCGGAGCCGTCCCAACGCTCGTGGTGCTGGGCGACGACGCGCGCCGCGCCTTCGAGGAACTCGATGCCGCAGAGAATCCTCTGACCGTGCAGGGGGTGCTCGCGCATCCGCTCCCACTCGCCGTCGTTCAGGCGCGCGGGCATGCGCAGGATGGCGTCGGGCACGCCTATCTTGCCGATGTCGTGCAGGAGCGAGCCGAACTCCAAATCTCGCAGCCCGTCGGCGTCGAGGCCCAGCTCGCGGCCGAGGCGGAGGCTGAAGTTGACGACGCGCTCCGAGTGGCCGTGCGTCTCGGCGTCGCGCGCTTCGAGGGCCGCGACGAGCGCCTTGAGCGTCTGCCTGTAAGAGCCTTCGAGCGAGCGCAGCGCGCGGTCAAGCTCCTCCGTCCGGCGCGCGACCGTCTCTTCGAGGTAAGTCTCGTGGCGGCGCTTGGACTCGACGAGGGCGCGGTGTCCGAGCGCGCGGCGGACGGCCAGCTCGACGTGCTCCAGGTCGAAGGGCTTCACGACGTAGTCGAAGGCGCCGGCCCGCATGGCCTCCACCGCGCTATCAATCGAGAGCTGGCCGCTGATCATGACGACGATTGTGTCGGGCGCGAGCGCGCGGACGTGCGGCAGCATCTCCAGCCCGCTCATGCCGCCCATCGTGATGTCGCTCAGGACGAGGTCGAAGTCGCCGGAGGCGAGGACGGCCAGCGCCTCCTCGGCCGAGCCCGCGGTCGAGCACTCGTGCTCTTCTTCGAGAAATTCGCGCAGAATGTCTCTGATCTCTGCGTCGTCGTCGGCTATCAGAATCCGCGCCCCGCTCTCCGGCTGAGACATCTTTTCTGGCTCCCTTCACTCGTGGGGTTTTAAAAGCGGCCCCCGTGGGCCGCACACTCGTCCCTGCGAACGCGCAGGGGCCGTGCGCCGTCTCCGTGGGTCGAATCCTTACCTTTGCGTCTTTGATGTCCGAGCCTCGGGGGAACTGGGACGTGCCCGGCACGGCCGGCAAGCGCCATGCCAGCACACGGAACGCCAACCGGGCGCGGCCGGAGGGGTGTCCGAGCGGTGCGGCATGAGGTGTTTCACAGCGGCAGGATTCTACGGCCCTGCTGCATTGTGCCCGCGCCCGGGCGTCCGGAGGCGTGCAAACGAGAGGCGAACGGGGTAGCCGCCAGAGTTCCAAACGCTCATTTCCCAAGGGAATCGGGAGCCTCCGCGGAAGCGGGGCGGCGAGGTCGGGGCGCGCGGCCGGGGCGGCTCGCTGGGAACGGTCTTTGCTCAGGCAAGAACAAGCCCCAGGTGCCCCAAGCACTTAAAACCTCGGCCGAAAGTCACAAAGCAGAACCGAGTCGGGAGAAGAGTCGGGTGAAAGTCTTCAAGCTTTACCAACTGCGCGCGTGTCTCGCCCTGACTCTTTTCACCGTCTCGGCGGGGGCGGGCGCTTTCGGCGTCGGCGCTAAGGGCCTGGGCCTTCGGCCGGCGCCGAAGATGTCGGCCGACCTTCTGGAGCGCG
>DATHBF010000011.1:0-5617 GCA_035296285.1 Pyrinomonadaceae bacterium | reverse complement strand
GGCGCCGTCTGGCTCGACGGCCGCGAGATGAAACAGTCCGCAGGCGATGGTCACGGCGAAGGGCACGGCCACGGCTCGATGACGCTGCGCTACGCGGCCGTCTCGCGCGACGGCCGGCTGACTTCCGAGCAGTTGCTCGACGCACGCGTCTGCGAGTGCTGCCAGACTTCGACGGCGACGACTGCGGAAGGCACCCTCGTCGTCTACCGCGACCGCTCCGACAAGGAGGTCCGAGACATCTACTACACGCGCCTCTCGCGCGACGGGCGCTGGAGCGAGCCGCGAGCCGTCCACGCCGACGGCTGGCGGCTCGAAGGCTGCCCCGTCAACGGCCCCTCGGTCGCCGCGCGCGGCCGCCGCGCCGCCGTCGCATGGTTCACGATTGCCGACGGCTCGCCGCGCGTCCGCCTCGCCTTCTCGAATGACGCGGGCGCGACCTTCGGCCCTCCCGCGGAGGCGGGCGACGGCGACCCCATCGGCCGCGCCGACGTGCTCCTGCTCGAAGACGGGAGCGCCGTCGTCTGCTGGCTCGAAAGGACGAAGGAGGGCGCCGAGGTGCGCGCGCGCCGCGTCCGCCCCGACGGCACGCGCGGGCCTTCCGTGACGGTGGCCGCGCCCGGCGCCTCGCGCTCAAGCGGCTTCCCGCAGATGGCCCTTGACCGCGGCCGGCTCCTCTTCGCCTGGACCTCGCCGCAGGGCGTGATGACGGCCGACGCGGACGTGCCGCCCGCCAGATGATTTTTAAGAGTTCCTTTCAGCCGGTGTTGCGCAGCCCGGCCGAGATGCCGTTGATGGTGGTGGCGAGGGCGTAGTTGAGTTCTTCGGCGTCGTGGCCGGCGCGCTTGCGGCGGAGCAGCTCTATCTGGATGAGGCTCATCGGGTCCACGTAGGGGTTGCGGCGGGCGATGGAGTTGGCGAGGACGGGGTTGCGTTCGAGCAGGTGGCGCTCGCCCCTCAGACGCAGCACCGCGCGGCGCGTGCGCTCGAACTCGTCCTCGATGAGCGCGAAGACGCGCGAGCGCAAAGACTCGTCCTCGACCAGCTCGGCGTAGCGGCGCGCGATGCCGAGGTCGGCCTTCGCCATGCCGATCTCCACGTCGGCGACGAGGTTCGAGAACATCGTGAAGCCTTCCATCATCTCCGCCAGCAAGCCCCAGCCTCCCGCCTCCTCCCCGGCGAAGCGTTCGAGCGCGTGGCCGACGCCGAACCACGCCGGCAGGACGTGCCGGCTCTGCATCCAGCCGAAGACCCAGGGGATGGCGCGCAGGTCCGAGAGCCCGCGCCGCTCGCCGCGCTTGGCGGGCCGCGAGCCGATCTTCGCCAGGTCGAACTCAAGGACCGGCGTCGCCTCCTCGAAGTAGGGCACCACGTCCGGGTCTTCCGCGACGTGGCGGCGGTAGAACTCGAAGGCGTCGCCCGACAGACGCTCCAGCGCCCGCTCCCACTCCTCCCTGTGCTCGACGCCGCCGGGCCGCGCCAGGGCTTCGAGCGACGCCGCCACCATCAGCTCCAGGTTCCTCTCGGCGAGCACGGGGTCCGAATACTTCCAGTTGAGGACTTCGCCCTGCTCCGTGATCTTGAGCGAGCCGTCGAAGGCGCCCGCCGGCTGCGCGACGATGGCGTGGTTCGTCGGGCCGCCGCCGCGGCCGACGGTCCCGCCGCGCCCGTGGAAGAGTTGCAGCCGCACGCCGCACCCGCGCGCCACCTCGTGCAGCGCGCGGTGGGCCTTGTAAATCTCCCAGGTGCTCGTCAGCATCCCGCCGTCTTTGTTCGAGTCGGAATAGCCGAGCATCACCTCCTGCCGCCTTCCCCACGAGTCGAGGTAGGGCGCGTACTCCCGCGAGGTCCAGAGGGCGCGGCAGACTTCGGGGCAGTTGCGCAGGTCTTCGATGGACTCGAAGAGCGGGACGGGCATCAGGCCGGGGTCGCCGCGCCGCTCGTCGGCCGCGACGCGCACGCCGCAGGTCTCCGAGAGCCAGACGAGCCTGAGCACGTCGGCCGAGCCCCGCGCGCCGCTGATGACGTGACTGCGGACGGCCTCGGGCGGGAACTCGCGCTTCAACTCGGCGACAGCGCGCAAGGCGTCGAGCAGCGCCGCCGTCTCCTGCGAAGGCGCGGGCGGGAGCGACGGGGCGGCCGACTCACCCGCGCCGCCGACTTCGTCCCCGACAGCCTGCCTCTCATCAATCCCCGCGCCGCGCGCGAGTTCTTCGGCGGCCCGGGCGTGGACGCGCGCGTGCTGCCGCACGTCGAGCGTGTGGAGGTGGAAGCCGAACGTCTCGGCCTGCCTGATGAGCGGGTCGAGCAGCGTGCGCGCGACCCGTAGCCCCGCGTTCGCCGTCAGGCTCTCGCGCAGCAGCCGCAGGTCCGCGACGAAGGCTTCGGCGTCCGGGTAGGCGTCCCCGCCGCGCGCCCCCCCGCGCGCCGCGCGCAGGCGGTGGATGACGAAGGGGAGGAAGCGCCTGTAAATCTCGGCCTCGGCCCGCACGCGCTCTTCGAGGCGCACGGCAGGGAACGTCTGCTCGTAGAGTTCGAGCTTCGCCAGCAGCGCAGCCGACGCGGGCGCCTGGAACGCCGAGGGGCTGATGCGTTCGAGCAGCATGTCGGCGGCCGAGATGTAGAAGTCGAAGACGTGCTCGCGCGCCATCAGGAGCGCCTGCCGCGTGCAGTCGGGCGTGACGAAGGGGTTGCCGTCGCGGTCGCCCCCTATCCACGAGCCGAAGCGCAGCACGCGCGGCACGTCGCGCGCTTCGAGGTCGCAGCCGTAGACTTCGCGGAAGGCCGCGGCCAACTCCTCGTAAAGCTCGGGCAGCGTCTCGAACAGGCACGCCGGGTAGTAGTCGAGACCCATCTTGATTTCGTCGCCGACGGTCGGCTGCCGGCGACGCACCTCGTCGGTCTGCCAGAGCGCCGTTATCTCGGCGGCGATGCGGTCGGCGGCCTCGCGCGCGGCGCGGCGCGAGAGCGGGAGGCGGTCTAGCCCCTCCAGCTCGCTCGCGACGCGGCGGCGCTTGAAGAGGACGGTGCGGCGCGCGACCTCGGTCGGGTGCGCGGTGAAGACGGGGACGACCTCGACGCGAGAGAGCAGGGCGAGTGCTTCTTCTAACGAAGCGCCCGAGCGGCGCACGCGCTCCAGCGTGCCGCGGAAGGTGCCGGCCTGCGGGGCGGTGTTGTTGACCTCGGCGGAGCGGCGGCGACGCTTGCGGTGGTTCGTCTCGGCGAGGTTCGTCAGCTCGAAGTAGGTGGCGAAGGCTTTCGAGAGCTGGTAAGCCTCGACGACCGAGACGCGGCGGACGACGCGGTCGGCCTGCTCGTTGAGCGCCGCCTCCTCGCCCTCCTCCGGCGGCTCGCCCTCGCCCGTCTCCAGCTCGCGGCGCCGGATGGAGAGGCGGCGCAGCTCCTCGACGGCGTCGAAGAGCCCGGCGCCCACCTGCTCCTTCAGCACGTCGCCGAGCAGGCGGCCGAGCGAGCGCACGTCCCGCCTGAGCGGCGCCTCCTTGGCGTCCCCCTCGCGCGCGGTCAACTGGTCGAGCCGCTTATGCTGGTCAATGACTTCCCACAGACGTTCTTCGTCGGCCACTTGCGGCCCCCTTCCCTTCCTGTTGGTGGAGAGACTGTTTTAAGCCTCTTCGCGCGGAAAGACAACGGCCCGCGCCTCTCTTGTGCGCGGGCCGTCGTCTACTTGGGTCAACTTCTCGGGTCAGGCTGCGGGGATTCTTTTCTTTACCGCGCGGGCGGCGGCGGGGGAAGCTCCGCGACGGGCGCGGCGACAACCGGGGGCGCTTCGGCCGTCCAGCCGGTCGCCTCGAAGCGGACGTTTCCGTTGACGCGGTTGATGTTGATGGGGGCGCCGCCCGAGCCGAGGCGGGCGTGCGACCGGCGGCGGCCTTCGCGCTCCTGCGCCGTCACGTTCGGCACGTCGAGCGTCAGCCGGCCGTTGTGACGGTTGACCTCGATATCCGCGTTCAGCGACTCGCGCAGGCGGACCTCGACGTTGCCGTTGACGCGGCTCAGCTCCATGCCCCCGTCGCCGAGCCCGGCGACGCCTACGCGCACGCCGCCGTTGACGCGGCGGGCCGCGAAGTGCCCGGAAGTCTGCGCTATCGAGACGCGGCCGTTGATGGCCTCGACGGTGACGGGGCCTTCGACCTCGCCGACCTCGACGTTGTCGTTAATGCCGGACGCCAGGACCTCGACGCGGTGCGGGACCGTCAGCGTCACCTGCTGGCGCACCCGAGCGCCGCCTTCGAGCCAGCGCCAGAAGCCGCGCGCGACCGTGTGCTCGCCGCGGACGACTATCCCTGACGGCGACAGCTCGACGTTGACCTTGCCGTATTCGAGGTCGCCCGTGCGGACGACCCTCACCTCGGCCGTGTCGGTGTCGGCCGTCCTCACCTCGACCTCGCCGTTGATGCCGCGCACCTCGACGCGCGCGCCCGCGTCGAGCCTCTGCGTCTGGCGCGTCTCCTCGCGGTTGCTCGCGCCTGTGACCTCGGTCCTTCTCACGTAGCGCCCCGCGAAGAGGGCGGCGAGGACGAGGAGGACGGCTAAAAAGATGCGACCTTTCATCTGCAAACCTTCCGGCGGCGCGCGGCCGCCCACCCGACGAATGATAAAGAGTTTCCGACGATTTCCGGCCGCAAGGGAAAACGACGCGCGCGGGGGCGAAGTTCTGAGTTTTATCGGCGGGCGGCGAGCGCCGCGGCTATCTCGGCGGCGACGCGGGCGTTGTTCTCAAGGAGCGCCGTGTTCGCCCGCAGCGTCGCGCCGCCGCTCGCGTCGGCCATGCGCGACAGCAGGAAGGGCGTCAGCTCGCGCCCCGAGACGCCGCGCCGCTCGGCCTCCGAGAGTGCGGAGTTTAAGACTTCGTCGAGCCGCCGCTCGTCGGGCGCCGCCTCGGCGGGGACGGGCACGGCGACGAGGAGCGCCTGTTCGAGTCCGAGCGCGTCGCGCGCCGCGGCGAGGCGGGCCGCCTCTTCGGCGGTGTCGGCGCGCGCGTCCAAGGGGAGGCCGCTCGTGCGCGCGTAGAAGGCGGGCAGCTCGTCGCATCGGTAGCCGACGACCGTGACGCCGTGCGTCTCAAGCCACTCGCGCGTGGCCGGCAGGTCGAGGACCGACTTCGCGCCCGAGCAGACGACCGTCATGGGCGTGCGGGCGAGTTCCGGCAGGTCGGCCGACACGTCGGGCAGAGGGCCGCGGTGGACGCCGCCGATGCCGCCCGTGGCGAAGACCTTGAGGCCGGCGCGGCTCGCTATCCAGAGCGTGCCGGCGACGGTCGTCGCGCCGTCCTCGCCGCGCGCGACCACAGCCGCAAGGTCGCGCCGGCTCACCTTGCGCACGCCCTCGGCCGTGGCGAGATGTTCGAGCTGCGCGTCGTCCAGCCCGACACGGAGCCGCCCTTTGATGACCGCGACGGTCGCGGGCACGGCCCCGCGCTCGCGCACGGCCGACTCCAGGGCCCGCGCCGTCTCAAGGTTGAGCGGGCGCGGCAGCCCGTGCGAGATGACCGTCGATTCGAGCGCCACGACCGCGCGCCCCCCGTCGAGCGCCGCGCGCACCTCGTCGCCTACGTGAATAAGGTTGTCGTCCGTCATTGTTTAAGGCGACAACTCTAGCA
>DATHBF010000010.1:0-13506 GCA_035296285.1 Pyrinomonadaceae bacterium | reverse complement strand
CCTCGCGCGCCCGCGCCGCGTCGTAGAGCGAACGCACGCGCCCCGCGCCCGCGTCCTGCCGCGCGCGCGTGAGCACGGCGGGCGACGCGGCCAGCACGAGCACGAGCATGAGGATGACCCCGCCCTTCTTCATCGCACGAGAAGATAACACAGGCGGCGCGGCCGGCCCCTTTGTCGGCTTCAATCGTCGGCGGCCGCGGGCTCGGGCGGCGCGGCGCTCATCTGCTCGCGCAGTCGCGCGGCGCGCTCCGCGACGATGCCCGCGAGCGGCGCGCCCGGGTCGCCGCCGACCCACTGCATCAGCGTCGAAAGGAAAAGCTCCTTCAGGTACGCGAACGAGAAGCCCTCGGTCGAGCGCGCGACCCCGTCAAGCTCCGCGGCCGAGAGGCGCATCGTGGGCTCCAGCGACTCGTTCCAGCGCGCGGCGTAGCGCAGCCGCTCCGCTTCGGCCGGCAGCTCGAAGTAGAACTTGCGGTCGAAGCGGCTCGGCCGGTCGAGGATGGAGGAGTCGAGGCGCTCCGGGTGGTTCGTCGTCGCCAGCACGGCGACCCCCGTGTTCGAGGCGAAGCCGTCAAGCTCGTTCAGGAAGAAGGAGCGGTTCTTGTCGTTGACGAGCGAGTCGATGTCTTCGAGCACGACGACGCAGGGCTGCGTGTGGCGCGCGCGCTCGAAGACAGTGCGGATGCCCGTGTGCTCGCCCCGGCAGCTCTCCAGGCTCTTGACGTAGAGGCACGGCAGGCCGAGGCGGTTGACCATCGCCTTGACGGCGTGCGTCTTGCCGTTGCCCGGCGGGCCGATGAGGAGCACGCCGCGCTTCCATGGGACGCGGTATCGCTCGTACATCTCGCGCGAGGCGAAGAAGCGCGGCAGGTCGTCCTGAAGCTCGCGGCTCAGCCGCTCGGGCAGGATGAGGCCGTCGAAGCTCGCCCCGCGTATCGAGTCGTATATCTCCTTGCTCTTGTCGAAGTGACCGTCCTCGAAGACGAGGATTTCGCCGCGCACCTCCGTGCACCACTCGCTGACGGCGCCGAAGAACTCCTCGGCCGTCTCGCGCGTGTCGGCCACTATCCAGTGGAAGCGCGTGCGGAATCCGCTCTCGGTCCAGGTGACGTAGAGCACGTCGAGCATCCGGCCGCGCCAGAGCACGTTGAACCACGCGTTCTCGGCGCGGCGTTCGAGCGACCGGCCGCGCCCGCGCCAGGAGGTCGCGTACTGCGCGTGGACCGAGCCCTCGCCGACGAGCGAGCACAGGCCGGCGCGCGCGTACTCGTCGAGGTTGAACTGGCAGCTCTCGCCCTCGACGACGGCGCGGCCCGGGAACATCCGCGCCAGCTTCTCGCTCACGGAGTAAGAGATGTAGTCGGTCGGGTGGCAAAGCGTCTCGCTGATGAAATTGTTCAGTGACATGAGTGTTCGTTCGGCCGTCTTTCGCGGCCGCGCTCGGATTGGTTTCACCTGGAGGCCCGCTCACACGGGGCGGCGCGCGGACGCGTGCCCCGGCGCGCGAAGACCTCCGACTCTATCGGGAAAGTCTGACGGGTACACTCAGAGGGAGCGGCCGCGATTTCGCGGCGCCAGGCGGACAAACGGCGGTGGGACGTTCCTGAAAAGCATAGGCATCAACTACTTTGCTCTGTAAAGTAGGCGTAGGATACCGCGCCTTCGGGCGCGAGTCAACGAAAAATTTTGCGGGGCGTGCGGGTGTCAGGAAGGCTCGTAGAAACCTGCGCGGCGGTATGACTCGTCGAGCAGCTCGACGGGATGGCAGACGCGCAGGCGCATCTCTTTAAGATAGGCGCCCGCCGCGATCTGCATGTGACAGCCGGGGTTGCCGGTGGCGAGGACGGCGGCGCCCGTCTCGCGGACGTGCGCGAGTTTTTCGGAGAGCACGCGCGAGGAAAGCTCCGTCTCGACGAGGTTGTAGACGCCCGCGCCGCCGCAGCACACGTCGCTGCCTTCGAGCGGCACGAGCCGCAGGCCGGTCACGGCGCCGAGCAGGCGGAGCGGAGCGGTGTGGGCCTTCTGGCCGTGGAGCAGGTGGCAGGAGGCGTCGTAGGTTGCGGCCTCGCCGTCGAGCGGTGCGCCCTCGCGGATGCCCGTGGCTTCGAGCTGCTGGCTCACGTCGCGGACGCGGGCGGCGAAGCGGGCGGCGCGCTCTTTGAACTCGGGATCGTCTTCGAGGAGGTGAGCGTAGGAGGCGAGCATGGCGCCGCAGCCGCCCGCGTTCGTGACGACGGGCGTACTTCCATCATCCTCAAAAGCCCCTATGTTCTGCCGCGCGAGGCGGCGCGCGCCTTCGAGGTCGCCCGCGTGTGCGTGGAGCGCGCCGCAGCAGACCTGTTCGGCGGGCGAGCCGACCGGGCAGCCGTTGGCTTCGAGCACGCGGGCGGTCGCGCGGTTGACGCGCGCGAAGAGCCCTTCGGTCACGCAGCCTTTGAAGAGCAACGCGCCCGCGGGAGTGTGCGTCGTCACTCCGGACGGAGCGGCGCCCTCTCGATTCCCGCCGAGCGACGCGGGCGAAGAACTGTCGAGGAGCGCGAGCGCGAGTTCGGCGCGCTCCGGCATGACGCGCGTCAATTTCGTCTTGAGCAGGAGGCGGGGCAGGCGCGAGCCGCGCGCCGCACGCGCGAGCGCGAAGGCGAGACGGAGGCGAGCGGGGTGCGGCCAGACGTGGCGAAGGAGCAGGTGAAGGAGCCTTGAGGTCCAGCCTTGCCTCGCGCCGCCTGAGACGATGTCGGAGCGCGCGGCCTCCAGGAGTTGTCCGTACTCGACGCCGGCCGGGCAGACGCTCTCGCAGGCGCGGCAGCCGAGGCAGCGGTCAATGTGGCGCGTGAAGGCCGCGGAGTCTGGCGCGAGCCGCCCCTCTTCGACGGCGCGCATCAGGTAGAGGCGGCCGCGCGGGCTGTCGTTCTCGTCGCCCGTGTGGACGTAGGTCGGGCACGCTTCGAGGCAGAGGCCGCAGTGGACGCAGGCGAGCAGCTTCCGCTCCTCCCCTTCGAGCGCGCCGGCGAGTTTGTGATGCGACGTTGTCATCTTCATTGAATGAAGCGGCCGGGCGAGAACAGATTCTCCGGGTCGAGCTGCCCCTTGATGCGGGCCGTCAGAGTCCTTACGGCATCCGTCAACGAAGACGAAAAGCGACGACGAAAGATGACGGCGTCGGCGTCGCTCAAACTCTCGGTCCCGAACACATGGAGGCGGCCGTCGCCCGCGCCCGCGTGCCACATGACGCCGGGCGGAGCGGCCTCAACCAGGTGAAGGTCGGACAACAGCCGGCCCAGTTCGGACGGCAACACTCGCGTGCGCAAGGCGAGCTGGCCGCCGTGAACGAGCGGGGCGGCGGCGAGCGCGTTCCAGAGCGGCGCGTCGTCTTCCATGACTTCCATGCTCGCGCGGCCCGCGGCCTCTTTTGTCATCTCGCGTGCGCGCTTGAGCTGGTATTCGACGGCCCCGTGCGTGCCCGCGAAACGGGCGAGCAGGTGAAACTCTTCGGGGGTGTCTCGGACCGTGAATGATGAGGCGAGTGCCGGCGAGACTATCTCGACGGCCGAGGGCAAGAGCTGAGACGAGACGAGCGCGCGCGAAGCTCGGAGCAGGGGACTCAGCTCGGGGGACCGCGCGACGAGCGTCGCCTCGCGCGCGGGGCGCGGGCGAAGTTTGAAGGTCAGTTCGAGGATGACGCCGAGCGTGCCGTGGCTGCCGACGAAGAGTTTGCAGAGGTCGTATCCGGCGACGTTCTTGACGACGCGACTGCCGCAGTTGACGACGCGGCCGTCGGCGAGCAGCACGCGCATGCCGAGGACGTAGGAGCGCGGGAGCCCGTAGCTGAGCGCCTGCGCGCCGCCGAGGCCGGTGGCCGCCACGCCGCCGAGGGTCGCGCGCCCGTCGTCCGGCGGGTCGAGCGGGAGCCACTGGCCGGCGCGTCCCACTTCGCGGTTGAACTCTTCGAGGGTCAGCCCCGCGCCCGCCGTCGCGACAAGGTCGGCCGGCTCGTGTCGTATCGCCCCTCTCATGCGCGACGTGTTGAGACGGACGTGCCCGCGCGTAAGCTCGTCGCCCGCGTCGAGCCACGTCCCGCCGCCCGAGGGGACGACGGCGCGACCCGAGCTTGCGGCGTCACGCAAAACTTCGCGCGCCTCTTCGATTGAGTCGGGCGGGATTTGGAGACTGTCTCGCCTCGCCGCGGGGCGTTGCGGGAGCGCGTCTTGTGTCGCGACGGCGCGGCCCTCGCCGCAGCCCTTGAGGGCGGGGATGATCTTGCCCGGGTTGAAGAGGCCGGCGGGGTCGAAGGCGGCGCGCACCCGGAGCATCGCGCGCAGGTCGTCGTCCGAGAAGACGAGCGGCAGGTAGTCGCGCTTGTCGAGCCCGACGCCGTGCTCGCCCGTAATCGTCCCGCCCGCGCTCACGCACGTCTCCATGATCTCGCGGCCGGCGGCGCGAACGCGCTCGACCTGCGAGGCGTCGCGCGAGTCGAAGCAGATGAGCGGGTGAAGGTTGCCGTCGCCCGCGTGGAAGACGTTGGCGACGAGCAGTTGGTGCTGCGCGCCGATGCGGTAGGTGGCGGCGAGCACTTCGGGCAGGCGCGAGCGCGGCACGACCGCGTCCTGTATGAGAATGTCGGGCGAGACGCGGCCCATCGCGCCGAAGGCGCCCTTGCGCGCCGCCCAGAGCTTCTTGCGCTCAAGCTCGTCGGCCGCGAGCCGTACCGTGCGCGCGCCGTTCTGCTCGCAAATCTCGCGGACGCGCGCCACCTCTTCGTCAAGGCCCGCCTCCAGCCCGTCGAGCTCGACGAGCAGCGCGGCGCCTGCGTCCAGCGGCATCCCGGCGGCGAAGACGCTCGCCTCGACGGCGCGGATGGTCACGTTGTCAACCATCTCAAGCCCGGCGGGGATGATGCCGGCGGCGATGACGGCCGAGACGGCGCGGCTCGCGTCGTCAATGTCGGCGAAGTCCGCGAGCAGCGTCCGGACGGCGGGCGCGGCCGGCGTCAGCCTCAGAGTCGCCTCCGTCGTGATGCCGAACGTCCCCTCGGAGCCGACGAAGAGGCCGAGCAGGTCGTAACCCGTCTGCCCCGCCGCGCCTCCCAGGTCAACAATGCTCCCGTCCGACAACACGACGCGCGCGGCGAGGACGTGGTCAACGGTCGTCCCGTACTTCAGGCAATGAATGCCGCCCGCGTTCTCCGCGATGTTGCCGCCGACGGTGCAGGAGCCCTGGCTCGAAGGGTCGGGCACGTAATGGAGCCCGTGCCGCGCGACCGCGCGCGAGACGTGGGCGTTGACGACGCCGGCCTCGACGACCGCCAGCCTGTTATCCGCGTCAACTTTCAGGATGCGCCGCATCCTCGCAAGCTCCACGCAGACGCCGCCGCCGACCGCGAGCGCCCCGCCCGACAGCCCCGTCCCCGCCCCGCGCGGCACGACGGGCACGCCCTCATCCGCGAGCACGCGCACGACGGCCGCCACCTCTTCGGTCGAAGAGGGGAAGACGACGGCGCGCGGCCGGTGCTTGTAGTGCGTCAGGCCGTCGCACTCGTAGACGAGCAGCTCTTCGGGGTCGCTCAGGACCTGCCCGGCCTTGAGCAGTCGGCGCAATTTGTTGACGAGCGTGTCCACAGGAATCTTCTACCGGAAGGCGACGGCCAGATGATACACTACGCGCCCGTCCGCCGAGTAACTGATTCAAAGGTTCAAAGATGAGAGCAGGCCAGACCGCCGCTTCCTTCCTTCTCGCATTTCTCATGCTTACTTCCGACGCCGGCCCCGCCGCAGCGCAGGGGCCAGAAGCCGACCTCGTCATCCTAAACGCGAACGTGCGGACGATGGAGGCCGGCCGCCCGTCGGCCGAGGCCGTCGCCGTCAGCGGCAACCGCCTCGTGGCCGTCGGGACGGGCGCGGAAGTTAAGAAGTATGTCGGGCCGCGCACGCGCGTCATAGACGCGGGGGGCGCGCTCGTCCTGCCGGGCTTCAACGACTCGCACACGCATTTCCTCTCGGGCGGGTTCCAGCTTTCGAGCGTTGACCTGCGCTCGGCGGACACGCCGCAGGAGTTCGCCGAGCGCATCCGGCGCTTCTCCGAAAAGCTGCCCGGAGGGCGCTGGATAACGGGCGGCGACTGGGACCACGAGCGCTGGCCCGGCGCGCCGCTGCCGACGAAGGAGTTGATTGACTCCTTCACGCCCGACCGCCCCGTCTTCGTCAACCGACTCGACGGCCACATGGCGCTCGCCAACTCTTACGCGCTCAAGCTGGCGGGCGTCACGCGCGACACGCCCGACCCGCCCGGTGGCCTCGTCGTCCGCGACCCGAAGACGGGCGAGCCCACGGGCGTCCTGAAGGACGCGGCGCAGAGCTTCGTCTGGAAAGTCATCCCCGAGTCGAGTTTTGAAGAGAAGCTACAGGCGGCGCGCGCGGCGACCGCCCACGCGGCGAGCCTCGGCGTGACGAGCGTGCAGGACGTGTCGGCGGGCGACGACGTGGGCGTCTACCAGACGTTGCTCGAACGCGGCGAGCTGAAGACGAGAGTCTACGCCGTCTCGCCCCTGCCCGACTGGCAGCGTTTGGGGCGCGTCGGCGTGCGCCGCGCCTTCGGCGGCGACATGCTGCGCATCGGCGGCCTCAAGGGCTTCGCCGACGGCAGCCTCGGCTCGACCACCGCGCTCTTCTTCGAGCCCTACCTCGACGCGCCGCAGACCTCGGGGCTGCCCGGCGACGAGATGTTCCCCGAAGGCGAGATGCTCAAGCGTGTCCGCGAGGCCGACCGGGCCGGCCTGCAAGTCTTCATCCACGCCATCGGCGACAGGGCCAACGACACCATCCTTTCGATCTACGAGCAGGTGGCGCGCGAGAACGGCGAGCGCGACCGGCGCTTCCGCATCGAGCACGCGCAGCACCTCCGGCCCTCTGAGGTTCAACGCTTCGCCCGCGCCCGCGTCATCGCCTCGATGCAGCCTTACCACTGCATAGACGACGGCCGCTGGGCCGAGAAGCGCATCGGCCCCCGCCGCGCGAAGGGGACTTACGCCTTCCGCTCGCTGCTCGACGCGGGCGCCGTCCTCGCCTTCGGCTCCGACTGGACGGTCGCGCCGCTCGACCCGCTCCAGGGCGTCTACGCCGCCGTCACCCGCCGCACGCTCGACGGCAAGAACCCCGGCGGGTGGGTGCCCGAGCAGAAGATAACGGTCGAGGAGGCGGTGCGCGCGTACACGGTCGGCTCGGCCTTCGCGGAGTTCGCCGAGAACGCGAAGGGGACCATCACGCCCGGCAAGCTGGCCGACCTCGTCTTGTTGACTGAGGACATATTTAAGATTGACGCGGCGAGCATCGAGAAGGTGCGCGTGCGCGTGACCATCATGGACGGCCGCGTCGTCTACGAGAGGTGAGGCGCGTTGGAGATAACAGCCCTCGACGGCCTGCGCGCCGTCAAGTTCGACCTCATCATGACGCTCGCGCTGGCGGCCCTCTCGCTCTTCGCCGGGTCGTGGATACAGAGGCGCGCGCGCTTCCTCGAACGTTCGAGCATCCCTGCGGCGGCCGTCGGCGGCCTGCTGTTCGCCCTGCTCGTCCTCGTGCTGCGCACGACGGGGACGCTGGCCGTCACGCTCGACACGACGCTTCGCGCGCCGCTCCAGAACGCCTTCTTCACGACCATCGGCCTCGGCGCGACCCTCTCGCTGCTGCGCGCGGGCGGCTGGCGGATGGGCCTCTTCTGGCTGATAGCGACGGGCACGGCGCTGGTGCAGAACGCGGTCGGCATCGGTCTGGCGAGTGCTTTGGGTGCTCCGGCCGCGCTCGGCATCATCTGCGGCGCGCTGACGCTGACGGGCGGCCCCTCGACGGGGCTGGCGTGGGCGGGCGAGTTCGAGAAGCTGGGCGTGAGCGGCGCCGGCTCGCTCATCATCGCCTCGGCGCTCTTCGGCATCTTCATCGCCTGCCTCGTCGGCAACCCCGTGGCGACCTTCCTCATCCGGCGTTTCAAACTCGCGAAGGCCCGCGAGGAGAACACGGCCGGGCCGGGCGAGGAGGAGTTCTGGGCGCTGAGCCCGACGGTCAACA
The DNA here is from genome assembly GCA_035296285.1 of Pyrinomonadaceae bacterium. GTDB lineage: Bacteria > Acidobacteriota > Blastocatellia > Pyrinomonadales > Pyrinomonadaceae > QHXN01. The sequence continues at coordinate 5,452 of DATHBF010000010.1, read as the reverse complement.
GGGACGACGAGCGCCGCGAAGAGAAAGAGGAAGGGAAGTTGACGGGAGGCGTGCTGCTTCACAACCTGCTTCTCATCCTCGCCGTGATGGGGCTCGGGGCCGTCGTGAGCTTCTGGCTCAGAGGCGCGGGCGTGACGATGCCCGACTACATCGGCGCGATGGTCTTCGCGGCGGCGCTGAGAAACGTTGACGAGCGGACGGGCTGGTTCCGGCTCGACGCGCGGGCGGTGGAGATTCTCGGCGGCATCGCGCTGGCGCTCTTCCTCGTCATCGCGCTCATGAGCCTGGAGCTTTGGAAGATAGCGGGCCTCGCGCTGCCGATGGTCGTCATCCTCTCGGCGCAGGTCTTGGTGACAATCGTCTACGCGGTGCTGACGAGCTTCCTGCTGATGGGGCGCGACTACGAGGCGGCCGTGACGACGAGCGGCCACATCGGCTTCGGGCTGGGGACGACGCCCAACGCCGTCGCCAACATGGAGGCGCTGACGGCGCGCTACGCGCCGGCCCCGCGCAGCTTCCTCATCGTCCCCGTCGTCGGCGCCTTCTTCATAGACCTCTCGAACCTGCTCATCATCACCGCCTTCGTCAACTTCATCCGCTGACCGACATGAAAATCATCGCCGCCGCCTTTCTCGCCGCCGCCTTCGCCGTCCCTTCTTTCGCGCAGGTCAAGGTCAAGACGCAAGTCGTCATGCCGGCGCAGTCCGAGCGGCTGCAACGTGTCGTGGACGAGGCGGCGCGCGAGGCCCTTTCGCGCTTCGGGCCGAAGGGCTTGCAGGAGAAGAGCCTCGCCGTCACGCTCATAGACGTGACCGAGCCGCGGAAGCCGGAGCGCGGGAGCTTCCGCGGCTCGGAGCCCATCTACCCGGCGAGCGTCGTCAAACTCTTCTACCTCGCCGCCGCGCACCGCTGGCTCGAAGACGGGCGGCTGAAGCAGACGGCGGAGCTGGACCGCGCGCTCAAGGACATGATCGTGGATTCGTCGAACGACGCGACGCACTTCGTCCTCGACGCCCTGACCGGCGTCTCGAACGGCGCCGAGCTTCCGCCGGCCGAGATGCGTGTGTGGGCCGAGAAGCGCAACGCCGTCAACCGCTACTTCGCCGCGCTCGGCTACGCGGGCATCAACGTCAACCAGAAGCCCTGGTGCGAGGGGCCGTACGGGCGCGAGCGCCAGTTCCTCGGTGAGAAGTTCGCGAACCGCAACAAGCTGACGACCGACGCCACCGCCCTCCTGCTCGCCGAGATAGCCACGGGCCGCGCCGTCAGCCCCGCGCGCAGCGCCCTCATGCTCGACCTCATGAAGCGCGACTTCTCCGGCCCATCCAACGACCCGGACGACCAGGCGCACGGCTTCACCGGCCTTGCGCTTGAGCCCGGCACGCGCTACTGGTCCAAGGCCGGCTGGACGAGCACGACGCGCCACGACGCCGCCTACCTCGAACTGGCCGACGGCCGCCGCCTCGTCCTCGTCACCTTCACCTCCGACCACGCCAAAGAGCGCGACATCATCCCGACTGTCGCGCGCTCGGTGATAAAGGCGATGACGAAAACTGAGTGATGGGCTACTGCTTCTGGGCGAGGATGATGGACTTGGTCCAGCCGATGGGCTCGATGGGGTGGAAGCGGTGGTGCTCGATGACGCGGAAGAGCCGGCGCGTGTCGGCCTCGACGGCGTCGGGCGGGTGCGCCTTGAAGCGGAACATGAGTTCGAGGATGGTGCTCATGGGCGAGGGCCGGACGGGCAAAAACAGAAGGTGGCCGCCGGGCGCGATGACGCGGGCCAACTCACCCAGCCCCTTGTCGAGCGGCAGGTATTCGAGCACGCCGCTCGTCACGACGAGGTCGAAGGAGTCTTCGGGGAAGGGCAGCGAGAGCGCGTCGGCTTGCAGGAAGGTGATGCGGTGGCGCGGGTCGGGCTTTTGCTTGCGGACGGCCTTGCGCGCCGTCTGGAGCGAGCGGCCCGAAAGGTCAACGGCCGTCAGGTTCGCGGGCCGCTTGAGCACGCGCAGCAGCGCCAGCGTCAGAAGCCCCGTCCCGCAGCCGGCGTCGAGGATGCGCGCGCCGGTCGAGAGCGGCAACGGCGTCTCCTTCAAGTATCGCTCGATGGAGAGCCCGTAACCGTTGACCCGGAACATCAGGTCGTAGAGGTTCGTGAAGCGGTCGTAGATGGAGACCGGGCTGTCGGGTAGTGCTGTAGTTGTGGCCTGGTTCTGGCTCATCCGCCTCTCGCTTGCTTGCTCACAAAGTTCTGCCTCGGGGGTTAGTCGGAAATGCTGACTGCCGTGGGTGCGCAAAAGTTAACACAAATCTCCTATTTTTCTAAGGAGCGGGGCGCGCTTCGGCCCGGCGGGCGGAGAGTGTTACCATGTTGGCCCTGACTCCGAAGCTCTGTTCTGAGAAAATCCTTGTTCCGACGGTGCGAACCTGAATGAGTCCGAAACCGAACGCGGCCCCGAAAAACCGCTACCTCCCGTTCGTCATCATCGGCGCCGTGCTGGTCGCCGCCATCCTCGCCGTGCTCTGGCTCACGCGCTCCGACGGCGCGAGCCCCGCGGCGAACACGCAGAACGCGAACGCCGGCCCGCGCGCGTCCTCGAACGCCGCGAATGTGCCGGCCGGCCCGCGACGCGGCGAGCAGCCGGGCGCTCCCAACCCGCACTTCCGCGGCGGCGCCTCGGCCCCCGTCACGCTCGAAGAGTTCGGCGACTTCCAGTGCCCGCCGTGCGGGCGCCTCCACGCCTCGCTCAAAAAGATCGAGCACGACTACGGCAACCGCCTGAAAGTCATCTTCCGCAACTACCCGCTCCAGTCCATGCACAAGAACGCCTACTCGGCCGCCCGCGCCGCCGAGGCCGCCGGCCTCCAGGGCAAGTTCTTCGAGATGCATGACCTGCTCTACGAGCACCAGACCGAGTGGGCCGAGTCGCCCGAGCCGCGCCCCATCTACACCGACTACGCGAACCGCATCGGCCTCAACGTCGAGAAGTTCATCGCCGACATGGGGCGGCAGGACGTGGTCGAGCGGGTCCAGGCCGACGTGTTACGCGGCACCTCGCTCGGCGTCGGCGGCACGCCCACCGTCTTCCTCAACGGCCGCGAGCTGAACGCCAACGACACCCTCGACGACAAGAAGCTCCGCGCGCAGATTGACGCCGCCTTGGCCGCCGGCGGCGGCAAGTAAGTTCCGGGGAGGTCTCAAAGCTTGTACGGGGAGCAGGACGAACACGCCGACGCGGGGCGCGGCGCGCGCCTTTGGGACGCCGCCTCGGCCGCCCTCGCGCTCGCGGGCGTGGCCGACTCCGTCTATCTGACGACGGAGCATCTCGCGGGCCGCAGCGTCCGCTGCGTCGTCGTGTCGGGCTGCGACTCGGTGCTCTCAAGCAGCTACGCGACGGTCGCCGGAGACATCCCCCTCGCCGCCCTCGGGGCCGCCGCCTACTTCGCCGCCTTCAGCCTCGCGACGCTCGCCTACTTCGGCTACGCGCGAGCGCGCGCCCTCCTCGGCCTGCTCGCCGCGCTGATGTTCGCCGCGACCCTCTGGCTCCTCTACGTCCAGGCGTTCGTCCTCAAAGCCTTCTGCGCCTACTGCCTGCTCTCGGCCGCCCTGACGACGGGCCTGGCCCTCATCGCGCTCGGCCGGCGCCTCCTCGCGGGCAAGCCGAGGCTGGCTTAAAAACGCCGTCCGCCATCCGCAAGACGGGCACGCAACGCGCGTTCTGACGGCGTGGGAGTTTTTCCGCCGGGAGGTGCGTCCGTGATGATCCGTTTCAAGCCTTTCCTTTTCGTCCTCGCTTTATCGCTGTGCGTTTGCGCGCCGTCGCTTCAGGCCGGCGTCGCGTCGGCGCAGGAGTCTCAACGTGGATGGGGCCGCCGCCCCGCCTACGGCCCGTTCGGGGTGGACGTGCTGGTGGGCGGTCGCCCGCTCGAAGTCCTTCAGGCCCGGGGCCGCAGGTACGTCGAGGCGCTTGCGAACGAGGAGTACGAGCTGCGCGTCTACAACCCTCTGCCCGTGCGCGTGGCCGTGGCGCTCTCGGTGGACGGGCTGAACACGATTGACGCGCGGCGCACCGCGAGCTGGGACGCAAGCAAGTGGGTGATAGAGCCCTACCAGGCCATACACGTCTCGGGCTGGCAGATGAGTTCCAACCGCGCCCGCCGTTTCTACTTCACGACCGAGCGCGACTCTTACGCCGCCAGGCTCGGCCGCGCCGCCGACCTCGGCGTCATCACCGCCGTCTTCTACAGGGAGGAGGCCGCCGCCACGAGGGTCGTCCCGCCGCCTCGTTACGACGACCGCGTGCATCCGCAGAGGCGTTCCGAAGACGGCGCGAAGCAGAGGGGCGGCGAAAGTCAGGCGGAGTTGGGCGCGGGCCGCTCGGCGGGCAACACGACCGTCGCGCCGCCGCGGCCCGACGACGAGCACGCGGCCACAGGCATCGGCCGTTCGGTCCGCCACGACGTGACGTGGATAGACATGCGGCTCGACAGGCGTCCGGCGGCCGAAGTTTCGGTCAGGTACGAATACCGCGCCGCGCTCGTCCGCCTCGGCGTGCTGCCGCGCCCGCGGCCCTACGACGAAGACCCTTTGCGCAGGCGCGAGCGGGCGCGCGGCTTCGAGGATTCGCGCTACAGCCCCGAGCCCTGAGCTCCGGGCGGGAAGTTTCGGAACGCGGCGGGGCCGGCGGCGTCTAAACAGTCCGAGTCCCGCCGAAACGTCTGGAGGCCCCGATGCCGAAATACACCAGCCCGCTCGACCACGTCCGCGTCGCCGCGCCGTGCCCCGCCGACTGGGACCGCATGGTCGGCGACGAGCGCGCGCGCTTCTGCAACCAGTGCAGCCTGCACGTCTACAACCTCTCGGGCATGACGCGCCGCGAGGCCGAGACCTTCGTCTCGAACGCCGAAGGGCGCGTCTGCGTCCGCTACTACCGGCGCCGCGACGGCACGATCTTGACGAAGAACTGCCCGGTCGGCCTTCGCGCCATCAAGCAGAAAGTCTCGCGCGTCGCAGGCTCCGTCCTGTCGGCCGTGCTCGGCTTCTACACGGGAGCCTGGCTCCACGTCGGGCTCGGGCGTACGGAGCCTCGCGTGACGATGGGCGCGATGCTGCCCGCGACGCCGGTCGTTGACGACACGCCCGCCGCTCTGCCGCCGCAAGACCAACTCTTATTGCCCATAGCAGGCCGGTTGGTCATGGGCGAGGCGGACGTGCCTGTTAAGGAGCACGAGCGGAAGGGCACACGCGCCCGCAGGCGCGGCAGGTGAGCTTTTAGCGCCTCGGCTTGAGGTCGTCGGTGTAGAGGAGTTTGTAGGCGCGGTAGTTCGACATGACGCGGGAGACGTACTCCTTCGTCTCGTTGAAGCCGACTTCGGCGGCGAAGATGGCGGGGTCGTCGTGGATGGCGCGTCGGACCCAGCGGGCGGCGTTGTCCTCGCCGCCGTTGTAGGA
>DATHBF010000009.1:0-8153 GCA_035296285.1 Pyrinomonadaceae bacterium | reverse complement strand
CTTCGCCGAGGCCCATCATCGGGTCGCTTACCGAGAGGTTACTTCACGAGTTCCCCGGTACGCCTGCCGGGTCGGACGCCTAATTGTGGAAGACGCCGCCGATTTTCTTCAGGCCCTTTCCCACCCAGCGGCCGGTCTTCTTGGCGCCGGAGGCGGCCTTCTCGTGCACGCCTTCATCACGGGACGCGGTGCGCGCAGGCGCGGTGGCCGCGCTCGCCCGCCTGACGGCAGGGGCGGCGCGCAGGCCCGTCCTGCCTCGCGCGGCGTGCGCGCGACGCGAGGCCCGCACGACTCTACGCGACTCACCGCCGGCTTCCGAAACCTCCGCCGCCTCCGCGTCCTGACTGTCTACGACTTCCGCCCCGTCAACGGGAGTTTCGGGGGCGGCCGGCACGGCCTGCGGCCCGGCGGGTGGGGCGGGGGCCGGACTGTTTTCGGTTGGGGCGGGAGCTTGGGCGATTTTTTCCGTCGGCGCAGGGGCGGTGTCCCCGCCCGACCTGTGCAGCGCGAGCTGCGCTGCGCCGCCCGCCACGAAGGCCAGAAGGCACGAGCCCACGAGAAGATACTTTTTCATGTCGAAATCACCTCCACCGGTGCAGCCGGATAAGACAATTATTTGCTTTCATCCCGTGGCAGCAAATTTTAAACCAGAAGCGGGGCTTAACCACGCAGATCATATTCAAAGGCGCCGGCGTCAGGCGCGTGGCCGCTGACGCGGGCGCGGCCGTCGAAATCCTCGCCGATGTTGAAAGTTATACCCCGGTCGTCCCGGAACGGGGGGACGGGGCGGCCCTTGTCCACGGCGGGCGAATTACTCGTCAGGCGAAAATCCTTCCGCGACGCCGAGACGAAGCCGCGCGCCGAGGGGAGCCAGATGTTATTCCTCTCGACGGTCGAGGATTTTACGGACTCGTCGTAGACGTTCATGTTGTCCGAGTAGCCGACGTTGTTCACGACCTCGACCGAATTCTCACCTCCCGCGAGGTAGACCGAATGGCGGTTGCCTGCGAGCGTATTGTGCGCGAGGACCACGGCCTGCGCCCCCCACCTGCCCGGCCGCGCCCTGTCGTCCCAGAGGAACAGGCCGGCCTCGCGGTTGTCGTAGACGACGTTGTTGTAGACCCAGACGTGGTGGGTCGAATAGTTCGCGTCCTCCGAAGAGACGCCGACGCCGGAGCGGTTCCCGTAGACGAGGTTGCGGTGGATGCGGACGAAGGAGGCGCCGTCCACGTAGATGCCGGCCGCGCCGTTGCCGTGGACGGTGTTGCCGGTGACCTCGCCGCGCTTGGCCCCGAGCCAGATGTCGATGCCCTCGGTCGCGTTGTCGCGGACGGTGTTGCCGCTGACGAGGAACCCGTCGGCGATGAGGCTGACGGCCTGGCTGTTGCCGGCGAGCGCGGCGCGGGCCACGACGTTTCCTCGCAGCATGACCCGGCGGATCATGCTCCCGGCGCGGCGCGGGTAGTTGGTCTGGCGGTCGGTGTGCGTGCTGATGCCGTGCAGCCGTGTCTCGGCGACCTCGCAGTTCTCGACCGTCAGGTCGTCGGCGTCGAGGAGCACGCCCGTGTTCTTCGAGTTGACGACGCGAAGGCCCGCGAGCGTGACGAAGGGGTGGCGCAACTCGACGAGCCCCTGGTTCTGTTCGGCGCCCGCGCGCCAGGGGAGGAGCGAGCCGTCCAGGACGGCCGTGCCGTTGAAGCTACTGATTGTTATCCGTGCGCCCTCGCGGCCGGCGCGGCGCGTGACTACCTGCTCGTGGTACGTGCCGCCTTCGACGAAGACGGTCTCGCCGGGGCGCGCGCGCCTGAGTGACTCGGAGATGGTCCGCAGGGGGCTTCCGGGCGATGAGCCGTCGTTCGAGTCAGAGCCGCGCGTCGAGACGTAGACTCCGCCCTGCTGCGCCGCCAGCCCGGGGCCGGCGCGCGCGAGCTTATAGACGCAGGCCACGGCGGCGACGGCCGCGAGCATTACCGGGAGGAGGACGGCCGCGCGGGGCGTGCGGCCGCGGTTCGATTCCTTCAACTCGTCAAACCTCCTGTCAACCATGCCTTCAGTTCGGGAAGCGGTAGAAGAGGCCGAGCCCCGACTCGGTGCTGGTGAAGGTGCGCGTCAGGCGGTTGGAGTTGTTGTTCGTGTGGTAGACGAAGCCGAAGAGCGAGAAGCCGTGGCCGAGCCGGACCGTGCTGTAGAAGGAGAGGTCGTGGCGGCGGTCCTCGCGGTTGAAGTTGGAGGCCAATAGATTCTCGGTCGTGTAGTTGCGGACCGAGAAGCGGTAGCGGAAGCTCAGGTAGGCCACGTCCTTGACGCGGCTGCTGGCGAGCAGGGCGAGGGCGGGGCGGTTGTAGGAGAAGTCCTCCGACTCGGCCCGGCCGCGCAGGTACTCGAAGCCGACGCCGGGCGTGAAGTAGGGGCTTATCTGGTAGCGCACGTCGCCGCTCACTTCGTGGCGCGAGAGGTCGCGCTCGGAGAAGCGCGAGAAGGTGTCGCGGGCGAACTCGTAGCCGCCGCGCGCGCGCCAGCGCCGGCCGAGGCGGCGCGAGTACTCGGCGGCGAAGCCGTTCACCTGACTGTAGACGTTCTGGCCGCCGACGATTGAAGCCAGACGGCGCGGCGTGCCGAAGTATTTGAAGTTCAGCCGGTGTGGGCGGAAGTCGTATTCGAGATTCACGTCCACGTCGGTCGAGTCGCCGCCCGGCAGGTCGCGGAAGAGGTTGCGGCGCACGCGCACGCCGCCCGTCAGCGTCCGGCCCTCCCCGCGCACAAAGTCGTACTCGGCGGCGGCCGAGAGCGTGAGGATGGTGACGGATTTAATGGGCACGGGCGTCGTCCCCGGCTGGAAGTCGTCGAAGGTCTGGAAGTAGTTGCTGATGTGGCGCGGCATGATGCCGACCTCGACGTGGTAGCGGCTGTCGTCGTCGCCGCGGGGTCTGCGCGGCGCGCTCGCCTCCCTCTGGTCGTCGCCCGCCGGTTGCGCCGTGTCGTCCTCTTGGCGCTCCTGCTCGTCGCGCGGGCGGCGCCGGTCCGTGTTCTGGTTCGAGTTGGAGTTCTGGTTCTGGTTGGAGTTCTGGTTCTCTTGCCGCGCCGCCGTGCGCGGGCGGCGTTTCGTGGCCGAGGCCGTCTGCGTCTCCCCGTTGCCGTTGGAATTGGACTGAGGGGCCGAACCTCCGGAGGCGAAGCCCACGGCGGTCACGAGAGACGCCGCCGACAGAAGCGCGAGGACGAGCGTCAGTGTCTTGATGCTTTTCATTTATCCCTTCCCCCGGTTTGCGTCCGTCTCGCGCTGCGGCTGCCAGACGGAGATGCGCTCGCCCCGCAGGAGCGAGAGCACGCCGAGCGTGGCGGCCGCGTTGGCGAGACAGAAGTAGAACGGCCCGTAGAGGGCCTTGAGCCCGCCCCAGCGCGTCCGCCTCAGCGCGTAGCCCAGAAGCGCCAGCGCGTAGAAGAGGACCTGCCCGAGCAGGAGCAGCGTGTAAAGAGCGGACCCGACAGCGAGCGCGGCGTTAGCCACGAGCGCCGCGAGCGCGAAGAGCGGCACCATGTAGCGAAGTACCTTGTGCGACCAGACCTCGACGGCGTAGAGGCCGGTTCTGAAGGGGTTCAAGCCGCCTTCGACGTTCAGGATGGCGCGCATGCAGTGGTTGGCGACCCGCATCTTGCGCCGAAATTCGAGGTCGCTCCGCGCGGGCGGCGGCTCGTAGGAGACGGCCCGCGGCTCGTAAACGAGGCGGCGCCCCTGCGTCACCACGCGCGCCGAGATGGCGTGGTCGTCGGCCTGCGCGCCGTCTTCCAGAGGCACGTACAACTCCCTGCGCAGCGCGTAGATCGAGCCGTCGGCGGCGACGGTGCTGCCGAGCTTCGTCTCAAGGCGCTTGATTAACTTGTCGTAAGTCCAGTACAGGTTCTCGCCCGCGCCCGCGCTGTCGCCGCCGCGACGTGGGGCAAATTTCTGGTTGCCACAGACGCCGCCCACCGAAGGGTCCGCGAAGGGCGACAGCAGCTCCTTCAGAGCGTGCCTTTCGAGCATCGCGTTAGCATCCGTGAGGACGAGAACCTCGCCGCGCGCATGCGCCACCGCCTGGTTGAGCGCGCGCATCTTGCCGCAGCGCGCGAGCGGCAGGAGCTTCACGCCGCGCGCTGCGTAGCCGGCGACGATTCCTTCCGTCCGGTCGGTCGAGCCGTCGGAGGCGACGACGACTTCGAGAAGCTCGCGCGGGTAGTCGAGCGCCAGAGTGTTCTCAAGCTTCTCCGCAATCTGCCCCTCCTCGTTGTGCGCGGCGATAACTACGCTCACGGACGGCGTCACGTCGCCCTTCAGCGGCGGCCGGCCCGCGACGCGTCCCGCTGCCCACAGAAAGATCGGGTAGCCCGCGTAGACGTAGACGCAGAGCGCGACCGAGGCCCAGAAGAATATTTCGAGAGGGAGCATCCTTAAAGCCTCATTCTACATGCGGTCGGCCGGCAACACCTCGCGCGGCCCCCGCCCCGTAATCCCGGCGTAAACGCGCGACACGCTCCCCGCGATGCGGCCCCACGAGTATACAGTCTCCGAAAGCTCGCGCCCGCGCTCGCCCATGCGCCGCGCCCGCACGGGGTCGCCGAGGAGTTCGGCGAGCGCGACGGCCAACGCGCCCGCGTCGCGAGGCGGCACGAGCAGCCCCGTCTCCCCGTCCGAGACCGCCTCCGAAAGCCCCCCAACGTCGGTCGCCACCACCGGTTTCCCGAAGCTGTAGGCGACCTGTAGCGCGCCGCTCTGGTAGATCATCAGGTAAGGGAAGACGACCACGTCTGACGCCGCGAAGAGCCCGGGCACGTCCTCCAGAGGCACGTAACGCAGGTAGAACTTCACCGCGCCGGAGATGCCCGACTGCTCCGCCCGCGCGCGCAAGGCTTCAACGTCAACGTCCGGGTTAGGGAAGCCCGCGACGACGAGCTGCGCCTCCGGCAGCCGCCGCCTCACTTCCGCGAACGCGTCCAGGAGGTATTCCAGGCCCTTGTACTTCGTCAGCGTACCGAAGAAAAGCGCCGTCGGCGCTCCGGCTTTAAGCCCCAGCTCGCCCGCCAGCCCGTCGCCCTTACGCTCATCGCCGCCCGGCGCGACGAACATCCCCTCGTTGCCGTGCGGGATGACGTGGATGCGTTCCGGCGGCCCGCCGTAGAGTCGCACGAACTCCCTGCGGTTGACCTCCGAGTGGACGAAGACGGCGTCGAAGCACGCGTAGATGCGCCGGTAGACGGCGCGGTAAAGGCGCGACTCCTTCGTTATCTTCGACGAATCGGCGCTCACGTCGAACGGCGCGACGTTGTGGCAAACGTCGGCGAGGCGTGCCCCGCTCGCGCGCAGCGCGAGCAGCGGCAGAAGGTCCGTGGCGAACCTTATCTCGCCGAACTGCACCACGTCCGGGCGCTCGCGCCTGACGAGCCGCACCAGCCGCCACCAGTCGCGGTAATACATCGCCGCCCGCTTCGACCGCCGCGCGAGCCTCACGACCCGCGCCCGCAGAGACGAAGACCACACGACGCCCCCCTCCGGTCGCGGGTTCCAGAGCTTGAACACACGGCGGACGGCGAAGTTGTGAGGCAGCGTCTCAAGCTCGTAGTCCTGGTCGGTCAGCAACTCGACCTGCGCGCCCTCCTCGGCCAGCGCGCGGCAGAGCTGGTACGCGTAATGAACCATCCCGCCGCGCCCAAGAAACTCGACGACCGAGACGCGGAGCCGCCACCGCCCTGCCTCTTCCGCCGACTCACTCCCTGCGGGCCTGCCTTCAGCTTCCACGACCCCGCCCGCGACGCTCTCGTAAAGGTGCATGAGCCTGTCCGCCCAAGCCCGCGCGCTGAACTCGCTCTCGGCGCGCTCGCGGCCCCGCTCGCCCATGCTGCGCGCCCGCTCGGGGTTCTCGAAAAGCTCCGCGACGGCGCCTGCCAATGCGCCCGCGTCGGGCGACGGCACGACGACGCCCGTCTCGCCCTCGACGATAAGCTCGGACGCCCCGCCCGAAGCAATAGCCACGACGGGCAGGCGCGCGGCCATCGCCTCCATGACGACGGTCGGCAGCGCGTCGAACTGCGAGGACGGCAGCACGAACACTTCGCCCAGCGCCAGCATCTCGGCCGCGTCCGCGCGCATCCCCGTCATGTGCACGTTCGGAGCAAGGCCCTCCTCCTCGATTCTCCGGCGCAGGGCCGCTTCGAGAGGCCCGCCGCCGACGAGCAGGAAGTGTGCCCCGGGCAGGCGCTTGAGCACTTCGCGCGCCGCGTCGAGAAGAAGGTCGTGCCCCTTTCCCTCCCTGACGACGGCCAGCGTGACGGCTACGGCCGCGTCCGCGGGGATGCCGAACTCCGCGCGGCGCGTGGCGCGCGAGAAGTCCGCGGGCAGGTCGAAGTTCTCAAGCTCGATGCCGTTGCGCACGGTGACGACACGCGCGGGCGGCAAGCCCGCCTCCGCAAGCCTGCGGCGCAGCGCGTCCGAGACGGCGACGACGGGGCCGCCGACGTTCTTCCTCACGAACCGCGCGAGAGATTCGACGACGCCGTCACGCCGCGAAGGGTCGTTCGGGTTCGTGTAGCCCTGCACGTGGACGGTCGAGACGACGGGCCGCCGCGTCACACGGCCGGCCAGCCGCCCCCACACATCCGCGTAAGTCAGGTGCGCGTGAATCAAGTCAATCTCCTGCTCGCGTATCAGCCGCACGAGGCGCCGGAAGGCGCCCGCGTCCCTCAGGTTCCGCGCGTGCAGGACCGTCAGAGGCACGCCCGCCGCTTCGACCTCGCGCGCCAGAGGGTTGCCGTCTATCTCCTTCAGACAGGCGATGCGAAGGTCCAAGCGGGCGCGGTCGTGCCGGCGCGCGAAGACGGCCGCCAGCCGTTCGGCCCCGCCCACCGTCAGCGAGTCTATGAGCCAAAGCACGCGCCGCCGCCCGTCCGCGCGTACTCTCGAAACAGCGTCTCCCACGTCCCCCCGCCCCCGGCCGAATGTTTGCGCGAGCCTTTCGAACGCCCGTGCGCCATCTCTTCCAACGCGCGCCCCGCGAGGAACGCCGGGAAGAAGACTTCCAAAAGCTTCCGCGAGAGCCCCATCGAGGCGCAGTAGCCGAAGAGGTGCCCGCGCACGAGCCTCGACATCCAGCCGCCGCGCAGGTACGTCGCGCGGAAGGCGACGGCCGGCTCCGCCCAGCGCCCGACTCGCCACGGGTAGCTCAGCCCGTAGCTCGTCGTAAACAGGAAGAGGTCCGAGAACGGGTCGGCCGCCTCGGCGTAATTCTCCCAGTCGAGGACGGCGAGCGCATCGCCCTTCACCATCAGGTTGCGCGCCCAGAAGTCCCCCTGCCTCGCCACGACCGGCACCCTCTCGCCCCTCAGCGCGTGCGCCTTGCGCAGAACCTCCGCGACGAACCTCTTTTCGTCTTTCGAGGGCGAGCAGGCGCGCTGATACTCCTTGAGCGGCCGCGAGACGAGTTCCCTGACGCGGACGGCGCCGAGCGCGGACTCGTCCGAGGTCGTCTCCTTCTGGAAGCGTTCGAGCCAACGACGCGCCAGCCTGAAGTGCGTGTCGGCGCGGCGGCGGGGCAGCCATGCGTTGCGCATCTCGAAGTACATCGAGCGGCCCGGCACGTAGCCCTCGGCGAAAGCCTTCAGGCCGCCCTCCTCGACCGTCGCCAGCGGGGCGGGCAGCGTCGCGCGCAATTCTTCTCCGAGCCGCGCGTGAAGGGCGCGCAAAGCCTCGTGCTCGCGCGCGAGCGCCGCGGCGTGCTCATTGCTTCCGCTCACCTTCGCCACTACCGAGGGGGCGCGCTCGCCGCGTCCGAAAAGGAAGACGACCATCTTCTCGCGCTCCGAGTGGCGGTAGTCGTCGAGCGTGATGGCGGAGACTTCGCCGGCCGGCGCGAGGCCCGCCTCCCTCAGCCTCGCGCAGAGGCTCTCGACCAGCGCGTCCGTCGCCGACCCCTGACCGCCAGCCGGGGCCGCCTCTTTCCCTTTAAGCCTGTCGGCGGCAGCCAAGCCAAGCAGTGGCAGCGCCGCGCGCCCCGCACGCGCCGACGCGCGCGCCACCGTCCCCCACAACATCTCCCGCCGCGAGTGCGGCACGAACAGGTTGTCGAGGTAGAAGCGGAGCGCGGACGGGTGGTCCAGCGGTATCTTGAAACGGTCGTGCCAAC
>DATHBF010000008.1:0-2991 GCA_035296285.1 Pyrinomonadaceae bacterium | reverse complement strand
CGCCGCGCTCGCCATGCTGCTGCCCGCGCGGCGCGGCGGCGGGGCGGAGCGCCCGCGCATCTCGGTCCCCGTGCAGATGACGTTCTACGTGCTCGTCATCGCGCACGTCTTCGCGCTCTCGGTCGTCGGCGGGGCGGTGCTCGCGCGCTACATGCTGCCGGTGCTGCCGCTCCTCATCATGGTCTGCGTCTCGACGCTCTGGCGGCGCGTGCGCTTCCGGGTGGCTTTGGTCGCGCTGGCCTGCGTCGCCTTCGTTTACAGGACCGAAGTCAACCCGTCATACAACTACCCCTGGGAAGAGAACCTCGCCTACCGCGACTTCGCCCTCCTCCACCGCGACGCCGCGCGCTTCATCGCCGACGAGTACCCGACGGCGCGCGTGCTCACGACCTGGCCGGCGACGGACGAGCTGGCGAACGACTACTACGGCTACGCCGACCGTCGTCTCAACGTCGTCCCCGTCGAGAACTTCCTGCCCGACGCGCTCGGACGCGCCGCCCGCCGCTGCGACGAATACGACGTGGCCTTCGTCTTCACCACCCACGGCGGCCCCGACCAACAGGAGGCCGCGCGCCTGCTCGGCGGCCGCGTCGTCTTCAGCCGCGAGCGCGAAGGCCAGTGGGTGGCCGTGGTCGAAAAGCAGTAGACGAAAGTATGCCTTACGAACTCTTCCTGGCGCTCCGGTACCTGCGCGTGCGGCGCGGGCGGAGGGTTGCGCGTTGGACGGCGCTGGCGGCCGTCGCCGGGATAGCGTGCGGGGTGGCGGCGCTGATAGTGGCGCAGGCTCTGGCGCGGGGCTTCCGCGACGAGCTGCGCGACAAGATCCTGGCCGGCACGGCGCACGTCACGCTCTCAAGCGAGGCGGAGTTGGACGCGGCGCGCGCGCGTGAGGCGGCGTCGCGGCTGCGCAATGTTGAGGGCGTGCGCGAGGCGGCGCCGACCGTCTACGCGGGCGGGCTTCTGAGCGGGCCGGGCGGCGTGACGTACGCGGTGCTGCGCGGCGTCGAGGGCTCGGCCGCGAGGGCGCGTTCGGCGATTGAGAGGACGTTGACGAGAGGCAGGCTGGAAGACATCTTCCAGACGGCCGCGGGGCCGCGAGACGTGCCGGTGCCGGTCGTCCTCGGCGAAGGGCTGGCGGAGGCCGCGGGGCTCTCTGAGGTGGGCGCCGAAGGGTGGCTCGTGACGGGCGGCACCGGCGAGGGCGGCGCGATGCTCACGCCGCGCGCCGTGCGCGTGAGGGTGGCGGGGCTCTTCAAGTCGGGGCTCTACGAATACGATGCGACGTGGGCCTACGTCTCGATTGAGGAGGCTCAGCGTGCGGGCGGCGCGGTGCGGGCGGTGTTGAGCGTCGAGGCCGAGGACGTTTACGCGTCGGCCGAGGTGGCGCGGCGCGCGCGCGGGGCCCTGGGCGCGGGCTGGACGGCCGTGGACTGGCGCGAGGCGAACCGCCCCCTCTTCGCGGCGCTCGAACTCGAAAGGCGCGTCGTCTCTCTCATCATCCTGCTCATCATGACGCTCGCCGCCTTGAACATCACGACGACGCTGGCGCTCGTCGTCGTCGAGCGGCGCGCAGACATCGCGGTGCTCGTCGCCCTGGGCGCGCGGGCGCGCAGCGTGATGGCCGTCTTCGTGTTGGAGGGCGTGGCCGTCGGCGTCGTCGGCGCGGTCGCGGGCGTCGCGCTCGGGCTCGCGGCGTGCTCGCTGGCCGAGAGGTTCGGCCTCGTGAGTCTGCCGGCCGACGTTTATTCAATCGGCGCCGTCCCCTTGCGGCCGCAGGGTTCGGACATCTGGCCGCCCGCGCTGGCGGCCGTCGCCATCGGCGTCCTCGCGACCCTGTACCCGGCGCGTCAGGCCGCGCGCGTCAGGCCGGCGGAGGTCTTGAGGTACGAATGAAGGGGCTCGAAGTCGAGGGCGTCGGTAAGATTTTCCGCGGGCCGGAGGGCGCGGCGGTCGAAGTTTTGAGGGGCGTCTCGTTCGCGCTCGCGCCGGGCGAGATGGCGGCGGTGGTCGGGGCTTCGGGGGCGGGGAAGACGACGCTGCTGCACGTCGCGGGCGGGCTTGAGGGGGCGGATGAGGGGCGGGCGCGTTTGGGAGATTTCGAGATCACGAAGGCGTCGGGCGCGGAGCTTGCCGAGTGGCGCGGGCGCGAGGTCGGCTTCGTCTTCCAGTCGCACCGGCTGCTCGCGGACCTTTCGGCCGAGGAGAACGTCGCGCTGCCCCTGCTCGTGGCGCGCAAGGGGCGGCGCGAGGCGCTGGAGGAGGCGCGGGCGATGCTCGCGGCCGTCGGCCTGTCGGAACGCGCGCGGCACGCGGCGGGGGAGCTGTCGGGCGGCGAGCAGCAGCGCGTGGCCGTCGCCCGCGCCCTCGTCCGCAAGCCGCGCCTCGTCCTCGCCGACGAGCCGACGGGGAACCTCGACGCGCGCACGGGCGAGGATGTCGGCCGGCTCCTCCTCGACCTCGCGCGGCGCGCGCGCGCCTGCGTCCTCGTCGCCACGCACAACGAACGGCTCGCGCGCCTCTGCGACCGCCGCCTCACCCTGCGCGACGGGCGGATAGAAGAAGGTGCCGTGTATCGGGTGTCAGGCGCCGGGGAGGACTTGTCTGCACCGACACCCGGCGCCTGACGCCCGGAACCGTTTTTATAAATCTGACATCCGCACCACCTTTCAGTTATAATGCTCCACGGGCGAACTCCGGTTGGCGCTCCCCGCTGCCGACAGCACGCCGAGCCTGAAAACGAAAGTCTTCATCGGTTCCAAACCTCTTTATATGTTTGAGCGATACACCGAAAAGGCGCGGAGGGTCATCTTCTTCGCGCGGTACGAGGCCAGCCAGTTCGGCGCCCCGGCCATCGAGCCGGAGCACCTGCTGCTCGGCCTGATGCGCGAAGACAAGACGCTGACGGCGCGCTTCCTCGCGCGCGCGCAGGCGTCCCTCGAAGCCATCCGCAAGGAGATCGAGGGCCGCGCGCCCCTGCGCGAGAAGATATCC
>DATHBF010000007.1:0-3034 GCA_035296285.1 Pyrinomonadaceae bacterium | reverse complement strand
TTTTTTTTGAACTCGCCACCCGGCCGTAAAACTTCAGGAACATCAATCATGAACTACATAAGCGCGGGCACTGTAACCCGAGTCGCCGCCGCCGTGTGCGGCCTCCTTCTCATGGCGGGCACTTGTTGGGCCCAGCAGTCGAGCTCGGAGGAAGCGGGTGAAACGCCCGCGGCGGCCTCCGTCGCAAAGGCTGGAAGCGAAGGAGCGGGTGAGGGTGCTACCGTGCGCGAAGAACTCGAAAGCATGCGCGCCCTCATCTTGCAGCAGGCGAGCCTGATAGATGAGCTGCGCAGGCGGGTCGAGCATCTCGAACAGGCCGGCCCGACGCAGGAGACGGCCGCCGCACAACCGTCGGCGGCCCGTGGGGGCCTGGGCGCGGTGGCCTCCCAGGACCAGGGGGCCGGCGCGCGAAAGCCCGCAGAGGTTAAGAAGGGCGACCGGGTGCAGGAGCTTGATGCAGAGTCGGGCGAAGTCGTCAGCAGGAAGCAGGAGGCCGTCAGCTTCAGCGGCGACATCCGCATGCAGTACGACCAAATCCTCAATCAGTTGAACGCGTCGCCGAACGCCGCCGACCCGTCCGTGCTCGGCAACGAGTTGACGGCGCGCAACCGCCTCCGCGTGCGCGCGCGGCTCGCCGTCCGGGGGAGTTTCGGCGCCGAAGTCTTCACGGGCTCCTTCGACGAGTCCGGCGCGAGGCGGTCCCGTGCGGAGTTCGACTGGGGGCTAAGGCTTGCGACCGGCAGCATGACCAACGTCGCCTCCGGCAACCAGGCGTTGACGGACTTCTTCACACGCAAGCCTTTCGCGCTCGACCAAGTTTACGTCGCCTGGAACCCGCGTTGGGCGCCGGGCCTGCGCCTCCAGGGCGGCAAGTTCGAGGCCCCCTGGCTGCGCACGGAGATGACGCTCAGCAACCTCGTCCACCCGGAAGGCACGAGCCAGACCTACACGCGCGGCTTCAAGGACTCGAAGCTCGGCGAGCTGACGCTCGTCGCGTGGCAGTTGCCTTTCCTCGAACGCAACTCCGGCTTCGTGCGCAACTCCGACGGCACCGTCAACCTCGAACAGTCGCGCCGCGCGGGCCGCGACCTCGCGCTCTACGGCGGGCAACTGCGAACGACCTTCCGGCCGACGCGTGACACCGCCCTGACGCTCTCCGTGGCCGACCTCTTCTTCTCGGGCACGCAGTTCATCTCCCCCGTCCAGTTCTTCGGCGGTCAGGTACAGCTCCCCGTCACGTTCACCATCCCGGCCACCACGACCACGCCCGCGCAGACCGTCACCACACAGGTCGCCATCCCGCGCGAGTTCCTCGTCCCCGGCAACGCCAACCTCGGCGTCTCGGCCGCCAACACCAACGCCACGAACCGCGACGGGCGGCTCAGCTCCGGCTTTAACCTCGTAGACATCATCGGCCGCCTCGAACTCAACCGGAACCCGCGCTACCCCGTCATGCTGCTTTTGAATTTCGTGAACAACACGCAGGTGCGTGATGTCGTAGTCGCGGGGCCGGGCGGCGTCAACCAGTTCGTAGCCAACAACGAGAATCAAGGCTTCTGGGCCGAGGCGCAGGTGAGAAGGCTCGTGCGCAGGGCCGAGGGCGAGGACATTAACACGCCCAAGCGCGGCGACATTCTGTTCAACTACACGTTCACGCGCATCGAGAAGGACGCCGTGCTGACCCCTTTCAACTACGACGACCTGATACCGCAGTCGGACGTGCGCGCCCACCGCCTGCGCTTCACGTACGCCGCCGACCCGCGGGTGACGTTGAGGATGACGCTACTGTTCAACGGGCGGCCCAACGGGCTCCTCGGCGTCTTCGGCACGACCCCGCCGGGGTCACTCGGCGGCACCACGACGCGCATACAACTCGACACCACCTACCGCTTCTGAAATGCGGGGCGCTGACTTGTTCAGGTTGGAAGCTTGTTGGGAGGTGAGCCCGGCCCCGAGTTGAGAGCTGCCTCTCTGGCTCGCCGAAGGTCGTTGGTCAGTTTGCAACAATTAGGAGGGAGTTGACCCTCGACTCGCCTCACCCGGGGCCGGGTTTTATTGAACTGGCACGGTGAAAATAGCACCGGCCGCCCCGCCTGTCATGAGCAAGAAGTCTGGCCTCCTTCTACAACTTTAGGTGGATGCGGCGCGGGCCCTTCAGGGCAGGTGGACGATGCCGCGCTGGAGGGCCTTGGTGGCGGCCTGCGTGCGGTCCGCGGCGTCGAGCTTGCTGAGGACGTTGTTGATGTGGCTCTTGACGGTGGCCTCGCTGATGCCGAGCGCCTGCGCGATCTCCTTGTTGCTCTTGCCGCGGACTATCTGCTCCAGGACTTCCAGCTCCCTCGCCGTCAAATCCGACCCCGACATGCGGCCCGCGAGCCGCTCGGCCACGACGCCCGGAATCCTCCGGCCGCCCGAATGGACGGTGCGTATCGCGTCCTCAAGCTCCTCGAAGAACATGTCTTTGAGCAGGTAGCCTTGCGCGCCGGCCTGTAGGGAGCGGTAGATGTCCTCGTCGCCGTCGAAGGTGGTGAGGATGATGACGCGCGCCTGTGGGAACTCGCGCCGGAGCGTCTTGATGGCGTCCACGCCGCCCATGACTGGCATTCGAAGGTCCATCAGCATCACGTCTGGCGCGTGGCGGCGGTAAAGCTCGACGGCCTGCTCGCCGTTCGTCCCTTCGGCGATGACCTCCATGTCGTGCACGGTGTTGATGAGCGAGACGAAGCCCTGCCGGACGACCGCCTGGTCGTCAACCACGATGATGCGTATCTTCCCGCCGCTCACTTCAGAACCTCCTTCGGCCCCGCGCTACTCCTCGACGGGGACGCTGACCGCAACCTCGCAACCCTCGCCCGGCGCGCTCTCCACCCGGACCGTGCCGCCCATCTCGGCGGCGCGCTCGCGCATGCCGACGATGCCGAAGTGGCCGCCGCCTCCGTTGGCTTGCGCGCCCGCGTCGAAGCCGCGGCCGTCGTCCCTGACGGAGAGGCGCACGCTCGTCGCGTCGAAGGATAGATTAACCGAAACGGTCCGC
>DATHBF010000006.1:0-6897 GCA_035296285.1 Pyrinomonadaceae bacterium | reverse complement strand
CTGCCGAATCCACCACGTCGCGTAGGTGGAGAACTTGTAGCCGCGCCTCCACTCGAACTTGTCCACGGCCTTCATCAGGCCGATGTTGCCCTCCTGAATTAAATCTAAGAATTGGAGGCCGCGGTTCGTGTACTTCTTGGCGATGGAGACGACGAGGCGGAGGTTCGCCTCCGTCAGCTCGCGCTTGGCTTCGAGCGTCTGCGCCTCGCCGATGTAGATGGACTGGAACGTCCGCTTGATCTCGACGACCGAGAGGTCGTGGTCCTCCTCCGTCTTCTTCAGGCGGCGCTTGGCGGCGGAGAGCTGGCGCTTGTACTCCTTCTCGGCCTCCGGCTTGATGCGCTTGTTCTCCAGCTTGTCCGAGAGCTTCTTGATTTCGCGCTCGGCGTCGCGCACCTCTTTGTGGACGCGCGCGATGGCCTCGATGAGGCGCTGCCGCACGGTCTCCTTCAGGTTGAGGTTCTTAATCTCCTGCGCGATTTCGAGCCGCGTGCGCGCGACCTTGCGCTTGAGGCGCAGGAGCTTCTTCGACTGCTTGCCGCGCGTCAGGCGGCGCTCGGCCTCAAGCTTCTCCCACTCCTTCAGGCCCTCTTTGAAGTGCTTGCGAATCTGGTGAATGCCTTCCAGCGTCCACTGGAGGTACTCGTCGGCCTTGTCCTCGGCCTCGGAGAAGTCCGCCTGGTCCGAGAAGTTGACGAGGTCGCGGATGTGGAGCGAGCCCGCCTCAAGCTCCTCGCCGATGCGGATGAGTTCCCGGACGGCGATGGGCGAGCGCGAGATGGCCTTGTGCGTCTTGATCTGGCCGCGCTCGATGCGCTGCGCGATGGAGACTTCCTGTTCGCGCGTGAGCAGGGGGACGGTGCCCATCTGGCGCAGGTAGACGCGGACGGGGTCGGCCGACTTCTCGTCTTCGCCGGCCGAGAGGTCAAGCTCGTCAACCTCGTCGAGCGAGCCTTCTTCGTCAACGTCCGCGGGCGCCAGCGAGGCGACCTCCGAGATAAGCTCCTCGTCGGTCTCGGCGCCCGTGATGCTCGTCGCCTCAAGCTTCTGGAGAACGTCGTCAATGTCATGCGACGTGACGGGCTCGTCCGACATCCCCTCGGCGTACCCGTCGTAGAATTTTTCCCCGCCGGACTCAATAAGCCCGAGGCTCTGATTCTTCATTTTCTCTTCCAAATCCAACCCCCCGTATGAAGACGTAGACGCGGAAACGGTCTCATACGCGGCAGTTTACACTTTTGTTTCTCCACTTGGAACCCGCGAGCGCGCCCCTCGCCGCCTCCTACCCGCCCACAGCCCGCCACTAAGCTGTTGATGCGGGAGAAATTGGATGCCGCAACCATTTTTCCAGTTGTACCCGCCGGCCCCCTTCCGGAGCGATTTCGGAGGGTCAACACACATCCTCTCAAGAACGCTCGGCAAGCCTGCAACTTGCGAAATGATTCGACTTAAGCCGACGGCCATAACATCTCATGTACGTGGGCGATTCTTCCGTCCGCCGCCCCGTCCGGACGCCGCCGCACGCCACACGGGGCCGGCCGTGACAGCCCGGACCGAATTTCGGGGCTGGCACGGACGGAAATCTGTGGTAAAAGGGGTTGCCGCGCTCGCTCGTCCTTCTGAGAAAGCCTGAAGCAGAGTTCCCGAAATGCCTTCTCCCGTCCTGCTCATCATCATTTTTTGGGCTGTTCTGCCCGGGCTCTTAGCCGGGTGGATGATGCGCGAGCGCGGGAAGAGGTTCGCGGCGGGCCTTTTGCTGGGCTTTTTCCTCGGCCCGCTCGGGGTGCTGGCGGCGCTGGCCTATATTTACTTCGACGAGCGCAGGCACGGCGGACGACACGGGCGTGCTTTTCGGGTCTTTTACGACCTGCCGCTGGTCGGCCGCCTGCACGTCTCGACCGTCTGGGCGCTGGCCGGCGTCCTGACTTTCGTCTGCATCTGGGCGCTCGGCGGGCTCTGGTTCGAGCTGGACCGGGGCGACAGGGCCGTCGGGCAGGGCCGGGAGACGGCGCCCGGCGCGGGAGGGACGCGGCCCTCGGCGGCGTCGGACACCCGGGCCGGGCCGGCCGACGACGTGCAGAAGGCCGAGGCCGTCTCGAAGGGTTCGGCCTCGCCCGCCCCGCCCTCTCATAAAATAGGCGGCCTGACGGGTCAGCCCGGCCAGTCGTCAACCCAAGGCCCTCCCGGCCAGGAGCGCGCGACGACGCAGAACGCTCCCGCGCCACTCCCGCCCGACCCTTTCCCCTCCGCCCCATCCGGGCAGGCGCAGCCGAACGTCGCGCCGCAACCCGCCCCCGCCCCGACGCAGAGCGGCCAAGCGCCCACACAGCCCGCCGCCCCTCCGGCCCACGCGCGCGAGTCGGCCGTCGCGGAGGCGACGCGGGCGCTCGGCTCGGCCGGTCACAGGGTCCACGCCTCCCTGAGCGGCGACGCGAAGACGGCGACGCTCTCACTCTCGGGCGCGACGCTGACGCGCGGCGCCGGCAACCAACTGCTCGCGGGCCGCGTGCGACAGGCTTTGAAGGCGGCCGGCGTCCGCATCGTCGTCATGGTCAACGGCCAGGAGAGCTGGACGTACATCCTCTGAAACGCGCCGCAACTATTTGGTTAACCCGCTCCACCATTTCGTCACCCCGCCTCCCGCCCCGCCTTAAAGACCCCGCCTTTATTCCTGAAAAAATTGGCCGCGCCCAGTGGCACGTGACTTGTTTACTCTTAAAGCGTCTCGCGAAAGAGACTGGTTACGGCGTTCACTCGCCGGCAACTACAAAAGCTGAGGCCCGGCTGTGAAGGGGAGAGCGCAGCCGGGCCTCAACTTTTGGTGTGAGATTTTTGGTTTGGGCTTGGGGGCCGAGTGGAGTGATAATGCCTTTCATGACAGAGGAGCCGACGGAAGACGTACTTGAAACGCGGGACGCGCCGCAGACCGTCCTGGTCGTAGACGACATGAGCGACAACCTGATACTCATCAGCCTGTCGCTCCAGGACATGGGCTACCGCGTCGTGACGGCCAGCAACGGCGCGGACGCGCTCAGCGTCGCGAAGCTCGCGCGCCCCGACCTCATCCTGATGGACATCGCCATGCCGCACCAGGACGGGCTCGCCGCGACGCGCCGCATACGCGAAGAGTCCGAGTTGCAGGACGTGCCCGTCGTCGCCCTCACCGCCTTCGACACGGACGGCTTCCGCCAGGCCGCCTTCGACGCGGGCTTCAACGGCTACCTGACGAAGCCGATTGACTTCGAGCGCCTCAAGAAGTTGATGCGCATGCTCCTCTCCGGCGGCAAGACATCCTCACTCGCCTGAGCGGCGCCCGCCCGTATATACTCCGCGAAACTTCCGCCGGGTCCCGGCGTTAATTCCGCAGCCGAGACGGTTTGCGTGGAGGAGTTTCTAAGAGGATGAGACCGAGACATTACGCTCTGCTGATCGCGCTGGCGCTCTTCGCCGGGGTAGCCGGCCGCGCCGTTTCCGAAAGGCTCTTGGCTCCGCGGGTGGCGGAGGCCAGGGCGGACGACCAGGGCCGCGACGAGTGGGAGTACTGCGCGGTGACGAAGGCGCAGTACGCGGGCTCGCCGCAGGGCGGCATCTTTTGGATCGCTTACTTCAGGCCGAACGGCGTCGAGGTGGTTGAAGTGAAGGCGGCGCCGACCGAGAGCGCGCAGGGCAAGGCCATCAGCAAGCTCGGCAGCGAGGGCTGGGTGATGGTCGGGCAGGGGCCGCTCGAAGTCAGGCCGACCGGGCCGCAGAGCACGCCGACTGCGCTCTACTTCAGGCGCGCGCGCCGGAACTGAGGTCTCGGCGGTGAGTTGAATGAGTGAAGGCGCGCGTTACCGCGTGGGCCGGTTGTGAAACGGCCCACGCGGTAACGCGCGCCTTCAAGAGTTTGTAAGGCTGGCCTGGCGAGAGTTACTTGCCGCCGCCCGAGCCCTGCTGGCCCGTCCCCTTCTGCTCGCCCTCGATGCCGACGGCCTCTTCGAGCGGTTCGACGCCGCCCTTGACCGCGCCGATCAAAGCGCCGACGCCCGCGCCCACGAGCACTTCGCCGGCTACCTCTTTCGCCTTGGTCAGGAATGAGCCGCCCTTCTTAGCTCCGCCCTTCTTCGAGCCGCCTTTCTTAGAGCCGCCTTTCTTAGAGCCGCCCTTCTTGGAGCCGCCTTTAGTGGCGCCGCCCTTCTTGGAGCCGCCCTTCTTGGAGCCACCTTTCTTGGAGCCGCCCTTAGCCGAGCCGCTGCCCTTGGCCGAGCCGCCACCCTTCTTCGAGCTGCCCTTCTTAGAGCCACCCTTCTTAGAGCCGCCCTTGGACGACGACTTCTTGCTGCCGCCCTTGCTGCCGCCCTTCTTCGAGCCGCCTTTGCTCGAACCGCCGCCCTTCGAGCCGCCCTTCTTGGAGCCGCCCTTCGAGCCGCCTTTCGAGCCGCCCTTCTTCGACGACTCCTCGTCGGATTTCTTTGAAGACTTCTTACCGGACTTCTTCGATGCTGCCATCTTCTTTCCTCCGTCCTCAGTTGATTCAGTAACGCAACCGACAACGTAGCAAACAACGAAGTCCGTGTCATCAACTTTTCTCTCCAACGCACACCGCCGCGCCCGTCACACGAAAGCGTGGCCGCCGCCGGCTCGCCGTCCTCCTGGCCGTTCTCGTCGAATAAAGAAGTGATGAGTGATGAGTTAAAGGCAAGCCGCTTTCAACTCATCACTCATCACCTTTTTTAAAACTCTTCGCTGTTTCGGTAGTAGACCTTTAAATCCTTCTCGGCGGTGATGAGCCAGCGGTCGCCGGTCTTGACGAGCGTGAGTTGCTGGCGGACGGAGCCGGTGGAGTGGCGGTCGCCGGCCTGGAAGTCCCAGGTCTTGTCGAAGGTGGCGGTGGCGCGGTTGCCCGTCGGGTCCGGGGCGATTTGGATGTTCGAGAGCTTCACGTCTATGTCTTCGTAGCGACGGAAGGCGCTCTCGCGGTCGGCGCGGACCTGCGAGGCCGGCATGCCGCGACTGTAGTAGAACTCAAGGCGGTCGGCGTAGAACCTCATGTGCGCGTCTATGTCGCGGTCGCGCGTCGAGTCGGCCCAGCCCTTGAGCGCGTCGCCGACGCCGTTGCGCGCCTCCTCGATCTGCCTCGCCGTCAGGGGCGTCGGCGACGGGGTCGGGGTCGGGGTCGGCGTGCTGGAGGGCGTCGGGGTCTGGAGGCGCGGCAGCGGCGTCGGCCTCGGCCTCGTGTTCGTCGCCACGACGGGGCTCCGCCCGCTGTTGAGGTAGACGAGCCCCACGACGGCGAAGACGCCGAGCACGACGAGGCCGCCGAGCAGGATGCCGATGACGAGCCCCGCGCGCGAGCCGCGGGGGCGCGGAGGAGGAGGCAGCGGCGGCATCTGCGCGGGCGGCGGCGGCGTGAATTGCGGGCGGGCGGGCGGCGCAACCGGAGGCACGGGGACGACGCGCGCGGGCGGCGCGTCGGTCGGGAACAGCGCCCCCTCGGTAGCGGCGGCGCGGGGCGTGGCGGCGGTCGTCGGGGCGCCCGAGGCGGCGGCCTGTATGTCGCGCCCGAAGTCGGCCGCGTCGCTCTGCCTCGCTTCGGGGTCTTTGGAGAGGGCGCGCATGACGGCGTCGCGGAGCGCCTGCGGCACGCCCAGCTCAAGGGGGAGCGGGGGCGGCGCCTCGCTGACGTGCTTGATGATGACGCCGGAGATGTTCGGGGCCGTGAAGGGCGGCGCGCCCGCCAGCATCTCGTAGAGCATCGCGCCCAGGGAGTACACGTCCGAGCGCGCGTCGAGGTGTTCGCCGCGGCACTGCTCGGGCGACATGTAGAAGGGCGTGCCGACGACGGCGCCGGCCTCGGTCAGCGTCCCGCCCTCGACGGCCATGTCGCGCAGCTTGGCGATGCCGAAGTCCACGACCTTGACGCGCTCGGCGGCGTGGTCCTCGTCCGGCGGGACGACGATGACGTTGTCGGGCTTCAGGTCGCGGTGGACGATGCCGCGCCGGTGTGCGGCGCCGACGCCCGAGCACACGTCGCGCATCAGGGAGACGGCGCGCGCCGTCTCAAGGCGGCCCTCGCTCTTGAGGAGCTGGCGCAAGCTCGTGCCGAGCACCAGCTCCATGACGATGTAGGCGAAGCCTTCGGCGCCGCGCGCCTCGCCGTAGTCGTGGATGGTGACGATGTGAGGGTGGTGGAGCTGCGCGGCTGCGCGCGCCTCCCTGCGGAAACGCTCGACCAGCGACTCGTCGCCGACGAGCTGCGCGTGCAGGAGCTTGACGGCGACCTCGTCGCCGATGTGGACGCGGCGGGCGCGGTAGACGGCGCCCATCCCGCCGTGGCCGATGCGGGCGAGCAGCTCGTACTTGCCGTCGAGCACGCGCCCGACGAGCGGGTCCGAGGGGACGATGGTCTCGTCGCCGGATAGGGTTTGCGCTGGGGCGTGGCCGGCGCCGGTTTCGGCCCCCGCGCCGAACGAAGTCCGCGCCCCGCATCGGGTGCAGAACTGTGAGCCGTCTCGGAGAGGCTGCTTGCAGTTTGGGCAAATCATCGGCGAGAAGAATTTAGGGGAAAAGGGAAAAAGGGTAAAGGGGAAAAGGGATTTTTATTTCCCCCTTCCCCCTCCCTTATGGCCTTTTTGTTTTCGTGTCCCGTCACGCGGGACTAAAGTTTGGCCTTATCAACCCTCGACGGCGTCGAGCACGCTCGTCGCCTTCTTCTCGTAGGCGGCGATGGAGGCGATGTTCTGCCGCTCGACCGCGGTCAGCGCCGCGTCCGTGTACTTCGGGTTGGCCTTGTACCAGTCGAAGCTCTGGAAGTACTTCTGGAGCCACCTGTCCTTGAAGACCTTGCCGTGGCGCGCGTAGACTTCGTTGCGCAGCAGGCGCAGCTCGTGGAGGCTCAGCCCCTTGAGCATCTCCTCG
>DATHBF010000005.1:0-5568 GCA_035296285.1 Pyrinomonadaceae bacterium | reverse complement strand
CGGAAGCGGTCATCAATTCGGCGCGCGAGCGCGTGGACGAGCAGACGCTGGCGGCGGCCGACTACCTCCGCCGCATCCAGCGCGAGAGCGAGGAGGCCGAAGCAATGCGCCGCGCGCTCGAAGAGGAACGCCGCGCCGTCGCCGAAAAATATGCCTCGCTCGACGCCGCCGCCGAGCGTCGAGAGCGTGAGCGGCAGGCCGATTTCACGCGCGAACTCGAACGCGCCATCAGCGATTTCGAGCGCCGCGCACGCGACTTCTATTCACAGATTGAAGACCGCGCCATGCGACTCCGCGTCGAGCGCGAAGCCGAGCGCCGCGCCGCCGAGCTGCGCCGCGAAGCCCAACAGCGCCGCACCGAGGCCCGCGCCGCCTCCGCGCAGAAGGGCGGCGCGACGACCCCGGGCGGCGTCCGTGTCGTCCGCCACGGCCGCGAAGACGACGAAGCCCGTCCGTCCTCCCCCCCGTCTTCAACCGACGCGCCGCCGCGCGAGCTGGCCGCGGGCGACCAGGTGCGCCTCCGCACGCTCGGCGCGACCGGCACCGTCGAGCGCATCTCCGACGGCGAGGCCGAAGTCCGCGTCGGCAACCTCCGCCTCCGCGAGAAGGTCTCGAACCTCGAACCGCTCGCGCCCGAGCCCGCGCGCAAGAAGGAGGAGGACAACTCGCTCGCGGGCCGCCTCCGCCAGATGCAGCAGCGCGGCACCGAAGTTAAACTCAAGCCCTCGCGCGAGGCCCCCGACGCCGAGCTGAACCTCATCGGCCGCACCACCGACGAGGGCCGCGACGAAGTTGACAGGTTTCTCGACGAAGCCTACCTCCACGGCCACACACACGTCCGCATCATCCACGGCCACGGCACCGGCGCCCTGCGCCGCGCCGTCCACGAACTCCTCCGCCGCCACCCCCACGTCGCCACGTTCGACCTCGCCCCCGACAACCAGGGCGGCGCCGGCGCCACGGTCGTCGAGCTGAAGCAGTAGAGAACAGAAGGGCCGCCGTGTCCGGAATACCGCGCGTGAAAATCTGCTGCATCGCGAGCGTCGAGGAGATGCGCGCGGCCGTCCGCGAAGGGGCGTCGGCCGTCGGGCTCGTCTCCGAGATGCCGAGCGGGCCGGGCGTCATCGCGGAAGAGCTGATAGCCGACATCGCCGCGCGCGTCCCGCCCGCCGTCGCGTCGTTCCTGCTGACGTGCAGACAGGACGCGGCGGGCATAGTCGAGCAGCAGCGCCGCTGCCGCACCAACACCGTCCAGCTCTGCGACCGCGTGGCCCCTGAAGTCTACCGCGAGCTGCGCGCCGAGCTCCCCGGCGTCTCGCTCGTGCAGGTCGTCCACGTCACGGGCGAGGAGTCTTTCGCCGAGGCGCTCGAAGCGGCGCGCCACGCCGACGCCCTGCTGCTCGACTCCGGCAACCAGAGCCTCGCCGTCAAAGAGCTGGGCGGCACGGGCCGCGTCCACGACTGGCGCCTGAGCCGCCGGATCCGCGAAGCGGTTGACGTACCCCTCTTCCTTGCCGGAGGATTGACGCCCGAGAACGCGGCCGACGCCGCGGGCACCGTCCGCCCCTTCGGCCTCGACGTGTGCGGCGGCGTCCGCACCGGCGGCCGGCTCGACGCCGGCAAGCTCGCGCGCTTCTTCGCCGCCATCCTTTAGGTGTGGCTGGCACGGCGGCCGGTGGAGACGGCAGACACATAAACTCGCTTGGGCTAGAATTGACCGGCTGGAGGTGGCATGAGCAGACAGCAACTCATCGAAGAGATTAAGCAACTCTCTGTCGCGGACCGCGTGGCTCTGATAGAGCTAATTTCGCGGAGCTTGCGCGAGGACTTAGCCCCTCCTAGTGATGACGGTCCGGTACCGACGGAGCTCGAAATAATTCTCGGGAAACTTCACCCGGTCGTCACAGCGGGCCAGCCCACTCTTTCGCAAAGGTTGTCCGGCATCCTCAAGTTTGATGGCGACCCGCCGACCGACGAAGAGGTGAAAGACGCTTATGCCGATCACCTGCTGGAGAAGTATTCCTGATGCGTGCCCTGCTTGACACCGATGTTGTGCTCGACGTGATTATGGCCCGCGCCCCTTTTGACGCAGCCGCGGGCGAAATACTCAACTTTAATGAGCGGGGCTTGTTCGAGGCGTATATCTCCGGGATTACGCCGGTCAACATTTTTTACATCGCGCGTAAGGCGAAGAGCAGCGTCGGGTTGCGGCAGGCGGTGGAAGAGTTGTTACGGGCGGTGCGTGTCTGCCCCCTCGACCATTCAATCCTGAGGAGCGCCCTGTCATCTCCCCTCGCCGATTACGAAGATGCTGTGCAGCACGCCTGCGCGGTCGCCAGCCGGCTGGATGCCATCGTCACGCGAAACCTCGAAGACTATAAGAACGCGACGCTGCCGGTTTTCGCCCCCGCGGATTTTCTCGATCACCTGAAAGCCCAACAGCCTTAAAGTCGTGCGCTTCCCGCAAACCTTCATTGACGACCTGCGGCGCCAGGCGGACATCGTCCGCGTGGTGGGCGATTACGTGACCTTGAAGAAGAAGGGCACGAACTGGATGGCGTGCTGCCCGTTCCACCAGGAGAAGACGCCGTCGTTCTCGGTCAACGCGTCGAAGGACATCTTCTATTGCTTCGGCTGCGGGAAGGGCGGGAGCGTGTTCAACTTCGTGATGGAGTTGGAGCGCGTGACGTTCCCGGAGGCGGTGAGGATAGTGGCGTCGAAGGCGGGCGTGCCGCTGCCCGAGATGGACGATGACAAGAAGTTCGAGACGAAGCGCAAGGAGGCCGACGAGGTCGTCGAGCTGAACGCGTGGGCGCTCGAATTCTGGGAGCGGCAGTTGCAGGACGGGGGCGCCGAAGCAAGGGCGGCGCGCGAGTACGTCGAGGGGCGGGGGCTCGCCGAAGAGACGTGCCGCGTCTTCCGTCTGGGTTACGCGCCGAACAGTTGGGACGCGCTCGGCAGTTATCTTAAAAGCAAGGGCGCGGGCATCGGGCAGATAGAGCGCAGCGGCCTCGTCGTCAAGAAGGAGCAGGGCGGGTATTACGACCGCTTCCGCGGCCGCCTCATCTTCCCCGTCCTCGACGCGCAGGGGCGGCCCGTCGCCTTCGGCGCGCGCGCCATGCGACCGGGCGACGAGCCCAAGTACCTGAACTCGCCCGAGACGGCGGCCTACACGAAGGGCCGGCACCTGTTCGGGCTCTCCGCCTCGCGCGACGAGATACGGAGGAAGAAATTCGCCATCCTCGTCGAGGGCTACCTGGATTTGATAGTCCCCTTCCAGCACGGCGTGCGCAACGTCGTGGCGAGTCTGGGGACGGCCCTGACGCCCGAGCAGGCGAAGCTCCTGGGTCGGTTTGCGCGCAAAGTCGTGGTCAACTATGATGGGGACCGCGCCGGCGTCAAGGCCGCCAAGCGCGCCATCGAGGTGCTGCTGGCCGAGGACTTCGAAGCTAAGGTGCTGGTGCTGCCAGACGGCGCAGACCCCGACGAGTTCATTCGCGCGCACGGCGCAGACGAGTACAGCAAACGGCGGGGGCAGGCCATCCCACACATCCAGTTCGTGATAGAGCAGGCCCTCGCGGGCCGTGACCTCCGCACCCCGGCCGACAAGGCCGTGGCCGTGGAGGAGGTTTTGCCTTTCGTCCGCGCCGTGCGCAACTCCATCCAGCGCCGCGAGTATTTCGACATGGCGATGAACACCCTCCGCGTCGAAGACCCTTCGCTCAGGCAGGAGCTGTGGAGAGGGGTGAGCCCCCGCGGCGGCGCGCTCGGCGGCGCGGCGCAAGGGGACGCGCGGCAGGCAGGCGAGGACGTGCGGCGCAGGGTCGCGCGCTCGGCCTCGGCCCCGCCCACGGTCGCCGAGCAGAGGCTCCTCGAACTCCTCGTCAACGACCCGGAGCTGCGCGCCGCCGTCCTCCCGCACGTCGTCGAGACGGACTACTCGGAGCTGGCAACGGCCGCCGTCTTCCGCGCGCTCGTGCAACTGCACAACGAAGGAAGGCCGGTCGAGTTCTCGTCACTCTCCGAGCTGACCGAGGGCGACGCCGTGGCCGCCGACATCGTCCCGCTCGTCCTGATGCAAGAGCCGGAGCGCGCCGAGGGCGAGGCCACCGACGACTTCTTCGCCAAGGCCGAGAGCTGTCTGTTGACGCTGCGGCTGATGAGCTACGACCGCCGCCTCCGCGAGCTGGCCGGCGAGATATCGGCCGCCGACCGCGCGGGCGACGCGACCTTGCGCGACCGCCTCGTGATGGAAGACCTCGAACTCAAGAGACTGCGCAATGCCCTCGCGCCGGCCGGCTCCCCCGTGACGCCCGTGGCCGGCGACACGCCCTCATCCTCCTGAAGCGACCCGCGAGGTGACTTAGAGTGAGCATGGAAGAGAAAGATCAGGAAGACGTGGTCCAGCGCCTTTTGGAGCTGGGCGGCGACAAGAAGTTTCTCACCTTCGACGACCTCAACCGCGAGCTGCCGGACAACATCGTCTCGCCCGACGACATCGAGGACGTGCTCCAGAAGCTCGAAGGCTCGAACATCACCGTCACCGACTCCGACGAGCGCCTCATCGAGCAGGCCGCCTCGACCGTCTCGCCCGACGGGCTCGACTCGCTCGACGGCGACCTGGACGAGGACATCGAGCTCGACCTCTCGGCCGGCGCGCTGGAGAAGACGAACGACCCCGTCCGCCTCTACCTGCGCGAGATGGGCATCGTCCCCCTGCTCACGCGCGAGGGCGAAGTCTCCATCGCCAAGCGCATCGAGCGCGGGCAGATCAGGACGCAGAAGGCCATCTCGCGCTCGCCCATCGCCGTCAAGGAGCTGTGCCGGCTCGGCGAGGAGTTGGAGGCCGGCCGCATCAACATCCGCGACATCGTCACCTTCTCGGAGCAGGCCGAACTCACCGGCCAGGAGGACAAGGCCGACGAGTACCTGCGCTGGACGCTCGAAGGCGTCGAGAACATCCGCAAGGTCTTCAGGACGGGCCTCAAGGAGTGGGAGAAGCTGCGGGCCGAGCAGAAGCTTTTGCGCGGCAAGAAGTCGAAGAAGCTCCTGCGCCTCAAGCGCAAGGTGGCGCGGATGCGCCTCGAAATCGCGCACGAGATGAAGCTGCTGAACCTGACGGAGAAGGCCCGGCAGCGCCTTATCGACGCCATCCGCAAAGTCGCCAAGGAGATCCGCGTCGCCGAGAACGAGATCAACGGCTACACCGAGAAGCTCAACCGCAAGCGCATCCGCCCGGACGACGAGCGCGAGTACAAGCGCCACATCACGAACGCGCGCCGCCGCCTCCAGCAGATAGAGGCCGACCACAGCGTCTCGCCCGTCGAGATCAAACGCTCGCTCCAGTCGGTCGTCACCGGCGAGACCGAGACGGCCCAGGCCAAGCGCGAGCTCATCGAAGCCAACCTCCGCCTCGTCGTCTCCATGGCCAAGAAGTACACGAACCGCGGCCTCCAATTCTTAGATTTAATTCAGGAGGGCAACATCGGCCTGATGAAGGCCGTGGACAAGTTCGAGTGGAGGCGCGGCTACAAGTTCTCCACCTACGCGACGTGGTGGATTCGGCAG
>DATHBF010000004.1:0-2890 GCA_035296285.1 Pyrinomonadaceae bacterium | reverse complement strand
CGAGGAGATTGACGAGCAGATGCGCGCGACGCCCGCGGGCGCGCGCGTCTCGTTGAGCGTCATCTCGCGGGGCGAGCACGCCGAGTGGCCGGGGCCTGTCGTGACGGAGGAGACGAAGGGCGCCCGGTCGCCTTCGGGCATCGAGGGCGCGGGGCCGACGCACAGCTTCCGCGCGTCGGGATGGACGCGCCACTACGAGACGTTCGCCGAGATGCTACAGATGATCGCGCAGCTCGCGCTCGGCTTCGCGCTGGCCGGCGCGCGGCGGCGTGGCGAGGAGGCGCGGGACGAAGGCAGGCGGGCGCGTTTGCGCGTGGCGCTCGCGTTCGCGGCCTACGCCGTGCTGGCGGCCGGCATCGCGCTGACGGCGATGAGGACCGTGCTGGTGGCTTTCGCGGCGGGCTCTCTCGTCGTGGCGTGGCGCGCGGCGGCGCGGGGGCGGGCTCGATTGCTGGTTGGCGGGCTCGTCGTGCTCGTGCTCGCGGCCGGCGCGCTCGCGGTGTGGCGGACGCGCGCGGGCGGCGCGCTCTCCCTCGGCGACGCGAGCGCACGTATGCGCCAGGAGGTGGCGCGGGCCGCGCTCGCGCGCGTGCCGCAGCACCCGCTCTTCGGCCACGGCATGGACTCGGCGAAAACACACTGGCGCGAGTGGGGCTTCCCGCACAACCTGCACGCGCACTCGACGCCGGTCCAGCTCGCCTTCGAGCGCGGCCTGCCGGCCCTCCTCCTCTGGCTCTGGATGATGTACGCCTTCTGGCGCGCGGCGTCGCGGGCCGAGCGCGTCTGGCGAGACGCCGACGACGCGGGCGCGCACGGCCTCGCCCTCGGAATCAACGGCGCCCTCGCCGGCTTCCTCACGAGCTCGCTCGTCAACTACAACTTCGGCGACGCCGAAGCGGCCCTCCTCCTCTTCTGGCTGATGGGCACGGCCGTCGCACTCGGCGACGACAAGGCCGACTAAATAACGTCGGCGAAGTTCTTGCGCGTGCGCGCGAACCACCAGTAGCCGACGAGGAAGACGGGGAGGGCGACGGCGGTGACATAGGCGAGGCCGCGCCAGTCGGGCTGTGAGCCTTCGAGCAGGCAGCGGCGGTAGCTGCGGACGAGTGCCGTGAAAGGGTTGATTTCGAGCATCGCGCGGTAGCGCAGCGGCACGACGTGCTCGGGGTAGACGATGGGCGTCAGGTACATCCACGCCGTCAGCGCGAGCCCGAGCGCCTGCTCCGTGTCGCGCAGGAAGACGCCGAGCGAGGCGACGAGCCACGCTAACCCGAGCGTCAGAAGGAGCTGCGGCACGAGTAGCACGGGCAGCCAGAGCGCCGTCGCGTGCAGCTCGCCGCGGATGACGAGCGCCGCCGCGAGCAGGGCCGCCGTGCCGAACAACTGCCCGGTGAGGGCGGCGGCCGTCTGCGCCACCGGCAGCGTTTCGAGCGGGAAGACGACCCGCTTGACCAGGTTCGCGTGCGCGACGACGACGCCCGACGACTGCTGCAACGACTCCTGAAACGCCGTCCACGGCAGGAGCCCGCAGAAGAGGTAGAGCGCGTAGTCGAGCGGCGAGCCCCCGCCCGTGAACCGCGCCCCGAACACCCCCGCGAAGAGGAACGTGAAGACGGCGATCATCACGGCCGGCGTCACGAGCGCCCACACCAGCCCCAGCGCCGAGCCGCGGTAGCGCGCCAACACCATCCGCCGCGCCAGCGGCCAGATGAGGTCGGCCCGCCGCGGCAGCTCCCACAGCGGCCGCCACACCACCCGCCTCGCCGTCTGCGCCGAGATCATGGCCGGCATTGTATCAGCAATCCCGCCGTCGGCCGGCCGGGGGCGGCGTTATCGTCGTCCGCGGGCTACAATGCGGGGGCCGACACGCTCGCCCGATATGTTTAAGGACGACCCCACTGCGAAGGACTTATTCGCCGAGCCCCGCCTCGTCAAGAGCCTCGACGACTGCCTGTTCTATCACACCGCGGACATCCCCGGTCACGGCACCGTCCAGGGCTTCTGGGACATCCGCGGACGCGAGGCGGAGTACCTGGGCGGGGTCGAGTTCGGGGGCAGGCGCGTGCTGGAGATAGGGCCGGGCAGCGGCCACCTCTCGTTCCACATGGAGCGGCGCGGCGCCGAGGTCGTCTCCGTCGAGGCCGCGGACGTTTCCGTCTGGGACCTGTTCTGGGACATCTACGACGCGCTCCCCGAAGACCTCGAAGAGATGCTGGCCGACAGCCAGCGGGCGCAGGACCGCATCAAGAACTCCTACTGGCTCTGCCACCGCGTCTTCTCTTCAAAGGCCAGGGTCCATTACGGGACCGCCTACCAGCTTCCCCGGCAACTGGGCGAGTTCGACATCTCGGTCGTGGCCTCCGTCCTGCTCCACAACAAGTACCCGCTCCGCATCCTTGAGAACTGCGCGCGCGCGACCCGCGACACAATCGTCGTCGTCGAGCCCCTGCGCGAGCGCCAGCTCTCACAGTCCCCGGCCGAGCTGCTGCCGCAGGCGCTGGGCCGGCGCTGGTGGGATACGTGGTGGGGGTTCTCGCCGAAGTACTTCACCGACGCGCTGCGGAGCCTCGGCTTCCCCCACGCCAGAGTCGGCTTCCACACGCAGCAGGCCGGCGGCCGGCCTTACGACCTGTTCACCGTCGTGGCGAGCCGCCGCCCGCCCGACGCACCCGACGCGCCCGAGGAGCCGGTCGCGGTCAGGCTCGGCTGTCACGTCGAGCGCCTGCGCGTCGAGGCGGGCGGGCTCATGCACCTCGGCGTGCGGGTCACGAACGTGGGCGTGCCCGTGCTCACGTCCTTCTCGGCGACGCCCGTCGCCCTCGCCTACCACTGGCGGCGGCGCGACTCCGGCGAGGTCGTCGTCTGGGACGGGCTGCGCACGCTCCTCCCG
>DATHBF010000003.1:0-1828 GCA_035296285.1 Pyrinomonadaceae bacterium | reverse complement strand
CGGCCGAGGAGGTCGGCGAGCACCGCGGGGTCGCCCGCGGCGGCGCGCGCCGCGCCGTTGACGAAGTGGAGGTCGTTCCCGTCCTGCGGGTCGGCGGCGTGCCCGATGGCGGCGTCGGCGTAGTCGCGCATCAGGCGCGTCGAGCCGCTCTGCGCGATGAGGTTGCCGGTGTACTCGTTGTGGGGCCAGTCGCCGAAGCTGCCGGGGCGGTTGACGTAGTCGGCCTCGGCCTGCACCCAGCGACGGGCGAAGTCCGAGCCGAGCAGGCCGCGGTCGTAAGCCCCGCCGAGCGCGCGGGCGACCACCCGGCCGTCGGCGGACGAGACGCGCTCGTCGCCGCCGTAGGGCACGGGCTCGCTGCCGGCGGCGCGCAGGATGCGGACGGCCGCCTCCGAGTCGCCCGCGGTCAGCCGGCGGATGAGCTCGGCGTCGAAGGCGTCGTCGCCGGTACGCAACTGCCGCGCGAGTTCCGTCGCGCCGCCCTGCGCGTAGCCGGCGCCGTAAGCCTCCCAGACGGCGTCGAGGCTCCGCCGCACGTCAGGCGGCTGCCGCGCCGCCGCGAGCGCGCCGCCCGCCGCCTGGAGCGCGAAGCGGACGGCGGTGGCGATGAAGTTCTGCTCGCCCGTCCGGCTGGACGCGCCCTGCGTCAAGTCGTTATCCGTATCGGCCGCCCGCACCGGCTCCGCGCGCCGCTCCGTCGCGTTCGAGTTGAGTTCGGCTCCGCCTGCGTCCCTGACGTACATAGTTCTCCCTGGGTTTGTAATTTGTCGGGTGGGTACTTCTTGTACTGGTTATCGGCGCGGGGCGGAAAAGGTTTCCGCGGCCGTCAGGAGAGGCCGCCGAGGGTGCGGATCATGAACTCGAAAGCCTTGTAGGCTTCCTTGAAGTAGTGGATGTAGCGGTCCTTGAAGAGCGGGAGCGAGACGAGGACGACGGCGAGGCCGACGGCCATCTTGACGGGCAGGCTCAGGAAGAAGACGTTGATCTGCGGCGCGACGCGGTTGACGAGGCCGAAGAGCAGGTCTGTCAAAAGCAGCGCCACCATCGCGGGCGCGGCCAACTGCACGCCGACCGAGATGACGCCGCCCGTCAGTTTCGTGATGAACTCCGCGGCGGGCGTCCAGCCGGCCTGGAGCTGCGGGAAGCCGGTGGCGGGTATCACCTCGAAGCTTCGGAGCAGCGCGCCGATGAAGAAGTGTTGCGCGCCGATGGCGAGGAAGATGACGATGGCGAGCTGGAGCTTGAACTGGCCCAGCTCGGAGACGCGCGTCTGGAGCTGCGGCGCGAACAGCTCGGCCAGCGTCGAGCCGCGCTGGAAGTCTATGATGCGCCCCGCCACCTGCACGGCCTCGAAGACGAGCGAGGCGACGAAGCCGAGCGTGAAGCCGACGAACGCCTCCTTCGCCAGAAGGCCGATGAAGCCGAGGGGGCCGAAGCCGAGCGCCCCGCCCTTCAGGCCGGCGGCGAGCGAGGGGTAGACGATGACGACGAAGGCCGTCGCCGTCGCCACCTTGACGCGCGCCGGCACGGCCGCCCCGCCGAAGAAGGGCACGACGACGAGGAACGCCAGCAGCCGCGCGAACGCCAGGCCCACCAGCACGAGGAAAGCCTGCGGGCTCTGCCCGAACTCGAAGACCTCGAAGACCGTCTCCAGCAGCCGGAGGAACTCGTCCATCCCTCACACCTTGAGCATCTGGTCGAAGACGCGGCCGGCGAATTCGCGCAGGTGCTCCAGCATCCAGTTGGCCGTGATGATGAGGACGAGGATGGTGGCGATGATTTTGGGCACGAAGGTGAGCGTCTGCTCCTGCACCTGCGTGAGCGCCTG
>DATHBF010000002.1:0-9879 GCA_035296285.1 Pyrinomonadaceae bacterium | reverse complement strand
TTTATCGGAGATAAATACCGTGTTTCGATTCCAGCAAGAGAAGACGCAGCTCGCGCCCGACTTCGAGGCCATCCGCATCAGCCTGGCGTCGCCCGAGAAGATCAGACATTGGTCGCACGGCGAGGTGACGAAGCCGGAGACGATCAACTACCGCACGTTCAAGCCCGAGCGCGACGGCCTCTTCTGCGCGCGCATCTTCGGCCCCGTCACCGACTGGGAGTGCCTCTGCGGCAAGTACAAGAGGATGAAGCACCGCGGCGTCGTCTGCGACAAGTGCGGCGTCGAGGTGACGCAGGCCAAGGTCCGCCGCGAGCGCCTCGGCCACATCGAACTCGCCAGCCCCTGCTCGCACGTCTGGTTCTTCAAGGGCCTGCCCTCGCGCATCGGCCACCTGCTCGACATCCCGCTCCGGGAGCTTGAGAAGGTCCTCTACTTCGAGTCCTACATCGTCATCGACCCGGGCGACGCCCCCGTCAAGGAGCGCGAGCTTCTGACGGACGAGCGCTACAGGGAGCTGACGCGCGACTTCCCCGGCGTCTTCGTCGCCAAGATGGGCGCCGAGGCCATCAAGGAACTGCTCGGCATGGTCAACGTCGAGGAGCTTTCGACCGAGCTTCGCGCGCGGATGAAGGAGGAGACCTCCCAGCAGAAGAAGCTGAAGTTCTCCAAGCGCCTCAAGGTCGTGACCAGCTTCCTCAAGTCCGGCAACCGCCCCGACTGGATGATCCTCGACGTTATCCCGGTCATCCCGCCCGAGCTTCGGCCGCTGGTGCCGCTCGACGGCGGGCGCTTCGCCACGTCGGACTTGAACGACCTGTACCGCCGCGTCATCAACCGCAACAACCGCCTCAAGAAGCTGATGGAGCTTCGCGCGCCCGAGGTCATCGTGCGCAACGAGAAGCGCATGCTTCAGGAGGCCGTTGACGCCTTGTTCGACAACGGCCGGCGCGGCCGCGTCCTGCGCGGCGTCAACAACCGCCCGCTCAAGTCGCTCTCCGACACCCTCAAGGGCAAGCAGGGCCGCTTCCGCCAGAACCTTCTGGGCAAGCGCGTGGACTACTCGGGCCGCTCGGTCATCGTCGTCGGCCCCGAGCTTAAACTCCACCAGTGCGGCCTGCCGAAGAAGATGGCTTTGGAGCTGTTCAAGCCGTTCATCTACAACCAGCTCGAAAAGCAGGGCTACGCCGCCACCATCAAGCAGGCGCGCGAGATGGTCGACCGCCAGGAGCCGGTCGTCTGGGACATCCTCGAAGAGGTCATCCGCGAGCACCCGGTGCTCCTGAACCGCGCGCCGACGCTCCACCGCCTCGGCATCCAGGCTTTCGAGCCGGTGCTGGTCGAGGGCAAGGCCATCAAGATTCACCCGCTCGTCTGCACGGCCTTCAACGCCGACTTCGACGGCGACCAGATGGCCGTCCACATCCCGCTCTCGCCCGAGGCGCAGATCGAGGCGGCCGTGCTGATGCTGGCCTCCAACAACATCCTGAGCCCCGCGAACGGCCAGCCCATCGCGGTGCCTTCGCAGGACATCGTCCTCGGCTGCTACTACCTGACGAAGGACAAGGCGGGCGCGAAGGGCGAGGGCCGCGTCTTCTCTTCGACGGACGAGGTGCTTCTCGCGCTCGACGCCAAAGAGGTCGAGACGCAGACGCCCATCAAGCTCCGCGTCGTCGGCAGCCTGATTGATTTGACGCAGGAGCACGACACGCAGGACGTGATGCGCGCCGCCTTGCAGGAGAACGTGCGCCGCGTCATCAACACCTCGGTCGGCCGCGTCATCTTCAACGACCAGGTTGCAAAGGGCCTGCCCTTCATCAACGGGACGCTCAAGAAGAAGGGCCTTCAGTCGCTCGTCAACTACTGCCACCTCCGGCTCGGCCACGAGATGACGGTCAAGATGCTCGACGACCTGAAGAACCTCGGCTTCCTCTACGCGACGCGCGCCGGCATCTCCATCGGCATCGACGACCTCGTCACGCCGGAGGCCAAGAAGACGCTCGTCGCCCAGGCCGAGCGGGACGTGATCGAGGTCGAGAAGCAGTACCGCGACGGCGTCATCACCAACGGCGAGCGCTACAACAAGGTCATCGCCATCTGGTCGGAGGTCACGGACCGCGTCGCCAAGGAGATGTTCCGGGCGATGGACGAGAAGGAGAAGACGGCCAAGCAGTCGAACCCGATTCTCATCATGTCGGACTCGGGCGCCCGCGGCACCGCGCAGCAGATTCGCCAGCTCGCCGGCATGCGCGGCCTGATGGCCAAGCCCTCGGGCGAGATCATCGAGACGCCCATCCGTTCAAACTTCCGCGAAGGCTTGAACGTGTTGCAGTACTTCATCTCGACGCACGGCGCCCGCAAGGGCCTCGCCGACACGGCCCTGAAGACGGCCGACTCGGGCTACCTGACGCGCCGCCTCGTGGACGTGGCGCAGGATGTCATCATCTCGGAGCCCGACTGCGGCACGCTGAAAGGTATCAGCTCGACGGCCATCGTCGAGGGCGGCGAGGAGATCGAGTCGTTGCGCGACCGCATCGTCGGCCGCACGGCCCTGGAGGACGTGATCGACCCCGTCGAAGGGCGCGTCATCGTCGCCTCGAACGACGAGATTAACGAAGACCTCGCGGCCGAGATTCAGCGTTCGGGCGTCCAGCGCGTCCGCATCCGCTCGGTCCTGACCTGCGAGTCGCGGCGCGGCGTCTGCATCAAGTGCTACGGCCGCAACCTCGCCACGGGCGCGCCCGTTGACATCGGCGAGGCCGTCGGCGTCATCGCCGCCCAAAGTATCGGCGAGCCCGGCACGCAGCTCACGATGCGCACGTTCCACATCGGCGGCACCGCGCGCTTGGAAGAATCCTCCAAGCACGAGGCGCGCATGGACGGCACCATCAAGTACGTTGACCTCAACGTGGTCAAGAACCGCCGCGGCGAGATCATCGCCATGAACCGCAACGGCGCCCTGACCATCATCGACGAGCGCGGGCGCGAGGTGGCCCGCCACCAGATCGTCTACGGCGCGCACATCCACGTCGAGGACGGCGCGCGCGTCACCGAGGACCAGTCGCTCGCCACGTGGGACCCGTTCACCTTCGCCATCCTGACGGAGGTCGCGGGCCACGTGAAGTATCAGGACTTGAAGGAAGGCGTCACCGTTGACGAAGAGGTGGACGAGGTCACGGGCCAGTCGCGCCTCGTCGTCAAGGACTCGCCCGACGAGAAGCGCCAGCCGCGTCTGGAAATGCGCTCCGGCGCCAACAAGGTGCTGAAGACCTACCAGATGCCCGTGCGCGCCAACCTGATGGTGCACGACGGCGACGTGGTCGAGCCCGGCGACGTGATCGCCAAGATTCCGCGCGAGACCACGAAGACGAAGGACATCACGGGCGGCCTGCCCCGCGTCGTCGAGCTGTTCGAGGCCCGCAAGCCGCGCGAGACGGCCGTCATGTCCGAGATCGACGGCACCGTCACGCTCGGCGCCATCACCAAGGGCAAGCGCCGCCTCATCATCACGGGCGACGACGGCGAGCAGCGCGAGTACGACATCCCGCGCGGCACGCACATCAACGTGCAGGAGGGCGACCGCGTCCGCGCCGGCGAGGCGCTGATGGACGGCCCGCTCAACCCGCACGACATCCTGCGCGTGCTCGGCATGAACCGTTTGCAGGAGTACCTGACGAACGAAATTCAGGAGGTCTACCGCCTCCAGGGCGTCAACATCAACGACAAGCACATCGAGGTCATCGTCCGGCAGATGCTCCGCTGGGTGAGGATTTCGGACGTGGGCGACACGGACTTCCTCCTCGACGAGCAGGTGGACCGCTTCCGCTTCCAGGACGAGAACGCGCGCGTCACGGCCGAGAACGGCGAGCCGGCCAAGGCCGAGCCGCTCCTCTTAGGCATCACGAAGGCGTCGCTCTCCACCGACTCCTTCATCTCGGCGGCCTCCTTCCAGGAGACGACGAGGGTCTTGACCGAGGCGGCCATCTCGGGGCGCGTGGACTACCTGCGCGGCCTCAAGGAGAACGTCATTATGGGCCGGCTCATCCCGGCCGGCACCGGCATGGAGTACTACCGCAACGTCAAGGTCGAGCGCGACACCTCGCTCGACCGCGAGCGCGAAGAGCCGGTCATGGAGAGCCTCTCCGACATCCTCGGCGGCCTCGAACCGCCCGCGGTCGTCCCCGCCGCCCGCCCCGTCCCCGCCACCGGCGATGACGAAGACGAAGCGGACGCCGACACGGACGCCGACGTTGCCGGCGACGACGAGTAGGCTTCGCTTCAATTAAGACTGAAAGGACCGGCGTGAGCAGACGAAGCCCGCCGGTCCTTTTTTGAAGGAGAGACTCGATGAGTAAACCCCCGGCCTCGCGCGCCGCGATTCTAGTCGCCATGCTGCTCCTCGCCGCGGTTGCCGCGCAGGCGACGCCGCAGGCCGCGGCGAAGCAGGCGGGGCCGGAGGCGCTGGTTAGAGAGCTTTACAGGGCGCGGGCGAAGAATCGGGGGCCTTTCTTCCAGACGAAGAGTCGGGCGCTTGTCGGTAAGTATTTCGAGAAGAGGCTGGCCGATTTGATCTGGAAGGACGCGGTCGGGTCCGAGGGCGAGGTCGGGGCGCTCGGGGCCGACCCCTTGTACGACACGCAGGACGACAGCGACCTGAAGAGCGTGGCGGTGGGCAAGCCCGTCGAAAAGGGCCGCGGGGCGGAGGTGCCGGTCACGTTCGTGAATTTCGGGAAGAAGCGGAAGCTGGTCTACGTGCTGGTCAGGGTGGGGGAGGCATGGAAAATTTCCGACATCAGGTACGAGGACGGGAGGGCGCTCTCGGAGGCGTACAAGGAGCAGTGAGTCGAGATGAAGATTAATCGAAGGGCGTTGATGACGGTCGTGCTGTCGCTCGTCGCCGTCTGCGCGGCGTCGTCGGTCGCGGCGGCGCAGTCCGGGCGCTCGGCCCGGGTGAGGGAAGTGAAGGTTTACTTCCCGAAGGACGGGGAGTCGTCCGACATGAATCGGAACCCCCTAAACTTACAGCCCGTCGGCCGGAAGGTCCGGGCCGCTTCGCCCGTGCGGCCGACGATAGAGGCGCTTTTGAAGGGGCCGACCGAAGCGGAGGAGCGGCAGGGCTTTCACGCCCTCGACGCACAGAATATGTACATCACGAGGCTGACCGTCCGGGGCGGGACCGCGCACGCCAGCTTCAGTCGCCGCGGCGGGCCGCAGTGGGCGGGCGACCTCGCCCCCGAAACCTTCCGCCAGTCGGTCACGCGCACGCTCCGGCAGTTCCCCGGGGTCCGGCGGACTATAGTCTGCGTGGACGGCCTCCTGAACTTCGGCGGGGCAGGTGAGGAAGTCCCCGACAGGAAGTGCCCTAGATAAACGACTTAGCCGGGTTAACTCACTTGGCTTGGGGGCGGCCGGCCTGCTCGCGGAAGATTTTGAGGACTTCGCGCTTGTCGTGCGGCGTCAGGCTTTGGAGTCCGCCCGTGACCTCGAATTTCTGGTTGACCCACTTGCGGACCTTGGCCGCGTCGTAGCCGAGTTCGCCCGCCGCCTGTAGGATTTCCGCATCAAGGTCGGGCGAGGCGTCTGCCGCTTCCTCGGCCGGCTCGGGCTCCGGCGTCGCCTCGGGCGGCGGCGAGGGCTTTTCGGGGCGCCTCGCGGGCGGGGCCGCCCCGCCGCCCGCCTGCCTCCGCGAAGCCTTCTCCATCTCCTCCCGGCTCGCTATCCCGCGCTTGACCTCAAACCCGAGCAGCGCCAGCGCCCTCCCAACACTACTGGTTTCACAGACTTCCACGTAGGAGCCCTGCTGGACGTGGCCCGAGCTGCGCAGCTCGTAGGCGTGGCCCGTCGCGGCCGGGAGCGTGTCGTCGGCGTCGCGGAAGACCTCGGCCTTGATGAGGATGAAGCCGGTCTCGGCGCTGTGCTCCAGGATGGTCGTCGTAATCCGGCCCTGCGGGAATTTGGCGTAAAATCTCTCGATTCTTTCGTGGACGGTGACGTACTCGTCGAGGTTGAAGCGCATCTAAGACTGGCACCTTTCGGAAACGGTTTTCGGCGCACTGTAGCAGAAAAGGGGCCGCGGGGGCAGAAAAATCTGGCCGCCTCCCGTGCGCGCTTGACAGGTCGGGGGACGGCCCGTATAGTCTCTCGTTTGGACTGCTAGTCCATTTCCCAATAGTGCAACGCTCGGAAGGTTTTGGCCGGTGTGGAGGCGTTGCCCGGTCGCGCGTTCGAGTGCGCGTCCCGTTGACAAATATTGTGGCGTAAACCCCTCCGCCCCGCGAGTTTTCCCAGGAAAACGGGCGGACCCGGCGGCGGGGAGCGATAAACAAAGGCGGGGTATTTATACCGACCGCCTCATCATAAAGATGCGACGCCACAGAAAAGTTTAGGCCCGGGGAGGCCAGAATCCACACCACTTAAGCCAAAACGTCCCCAAAATTCTGTAGCCATATTCAAGGGCGTGCCGCTCTTGCGCTGACT
Source organism: Pyrinomonadaceae bacterium (assembly GCA_035296285.1). Lineage (GTDB taxonomy): Bacteria > Acidobacteriota > Blastocatellia > Pyrinomonadales > Pyrinomonadaceae > QHXN01. Next base: position 3,405 of record DATHBF010000002.1, on the reverse strand, counting down.
GCCGGACCCCGCGAGGGAGTTCCGGTAAGAGGCAGGAAATGGCAGCCTCTTGCGCCTTGCGGGGCGGGAATCGACGTTCGAGAGGACGAGAAGAGCAGTGCCGACCATCAATCAGCTAGTTCGCAAAGGCCGCCAGGTCGTCAAGTACAAGACGGCCAGCCCGGCGCTCCAGCAGTCGCCGCAGAAGCGCGGCGTCTGCACGCGCGTCTACACCCAGACGCCCAAGAAGCCGAACTCGGCGCTCCGCAAGGTGGCCCGCGTCCGGCTCACCAACGGCATCGAGGTGACGACCTACATCCCCGGCGTCGGCCACAACTTGCAGGAGCACTCCATCGTGCTCATCCGCGGCGGCCGCGTCAAAGACCTGCCGGGCGTGCGCTACCACGTCATCCGCGGCACGCTCGACTCCGTCGGCGTCAACGACCGCAAGCAGGGGCGCTCGAAGTACGGCGCCAAGCGGCCTAAGGGCGGCGCGGCGGCCCCGGCCAAGGGCGGGAAGAAGTAAGAGAACCTGACGACGGTTTAAAGATATGCCTAGAAGAAGAGTTGCTGACAGACGCGAGGTGCTGCCCGACCCGGTTTACAACAGCCCGCTGGTGACGAAGTTCATCAACGGCCTGATGTGGGGCGGCAAGAAGTCCACGGCCGAGGGCATCTTCTACCGCGCCCTGGAACAGATGGGCGAGAAGGCGGGCGAAGACCCCTTGAAGGTCTTCAAGCGCGCCATCGACAACGTGCGGCCGACCGTCGAGGTCAAGTCGCGCCGCGTCGGCGGCTCGACCTACCAAGTGCCCATCGAGGTCGCGCAGGAGCGCCGCGGCTCGCTCGCCATCCGCTGGATCGTCGGCGCGGCCCGCGCCCGCGGCGAGAAGACGATGATCGACCGCCTCGCCGGCGAGATGCTCGACGCGGCCGGCAACCGCGGCAACGCCGTCAAGAAGAAGGACGACACGCACCGCATGGCCGAGGCCAACAAGGCTTTCGCGCACTACAAGTGGTAAGAGTCATCACGGGGTTTAGTCATGGCTAAGCAAGACCTCAGTAAGTTCCGGAACATCGGCATCATGGCGCACATCGATGCCGGCAAGACCACGACCACCGAGCGCGTGCTCTTCTACACGGGCGTCTCGCACAAAATAGGCGAGGTGCACGAGGGCACGGCCACGATGGACTGGATGGAGCAGGAGCAGGAGCGCGGCATCACGATCACCAGCGCCGCCACCACCTGCTTCTGGCGCCGCTCCGGCGTCGAGCACCGCATCAACATCATCGACACGCCCGGCCACGTGGACTTCACCATGGAGGTCGAGCGCAGCCTTCGCGTCCTCGACGGCGCGGTCGCGGTGTTTGACGGGGTGGCCGGCGTCGAGCCGCAGAGTGAGACCGTCTGGCGTCAGGCCGACAAGTACGGCGTGCCGCGCATCTGCTTCATCAACAAGCTCGACCGCGCCGGGGCCTCGTTCGACCGCTCGTTCCAGTCCATCATCGACCGCCTCGGCGCCAACCCCGTCGCCTTGCAGATTCCCATCGGCCTCGAAGACCAGTTCAAGGGCGTCGTGGACCTCATCACGATGAAGGCCCTCGTCTGGAACGACGAGTCGAAGGGCGCCGAGTACCAGACGACCGAGGTCCCGGCCGAGCTCCTCGAACGCGCCAGGGAGATGCGCCGCAAGCTCCTCGAATCGGTCGCCGAAGTTGACGAGGACCTGATGGAGCGCTACCTCGAAGACGAGGGCGAGAGCTTCACCGAAGAAGAGATTCGCGCCGCGCTGCGCAAGGGCACCATCCAGATCAAGCTCATCCCCGTCGTGACCGGCTCCGCCTTCAAGAACAAGGGCGTGCAGACCCTGCTCGACGCGGTCGTCGACTACCTGCCGAGCCCGCTCGACATCCCCCCCATCGAGGGCATCAACCCCCGCAACGGCGAGACCGAGCCCCGGCCCGCGGAGTCGTCGGCCCCGTTCTCGGGCCTCGTCTTCAAGATCATGGCCGACAAGCACCTCGGCCAGCTCTCGTTCGTCCGCATCTACTCGGGCACCATCTCGAAGGGCTCCTACGTCTACAACTCCGTGAAGGGGACGAAGGAGCGGGTGGGGCGCCTGATGCGGATGCACGCCAACAACCGCGAGGACATCGAGGACGCGTCGGCCGGCGAGATCATCGCCATCGGCGGCATGAAGCAGGTCACGACCGGCGACACGGTCTGCGACGAGAACAAGCCCGTCATCCTTGAGGCGATGGAGTTCCCGGCGCCCGTCATCCGCGTCGCCGTCGAGCCCAAGACGCGCGCCGACCAGGACAAGCTCGGCACCGCGCTCTCGCGTCTGGCGCAGGAAGACCCCAGCTTTAACGTCTCGACCGACCAGGAGACCGGCCAGACAATCATCGCCGGCATGGGCGAGCTGCACCTGGAAATCATCGTGGACCGCATGAAGCGCGAGTTCGGGGTGGAGGCCAACGTCGGCAAGCCGCAGGTCGCCTACCGCGAGACCATCACGCAGCCGGCCAAGGGCGTCGAGCGCTACAAGCGCCAGACCGGCGGCCGCGGCCAGTACGGCCACGCCGAGCTTGAGCTTGAGCCGGCCCCCGGCGAAGGCTTCGTCTTCGAGAACAACATCACGGGCGGCGTCATCCCGCGCGAGTTCATCAAGCCCATCGAGGAGGGCGTCCGCGACGCGATGGAGCGCGGCTTCCTCGCCGGCTACGAGCTGGTGGACATCCGCGTCAAGCTGGTCTTCGGCTCCTACCACGAGGTGGACTCCGACGAGCGCTCGTTCCACATCGCCGGAAGCTTGGCCTTCCAGGACGGCGTCAAGAAGGCCAAGCCGGTGCTCCTGGAGCCCATCATGCGCGTCGAGGTCGTGACCCCCGAGGAGTACATGGGCTCTGTCAACGGCGACCTGAACCGCCGCCGCGGCCAGATCGAGAAGATGGAGCCCAGGCCCGGCGGCGCGCAGGTCATCACGGCCTACGTCCCGCTCTCGGAGATGTTCGGCTACACGACCGACCTGCGCTCGATGACGCAGGGCCGCGCAACATCCACCATGCACTTCGAGCGCTACGACCAGGCGCCGCGCAACATCGCCGAAGAGGTCATCGCCAAGGTGCAGGGCGTCGCGAAATAGATAACGATTAATCAAGAGGAGCGAGAGAGAACAATGGCGAAGGAGAAATTCGACCGGTCGAAGCCGCACGTCAACATCGGCACCATCGGGCACGTCGACCACGGGAAGACGACTTTGACGGCCGCCATCACGAAGGTTTTGGCCAAGCACAACCCGAAGATCACGGTCCGCGCCTTCGACTCCATCGACAACGCGCCGGAGGAGAAGGCCAGAGGCATCACCATCGCCACGGCCCACGTCGAGTACGAGACGCCGAACCGCCACTACGCGCACGTCGACT
>DATHBF010000001.1:0-2413 GCA_035296285.1 Pyrinomonadaceae bacterium | reverse complement strand
CCGAGTGGAGGGAGCCCATTAACCCGGACATTGACCCCATCCGCTTGCAGGCTTAAAGGCAGCAAGGAAAAGGCCCGGCGTCGCCGTGACGCCGGGCCTTTTCTAAATAGTGTGCCTGGCCGCCGAAGGGCGGCCCCCCTCACTCCGTCTGCGCGGCCTGCGTCAAATCAGGCCCGAGGTTCTCGGTCGTCGCGACCTCTTCGCCTTCGAGCGCCGCGCGCATCGTGTGCCACGGGAGGCTGGCGCACTTGACGCGCGCCGGGTAGTCGCGCACGCCCGCGAAGATTTTCAGCCGCCCGAGGTGGTTCGGCTCCGACTCCTCGTCCAGCTCGCCCGTCACCATGCGGTGGAACTCGTCGAAGAGCGTCTGCGCCTCCTCGCGCGTCATCCCCTTGACCGTCTGCGTCATCATGCTGGCCGAAGCCTTCGAGATGGCGCAGCCCGAGCCGACGAAGCTGACCTCGGCGACCGCGTTATCCTCCGTCCGCAGGTAGACGGTGAGCTGGTCGCCGCACAGCGGGTTGTGCCCCTCGGCGACGCGGTTGGCCGTCTCAAGCTCGCGGTAGTTGCGCGGCTTCTTGTTGTGATCGAGGATGACCTGCTGGTAAAGCTCGCTCAGTTCTGACATTCAGCCGAAGACCTCGATGACTTTCTGCACGGCCGCCGCGAGGCTCTCGACCTCTTCGCGCGTGTTGTAGAAGGCGAAGGAGGCGCGGGCCGTGGCGGGCACGCGGAAGTGCTGCATGACGGGCTGGGCGCAGTGGTGGCCGGCGCGGATGGCGATGCCCTCCTGGTCGAGGATGGTGCCCACGTCGTGCGGGTGCACGTCCTCGATGACGAAGGCCAGCACGCTCGCCTTCTCGCGCGCGTTGCCGATGATGCGGACGCCCTCGATGGCGCGCAGCTTTTCGGTCGCGTATCGAAGAAGCTCCTGCTCGTGCGCGTGGGCCGCGGCGCGGTCGAGCCCCGTAAGATAATCAATGGCGGCGCCGAGCCCGATCTGCGAGGCGATGGCCGGCGTGCCGGCCTCGAACTTGTCGGGGATGGCGGCGTAGGTGCTCCGCTCGAAAGTGACGGTGCGGATCATCGAGCCGCCGCCGACGAACGGGTTCATCTTCTCCAGAAGCTCGGCCTTGCCGTAGAGGACGCCGCTGCCCGTCGGCGCGAACATCTTGTGGCCCGAGACGGCGTAGAAGTCGCAGTCGAGGTCCTGCACGTCAACTTTGACGTGCGGCGCGCCCTGCGCCCCGTCCACCAGCACGACCGCCCCGACCTTGTGCGCCCGCGCGGCGATCTCCTTGACGGGGTTGACGGTGCCGAGCGAGTTAGAGACGTGGCCGACGCAGACCATCCGCGTCCGCTCGTTCAGGAGCCCGTCGAGCTCGTCGAGGAGAAGCTCGCCGTCGTCGTTCATCGGGATGACGCGCAGGCGCGCGCCCTTCTCCTCGCAGAGCATCTGCCAGGGGACGATGTTCGAGTGGTGCTCCATCTCGGAGACGACGACCTCGTCGCCCTCTTCGACGAACTTGCGCCCGTAGCCGTGCATGACGAGGTTGATGCCCTCCGTCACGCCGCGGACGAAGATGCACTCGCGCGCCTCCCGCGCGTTGATGAAGCGGCGGGCCTTCTCGCGCGCGCCCTCGTAGGCGCTCGTCGCCCGCTGGCTCAGGTAGTGGACGCCGCGGTGGATGTTCGAGTGCTCCTCGCGCAGGTACTTCGCGCCGCGCTCGATGACGATGCGGGGGACCTGGGCCGAAGCCGCGTTGTCGAGGTAGACGAGCGGCTTGCCGTTCACCGTCTGACTCAGCACGGGGAAGTCTTCGCGGACGCGCTCAACGTCCCAGGCCGGAGCGCTCGCTTCTATAATCTTCTCGGTCGCAATCATCTCTTTAAGCTCTCTCAGACTTCGAGCCGCGCGCGCAGCCGGTTCAATATCGCCTCGTCGAGCTGCGAGCGGATGGAGGCGAACTCGATGCGCGCGACTATCTCCTCGGCGAAGCCGTAGGTCAGGAGGTTGCGCGCGAGGTCCGGGTGCAGGCCGCGGCTTCGGAGGTAGAACAGCTCCTCCTCTTCGAGCTGCCCGACGGTCGCGCCGTGCGAGCACTTCACGTCGTCGGCGAAGATCTCAAGCTGCGGCTTCGTGTCCACCCTCGCCTCGGGCGAGAGCAGAAGGTTCTTGTTGCTCTGCTGCGCGTCCGTCCCTCCGGCGCCGGGGCGGACGAAGACGCGGCCGTTGAAGACGGCGCGCGAGCGGCCGTCGAGGATGCCTTTATAAGTTTGCCGGCTCGCGCAGTGGGGCTCGCGGTGGTCGATGAGCGAGTGCGTGTCGGCGTGCTGCCCCTCGCCGACGATGTAGAGCCCGTCCACGCGGCACTCGCCGCCCTCGTGGTCCAGAAGGACTTCGATGGTGTGG